>CACZJD010000005.1 GCA_902781325.1 uncultured Lachnospiraceae bacterium
CATAACCGTTCAGGAGATCCTGGATAAAGCGAATGTCGGGAGAAGCACGTTTTATTCTCACTTTGAGACGAAGGACGCGCTGTTGAAGGAGATGTGCACCGATATTTTTGATCATATTTTCTCACATGAATTGCGTTCGGAGACATCCCACGATTTTTCTTCCTCCGACCATGGACTGCGGGAGAAGATCACGCACCTGCTCTACCATCTGAAGGACAATAAAGGAAATGTGCTGGGTATCCTGTCCGGGGAAAGCGGGGATTTGTTCATGCGATACTTCAAAGAGTATCTGGTCACGATGTTTGAGCAATATCCGGACAGTATAAGGCGCGATGTCCCTAAGGGGTTTGCGCTGAACTATCTGACCGGGAGCCTTGCGGAAGCAGTGAGATGGTGGATCGGAAGCAAAATGGAGATGCCGCCTGAGAAACTGGCAGACAATTATCTGAAATTGATAGGCTATAGTAAATGAAGTGAAGTGACAGGAGACAGCAATGGGTAAAGATCTTAATCAGAATACAGCAGAACAGACCACCGGTTTTTGCGGCGGCTGCCGCAGCAACTGCCCCCTCTCTGCCCCGAATTGTCCGACAGGCATGGAGAGAGCAGGCTGGAGCTCAGAAGAGATTGAGAAGGCGATGGCTGAGCGGGCAGTGCCCATCAAACGCCATATCTGATCCGCCGTTCGAAATATTGTCAGCGCTGATTCTCAGTCTTCTACAAAGTCTTTGCGGTAAGGGTTAAAGATATCGAGCAGAACGCCCGCTTCCAGACACACGCAGCCGTGGATGACGTCATTGGTCTTGAGCATTGTGTCGCCTTTTCTTACGACATTCTTTACGCCGTCGATCTCGAACTCGAAAGCGCCGCTCGCCACATAGGTGATCTGTGTGTGAGGGTGATGATGGAGGGATCCGACGGCGCCTTTCTCGAAGGTGTTCTCCACTACCATCAGATCATCGGAATAAGCCAGGACGCGGCGGGTAACTCCGCCTCCCATATCCTGCGGCTTGACGTCTTTGTAATATACCCATCTGTCGTTTTTCATAATTGTACCTCTGTCGGGAGTGCTGTATTACCGGCGCCGCCGCACTCTCTTTTTTGATCTGCCGGCGCCTCAGGTTTATGTTCTTTTTTATAGTACATAATCCTGAAGGTATGCCGCAATGGTAAATATTTAAGGTGTGAGGCTGTGCTTGATTTGTTGCCGGAATATAGCTACTATTATTCTGTATGAGTCTGCCCGCAAACGGTCAGATCAGAAACGAAACATTGTAAAACAGAGCGTGTAAAAGATAACTTATGAGAGGTGGGGCATGAGTATTTTGAAATTGAAACCGGCCTGCAAGGACTATCTGTGGGGCGGACACAGACTGGTTGATGAGTACAATGTAGAGTATGAAGGAGACATTCTGGCTGAGGCGTGGGAACTCTCCTGTCACCCCGACGGCCCGTCCATGATCATGAACGGACCTTACGAGGGGAAGTCTCTGCGGGATTATCTTGAAGCAGAAGGCATGGAAGTGCTCGGCACCCATTGCCGGAGATTCAGGGAATTCCCTATTTTGACCAAATTCATCGACGCGAAGGATAACCTGTCGATCCAGGTGCATCCCAGCAACGGATTCGCGCTGCAGAACGAAGGCCAGTACGGCAAAACAGAGATGTGGTACGTTCTCGATGCGGAGGAAGGCGCATTCCTGTACTACGGTTTCAAGCAGGAGATCACAAGGGAGGAATTCGCCAAGAGGATCGAGGAAAATACGCTGCTTGAGGTCCTCAACGCGGTTCCGGTGAAGAAGGGCGACGTTCTCTTTATCGAGTCCGGCACTCTTCACGCGATCGGCAAGGGGATCCTGATCGCCGAGATCCAGCAGAACTCCAATGTAACCTATCGCGTGTACGATTACGGCCGCGTCGGCAAGGACGGCAAGAAGCGTGACCTGCACATCGAGAAGGCTCTGGCGGTGACCAGCCGCGTTCCGATCATTAAGAGCGGCAGCGAGTACCCGCATGTGGCGGACTGCGACTACTTTACAGTCGACAAACTGAACCTGGACGGAAGACTCACATACCGCATGCAGGGAACTGTTACGGGAGAATCCTTCCTGAGCATTCTGATCCTGGACGGCGAAGGCAAGATCAGCTGCAAGGGCGAGTCGGTGTCCTACCGCAAGGGAGACAGCTTCTTTTTGGCAGCGGGCAGCGGCGACTGGCAGATCGAAGGGAAATGTGACGCTCTGCTCACCACGATCCGTGAAAAAGCCAGCCCGATCCGCGCGGGCGTCATTATCGGCAGTACCGAGACTCAGATCGGACTTGTAAATGATCATCAGCAGATCATCGCGATGCGCACCTTCCCTACAGACGTGGAGAAGGAGGCTTCGGAGTTCATTGACGTAGTGGCGCAGGCGACGCTGGATCTTCTGGAAGAACAGGGTATTCCTCTGGATCAGTGCATCGGTGTCGGTGCGGGCGTACCCGGAACCATCGACAGGCGCGAAGGAAAGGTCATCTATTCCAACAACCTGCGCTGGATGGACGTGGATCTGGTCGGGGAACTGGGCCGGGTCATCCCCTGCCCGGTGCGCATCGCGAACGACGCGGACTGCGCGGCTCTCGGTGAGGCAGTGGCAGGAGCCGGCAAGGACTACTCAGATGTCGTCATGTTCACCATCGGCGGCGGTGTCGGCGGCGGCATTATCCTGGGAGGCCAGGTCTTTGAGGGCGGCATCATGGGCGGCAGCGAAGTCGGCCATCAGGTCGTGCGCGTAAACGGAAGGCGCTGCACCTGCGGCAGGAAGGGCTGTCTTGAGGCGTATGTATCCGTTCCCGCGCTGAAGCGCTCGGCAGAGGAGGCCACAGGTCGTAAGCTGAAACTGGATGAGATCTTCCGGGGAGCTTCCAAAGGAAATATCGATCTGCAGGAAACTGTCCAGCAGTACCAGGAGATGCTGGGAACCGGCATTGTCAATATTGTGAACATGTTCCGTCCGCAGCTGATCCTGCTCGGCGGCGCTATGAGTGAATACGCCCAGACGATGACAGGACCGATCCGCGAAATGATGGAGAGAGACTGCTTCGGCGGCGCCAACGGCATGATCCCGGAGATCGCGGCAGCAGAGCTCGGCAGTAATGCGGGCATGATCGGTGCGGCGAATCTGTAAAAGGCGGCAGTACCGGCGGAAAGGGACGGGATATGAAAAAGGTTTTCTTCTACGGGGATTCCAACACTTACGGCTATGATCCCTCATTCTACACGGGCGGAAGATATCCGAGGAAGGAACGCTGGACGACGATCCTGGCGAAAAGCCTGGACGGAGTGTGGGAGGTCGCCGAGGACGGGATGCCCGGCAGGATGATCCCGGGAGCAGGCAGAGGTACTTCTATGGTGCTGGACAGTTTGCGGGGTGAGATGCCGATGGACCTGTTCGCATTCATGCTCGGGACGAATGACCTGCTGAGCATGAGACATCCCGACGCTTCCGCAGTGGCCGCGAAAATGGACAACCTGATCAGCGGCGCGGGGAAAGCTCTGTCTGCGGAGATCCTGCTGATCGCGCCCCCGCAGATCCGGTTCACGGACCCGTCCTGTACGGAGCCGTTTGTGCAGGGAACCGAGATGTATGAACAGGAATGCCTGGAGCAGAGCGCTCTTTTGGCACGATACTACAGAGAGATCGCGGCTCGCCGCGGCGCATACTATGCGGATGCGTCGTCGTGGGACCTGAAACTCGCCTTTGACGGAGTGCATCTGTCGGTGGAAGGAAATATAGTGTTTGCAGCAGAATTGGCAAAGGTGATAAGGAGAATATAAAATGCGAGGTATGGAAGGCTATATGAGAGGTGTTAACCTCGGCGGCTGGCTCTCCCAATTTGATGCTCCGACCAGGGAGCACTTTGATACGTTCATTACGGAGGAAGACATCCGGCGCATCGCGGGAATGGGGCTCGACCACGTCCGCTTACCGGTGGATTACACCGTGATCGAGACAGAGGACGGTAAACCCATAGAGGAAGGATATCGGTATATCGATAACTGCGTGGAGTGGTGCAGGCGAAACGGCCTTCGAATGATCCTTGATATCCATAAGACATACGGCTATTCGTTTGACCCTTTGGACAAGGACGACAAGACGATCTTCTTTACGGATCCCGGCCGCCAGAAACGGTTCCTGGATATGTGGAGGACTATCGCGAAGCGTTACAGCACGGATACGGACATCGTGGCCTATGAACTTTTGAACGAGATCGTGGCAGTCGAGGTCAAAGATCTGTGGAACGGCATCGCGCTGCGGGCTGTAGAAGCTATCCGTGAGTTCGCGCCGGACACCTGGGTCATCTTTGGCGGAGTGTTCTACAACGCGGTTACTGCCGTGCCTCTTTTGGCCGACACGCCGGACCGGAAAGTCGCGTATACTTTCCACTGCTATGAACCCTTTATTTTCACACATCAGGGAGCATACTGGGTAGACGGAATGCCTCTGGACTTCCGCATCGGATATCCGAAGACGGTGGAAGAGTACCGCGAAGCGACCAAAATAGTGGATCCCTGCTGCACATACACGATCTTTAACGAGGACATCAGGCCGATAGGCACTGAATTCTTTGCCGGGCTGTTCGAGCCTGCCTTGAAGACTGCAGAAGAGAGAGACATTCCACTCTACTGCGGCGAGTACGGCGTCATTGACCGCGCGAACCGGGAAGATGCGGTGCGCTGGCTGACGGACATCCATGAGGTGTTTGAGAAGTATAAGATCGGCCGTGCGCTCTGGAACTACAAGGAAAAGGATTACGGCATCGCCGGTGAAGAGGCGCGCCCTTACCTGCAGGCGATCGCGGATAAACTGTGAACAGGCAGCAGCCCCGGACGGATATGACGAAATACTTAGTCTCAAGAGGTAAAAAACTATGATCAAACCCGTTGTCTTATTCATTATTGGTCTTGTATGCCTTATCAAGGGCGGCGACTGGTTCGTGGACGGCGCCAGCGCGCTGGCAAGAAAATTCAATCTGCCGGAGCTGCTGATCGGCGCGACAGTCGTTTCTATCGGAACTACGCTTCCGGAAGTCATGGTCTCCACCATGTCAGCGCTGTCCGGTCACGGCGAGATCGCGTACGGAAACGCGATCGGCTCTGTAATCTGCAACACAGCTCTGATTGCGGCGATCACCATCGCGGTACATCCCGGCCCCGCGGATCCCAAAACGCTGAGAGTGCCGGTGGCATTCTTCTACGTTGCGGCGGCGATCTACTGCATAGCGGCTTATGTGATGGGGCGCTTTACGAGGCCAATGGGTCTGATCATGCTGGCGGTATTCGTGTGCTACATGATCGTCAATGTCCGGTCCATGAAGAACAGCCCACAGCCTGAAGCCCCCGAAGACGACGGCGCGTCCGAAGAAGACATGTCAATGGGCAAAATTCTGATGTTCCTGGTGCTGGGAGCAGCCCTGATCGCAGTCGGCGCCAATCTCCTGGTGGAAAACGGAACACTGATCGCTCAGGCTTTGGGCGTTCCGGAATCAGTCATCGCGCTTACCTTCGTGGCGCTGGGAACCAGCCTCCCCGAACTCGTTACGGCGATCACCTCCCTGCTCAAGGGTCACGGGGCGCTCTCCCTCGGAAACGTCATCGGCGCCAATGTTTTCAACCTGGTGCTGGTAAGCGGTGTCTCTGTAACGCTCGCCCCCTTTGATGTTCCCAAGAGCGCTGTGTTCATGGGCCACAACGCCAGCCTGATCCTGGAGATCCCGGTCATGCTTCTTGTCATGACCATCCTGACGGTCCCCACCCTCATCCGCGGCAAACTGACCCGCGCCCAGGGCATCATACTGCTGGCGATCTACGCGGTGTTTTGCTTTATACAGTTTACAATGTAATAAAAAACCAGCACCCCGGAAAGAAAATAACGATCAATCGGAGGAGCTTGCTTATCCGAGTGATCGTTTTTTTCTTTCCGGGGTGGCCAAGGCGTGAAACGCCTCTGGCCAACCATAGTCCCGAACGCGTAGCGTTTGGGACGTGGGTGCTGGTTTTAAAGCGCCAGCGTCCGCGGTGCGGGTGCTGGTTTTCTGAAAGGAACCCTATGAACGAACTTCTGGAACTATACATTACTTTTGTCCAAATCGGCTGTGTCAATTTCGGCGGAGGGTATGCGATGCTTCCTCTTCTCGAGAGGGAACTCGTCGACAAACGGCACTGGACGACAATGGATGACCTGCGGGACTATTTTTCCATAGGGCAGTGTACGCCCGGCATCATCGCGCTTAACGTCTCCACTTTTATCGGAGAGAAAAAGGCCGGTGTGGCAGGAGCACTCTGCGCGACTGCAGGCTTTTTGACCGGTCCTATTATTATCATCCTGGTAATCGCCTCTTTTCTGTCGAATTTTGCGGACCTGCCGGTCGTACAGCATGCATTCGCCGGAATCCGCGTATGTGTCTGTGTTCTGATCCTGCAGGCGGTCATGCGCCTGTGGAAGAAATCGGTGGTTGACGCGTTCGCGCTGATTCTGTATCTGGTGATCTTCTCACTGAACGCCTTCTCAAGCGTTCTGCCCGTGAAGGTGCCGGCAGCGGTCCTTGTCATCTGTGCGGGCGTGATAGGCGTCCTGATGTCCATGAGAAATCGCAAAGCGGCATCCGGCACAGGGAAGGAGGCGGACAAATGACACTCCTTCGATTAATGTTTGAATTCTTCAAGACAGGACTTTTCTCCGTGGGCGGCGGCCTTGCGACTCTGCCTTTCCTGTATGAGATGTCGGACAAGACAGGCTGGTTCAGCCATGCGGACATCGCGGATATGATCGCGATCTCCGAGTCCACGCCCGGCGCGATCGGCATCAACATGTCCACCTACGCGGGCTTTAAGACCGCAGGCATTCCGGGCGGAATACTTGCTACACTGTCGCTTGCGGCACCTTCTGTGATCATTATCCTGATCATTGCCAAATTCCTGAACAAGTTCAGGGACAATCCGCATGTGGAAGGCGCTTTCTACGGTCTGCGTCCTGCTTCGATCGCTATGATCACAGCGGCGGGCCTCAACGTGGCCAAGATAGCATTGGTCAACATACCGGCGTTTGAAGCCAGCGGTAATGTGGCAGATTTGTTCCTGCCCAAGGCGATCATACTTGCGGTTTTGATCTTTGTGGGGCAGAAGAAGCTCAAATGGAGCCCGATCATCTTTTTGGCGATCGCGGCGGTTGTGGGAATTGTATTTAAGTTCTGAATGTGTTTGGTGGATCGAATGGTCGGAGATGTGTTTAGCTGCCGCGCTGCGGCAGCTTTTTTTTGATTGTGGCGGATGGTGTGCGAAAGCTTGTCTGGCACAGAATTCCATCGTCTTGCGGATGTCGTCAAAATGGATGGTGCGTGAAATGCCTGTCTGGCAGAAATCCTCCATCCACAAACGGCTTGTCGTTAAATCGGATGGTGCGTGAAAGCTTGTCCAGCACAAATCTTCCATCCACAAAGGGTTGTCGTCAAATTGGATGGTGTTTGATGAGACAAACTTTCCATCCATATCGGGACTTCATTCAAGGGCGATGGAGAGCAAACTTTAAAACGCCAAATCAGGCCCCATCCACATATGGCCTTCAGCCAAAAACGATGGAGCATATGCTCAAAAACACCCGAACAGGCCCCATCCACATATGGCCATTAGCCAAAAACGATGGAGCAGCTCAAACAGAAGCCGCTTAGCTCGCCCTAAAACCATGCAACCCAAACAAAAAAACAGATGTAACCCAAACTCAAACAAAAACAGGGCAGCTGCACGAATGTGCAGCCGCCCTGTTTAGTTCAATAAAAGATCATGCATTCTGCTCTGTGAGATCTCTGACAACCTCAGCCAGGTTGATGGCGTGGTCGGAGCAGCGCTCCATGTCGATGCAGAAGTCTGTGAAGAGGATTCCGCCCTTGGGGTCACAGGCTTTCTTGGCCATGCGCTCGATGTGGGATGCCTCGATCTGCTCCTTGGTCTCGTCGACGAGGTCTTCCATGGCCTCTGCGTCAGCGAAACGGTCCATGAGTTCCTGTTCGAAGACGATCAGGGAGACGTTCATAGACTGCATTGTGATGTTTGCCAGCATTTGGAGGTCGTCAAGGGCTTCCTGGTGCATGGAAGCTTTGCCTGTGCGCATCTGCTCTTCATACTCGACGATATTCTCGGCGTGGTCGGAAATACGCTCGAGGTCGTCTACGACCTGAATATATCGGTAGAGCTTGTTCAGGTGTTTGGGAGAAAGGTCGAGGGAGCGGAGCTCCACAAGCTTTCCGAGGATTGCTCCGGTCAGATAGTCGACGGTCTCTTCGCCCTGAAGAGCCATCTGGCCTTTCTTGGCATCGTGTTCAAAGAAGCAGTCGATAGAATACTGCAGGTTGTCGATGGCGAAGTGAGCCATTCTGCAGATCTCGCGGTGCGCCTGATCCATAGCGATGACCGCGGGGATCTGTGAGGTATTGGTGAGGTAAACAAGCCGCTGGTCCTCGCCCCTTCTGGTCTCTTCCTCTGAAGGAGGGATGAGTTTGCCGGCAAGTTTCACGATATAATCCGATACCGGTGCAAGTACAAGTACCGCGATGATCGCGAAGCAGGTGTGTGTGTTCGCGATCTGTCTGGCGACATTGTTCGGTGACAGATTCTGTATGAAAGTCAGGATCTGCGGGAAGACCGTGATCAGGATCAGGATCAGTACAGCTCTTAAGGAGTTGAACAGAAGGTTCAGTACCGCGCAGCGCTTGCCGTTGCGGTTTGCTGTAAGGCCGGCCAGCAGGTTAGGCGTGACAGAACCGACAGCCGCGCCGATCACCAGATATACTGCGGTCTTGTAGCTGATGATATTCTGCACTGCAAAGGCCTGGAAGATAACAGTTGCCGAAGACGAACTCTGCAGCAGCGCCGTGAAGGCGATACCGAACAGAACTGTCAGGATCGGGTTCTCCAGCGATGTAAGAAGCGCGCGGAACGCGGCGGTCTCGGCGAGAGGCGCGATCGCGGACTTCATGAGGGTGATGCCCTGGAAGAGCATACCGAATCCGAGGATTACGGATCCGACTTCCTTGAGAGTCCTGTTCTTGAGGAACAGATTCATCACCGCGCCGATGAAAAGGATCATAGGCGCATAGGCGCCGATGTTGAAAGCGGTGATCTGAGCTGTGACGGTCGTTCCGATGTTGGCGCCCATGATGACGCCGATCGCCTGGCTGAGCGCCATCAGGCCGGATGTGACGAAGCCGATGACCATAACGTCCGTGGCAGAGGAGCTCTGCACGAAGATCGTGACGGCAATACCTGCCAGAATGGAAGTGACCTTGTTCTTGGTTGCTTTTCCGAGAATGACCTTAAGATTGTCGCCGCAGGCGTTCTTGAGGCCGCTTGACATAATTGTCATACCGTACAGGAACAGGCCGACGCCGCCCAACAGTATGAAAACATCGTAGATTGACATGGAATTCTCCTTTCAAATTGCGAACTGCAATTCCATTTTAATGTATGAATATCAAATTAGGGGGAATCGCTTTGTAAAATTTATGTAAAACCGATATTTAGTGGATTATTTTCGCATATTTACGCTTGTTTGGGAAATGTGACCGTAAAAACAGAGCCTTTGCCGAGTTCACTTTCGACGCTGACCTGTGCGCCGTGCACCATGGCGGCGTGTTTGACAATGGAAAGGCCCAGGCCGGTGCCGCCCACTTCTTTGGAATGGCTCTTGTCGACCCGGTAGAAACGCTCGAAGATCCTGTCCAGATCTTTGGCGGGAATACCTATTCCGTTGTCCGCGACAGTAAGCTCTGCCTTGTCACGGTAGTCATGGACGGTCACAAGGACACGGCCTCCACTGTTGCTGTAATGAACAGCATTGCTGCACAGGTTATAGATGATGCTGTACAGGACCTGGGGCACGCCGTACATGACAGCGCTCTCCCCCTCTACCTTCAGGGTCACGCCTGCGTCGGAGGCGGCGGTTGCCAGGCTCTCTGCAGCGTTGACCGCGATCCGGTAGAGATCCGTGAATTCCCTGGTCATTCCGGCACCTCCGCCATCGAGCTGCGACAGACCTATGATGTCCTCCACGAGTTTGGACATGCGCTGGGACTCCGCACGGATCTTTCCCGCGAAGAGACGGCGGGATTCTTCGGAGGAGACCATGCCGCTCTCAAGCAGTTCCGCGTAACCGGAAATGACATGCAGAGGGGTCTTGAGTTCGTGAGAGGCGTTGGCGGTAAATTCCTCGCGGATCAGAGAGGTCTTTTCCAGTTCTTCCCGGTCCCGGGCGATCTGCCTGTGCTGATCATCAAGACGCCGAAGGAGCGGAAGAATCTCCTCATATGCTTCCCGGTTGGCGTTTTCAAGAGGCGAGTCCAGATTCAGTTCGTTGATTGGCTGGACAATTCGCTCTGAGAGGCGGGAGGCTATAAGAAGAGAGATCGTAAGGAGCACCGGGATGCTCATGGCCAGGGGCAGCATGAAATGAAGAAACAGAGTCCAGATCGTCGCCTGTGTGATCGAGAGACGAAGGACTGTTCCGTCGGGAAGCCTCTGCGCTGTGTACAGCTGCCTCTCGAAGAGGGTGGAGGAATAGCGGCTGCTCTCTCCGTAGCCGCTTTCGAGCGCCTCGCGGATCTCCTCCCTCTCCAGATGGTTGTGCATGTAGTGGGAGTCCGCCTCATTGTCGTACAGAATGGTTCCGTCGGAAGTGATCCAGGTGATGCGGAAGTCCGTGTCCCCAAGCCGGTCAAAATAGTCCTGCCCGTTGAGGGTCACAGCCTGAGAGACCAGTTTGGTCTCCCCCCGAAGCTGCTCGAGCTGTTCATCTGTGAAGTGATCGTACAGAAATACCGCAGTTAGGCCGAATGATACGGTCAGAGTGGCGAGAAGAACGAACCAGATGGAACGGAATATTTTGCCGCGCATAAAGAGTTACCTGTTCTTCCTATTATTATCCGAGCCTGTAGCCGACGCCGCGCACAGTGCGGATCGCCTCGCCGCTCTCGCCGAGTTTGGTGCGCAGAGTGCCGATATGCACGTCCACAGTCCTTGTCTCGCCGGAATAATCCTGATCCCAGACAGAGGACAGGAGCTGGTCGCGGGTAAACACCTGGCCGATGTGTTCCAAAAGGAGCTTGAGGAGGTCATATTCCTTGAGGGTGAGGGAGATTTCGCGCCCGTCCACAAGGACCACATGTCTGGACTGAACCATGGTGATCGCTCCGTAGGAAAGATAGTTCTTGTGTTCATTCATAGATGTGCGGCGCAGAACGGCCCTGATCCGGGAGACCATCTCCATCATGCCGAAGGGCTTGCACAGATAATCGTCGGCGCCCAGATCGAGGCCGATAACTCTGTCATACTCGCTTCCCTTGGCGGTAGCCATGATGATCGGAAGAGAGACCGTCATAGGTGTGGACCGGAGCTTTTTGAGGATTGAGATGCCGTCCTCGCCGGGCAGCATGATGTCCAAAAGGACCAGCTCGGGGCGGCCTGTCTGCATTTCTTTCCAAAAATCAGTGCTGTCGGCAAAGCCTTTCGCTTCAAAGCCGGCTATGGTCAGTGTATAGATCATCAGATCCCGGATACTGTTGTCGTCTTCCACGCAATAAATCATCGTGTTCTCCTTTAAAAAATGTGATCTGCTCTGTATTATAACATGCCGCGTGGGCTGAGTATATTTATGAAGAAAAAAGACCGTTTTCGTATTACAATAAATACATATTTGGAAGAACAGAAGGAGCGGACCGGATACTCTATGAAGAATAAAAGAAAAGACAATTCAGGACCGAACAGAATAGAGAAAGGACAGGGGACTGCGCCCGCGTCTGCCGATAAAGCGCAACAGCGTCTGCGCAGGATGCGGGGCCGGATCGGACGTCTTCGCAGAAACAGCGTTGCAGGTGTTGTGACGGCTGCAGTGCTCCTCACCGCTGTTTTCGCAGGGGTCAGAGTCACCTCGGATAACGAGCAGGCAATCCGTCTTTCGCTGGGTCAGCGCAACTATGTGGTGGCGGGAGAGGAAGGCCCGCAGTATTTTGAAACGGAATATGAGGACTCCGCGGAACTGCGGACGGACAGCACGGAACTTGCGAAAAGGATCCAGAGAGAAGGGATCGTTCTGCTGCGCAACGCCGATGACGTGCTTCCGCTGCGCAAAGGGGCGATGATCAGTGTTTTCGGGAAGGGCGCGGTGGATCCTGTTTACTGCGAGGGGACAGCGGCGGCCTCTTCCGTGAATTTGAAGGACGCGCTGGAAGCGGAAAAGATCCGCGTCAATGAGAAACTGTGGAATTTCACGCAGAGAGGGGGACGGAATTCCTTCTCGGGGAGCGTGGAGAAGAGCATGGAGGAGTATTCTGAGGCAGCTGTGGTCGTGATCAGCAGGCAGGCAAGTCAGTCAGACCTTTATGAACCCGCCTACGCGGAAGCGGAAGAAGGGGAGACACCGGCAGTGACAGGGGCGAAAGCCCTGCAGCTGACGGAGGAAGAAAGGGAACTGCTCAGCTATGTGAAGGAGCGCTTTGAGCAGGTGATCGTGGTGCTCAACACAGACAATCCCCTGGAAATGGGATTTGTGGAGGAATACGGGGTAGACGGATGCCTCTGGACCGGCGCGCTTGGAGTAAACGGGATGACAGCCGTAGCGGAAGTGCTCAGCGGAAGCGTCAATCCTTCCGGGGGACTTCCGGATACCTTTGTATATAACAGCCTGAATGCTCCGGCGGCAGCCAATCTCGGGGATTACCGGATCAGGAACAGCAATGTGAAGTTCGGCGACAGATTTCTGGTATACGCCGAAGGAATCTATGTCGGGTACCGCTATTATGAGACCCGATATGAAGACACTGTTCTCGGGACGTCTTCGCGAAGCGCCTTTGATTACGACCGGGAAGTCGCCTATCCGTTCGGATACGGTCTGTCCTACACAGACTTCGAACTGCAGGACATGGTGATGGAACAGGGAAAGAAGGGATATGAGGTCTCGGTGAATGTTCTCAATACCGGAGACCGGGCAGGCAGGGAGATCGTACAGTTTTATATTCAGAAGCCCTATTCCCAGTATGCGGAGAAGAACGGAATGGAAATTCCTTCAGTGGAACTTGCGGCCTTTGTCAAGACGAAGGAACTCGAGCCGGGAGAATCCGCAAGGGTCAAAATAGTGCTGGACGAAGAAGCATTCAAGTCTTTCGACGCGGCCGGCCGGGGGACCTATATCATTGATGGCGGGACTTATTTGGTGACAGCGGCCCAGGATGCTCACCGAGCGGTCAACAACATACTCATGTATAAGATGAAGGGCGGATCCGAGGCGTTCAGCGGCAGCGGAGACGGGGGACTTGTGGAGACGGTGGATCTCGTCAGGGACAACGGCACCTTTGCGGTATCGTCACAGACCGGCGAGGGGATCGGCCGTGTGTTCAGGGAAGCGGATCCCTCGGCCTATGATTCGGATTACCGGCAGTTCACAAGGAGCCTGTGGGGAAGTTCATGGCCTGTGACATGGAACGGAGGCTCCTATTCGGCGCCCGCGTCTTTCCAGGAACTGCTGAAAGTAAGCAGCAAGGAGGACAGCAAAGCGGAGGCACCGGTCTATAATAAAGCCCACGGAGAGAAAAACGCCGGCCTTGCGGCGCTTCGGGAGACAGCCTTTGATGATTACCGATGGGGAGCTTTGCTGGACCAGCTGACCTGGAGGGAGACCTACTCTCTCGTCCGAAAGGGGGGAGGCGTTGTAAACGAGGTGATCTCCTGTATTTCGCCCCAGGCCCTGATCTTCGAGGGGAAAACCGAATATCCGTCAGCCACGGTCCTTGCGTCGACCTGGAATACAGAACTGATCCTGCAGATGGGGAAAATGATCGGAGAGGAGGCTCTCCACGCGGGAGTCACTTTCTGGCAGATACCTTTCCTCAACCTTCACCGGACAGCCATGGGAGGCGGAAACGGCAGCAGTTTTTCGGAGGACAGTTACCTTACCGGAAGCATGGCTGCCGCAATATGCCGCGGACTTGGCGGAAAGGGTGTGATACCTGTCCTTGGGAGGATGGTCCTGGCGGACCAGGAGAGCAACTATACCGGTGTGGCGGTAATGGCGGGTGAGCAGGCGCTCAGAGAACTGTATCTGCGTCCCTTTGAGATCGCACTGCGGGACGGAGGCCCCGGAATGAAAGCCGTCATGGCCGGCATGAACCGCGTGGGGCCCAGATGGTGCGGCGGACACAGCGGTCTTTTGACAAAGGTCCTGCGGGATGAGTGGGGCTTTGCCGGGATCGTAATGACGGACTGGATCAGCGGAGGTACAGATGAATACGCGGACATCCTTGAAGGACTGGAGGCGGGAACGGATCTGTGGCAGAACACTTCCAGCAGCAACTATAAGCTGCGGGGAGGACAATTGACATACGGCGTGCGGTCGCGCTTCAGGACAGCTGCGGGAAGAATCCTGCAGACGATTTCCAGAAGCAACGCGATGAACGGGATCGGAACAAAGACGACGCTGGAGTATAAGTCCCCTCTGTGGAAGACGCTTCGCGCGGTTCTGGCAGGGGTCGTCATTGTAATCAGCGCGGCGCTTCTCTGGTTCGCTTTTGTCCAAAGCAGAAGAGCAGGCCGCCTCAGGGCGAAGATAGATCAGGAGAAGAGAGAAAACAGCAGAAACAGAAGAAAATGATATAAAAAATGAGGTGCTGTGAAGGTCAGCGGTCAACCGCGTACCTTCATAGCACCTCTTTTTTGCGCATGCGGGAAAGACTGAACGGATCATTCCATGCTGCCGGGGCCAAAGAACCTTCCGCGGAAGGGAAGGAGCGCCTGCAGAAGGAGCTGACCCAGACCCATGCAGGAGATCAGCTCGCCGATACCTACAGTCAGCATGAACAGCGGAATGCCGCCGGGGATGTGATAGGCGTAGGTCAGGACAAACGGGATGATCAGCGCGTTGGATACAATGGGAGGGATCGCGCACAGGAAGCGGTTGGACCGGAGCGCGTAGGAGCCCAGGGCGCCGAGCAGCGTCGCAAGAGTGCCGAAAATGATGTCGGGCAGCGCACATCCGGTCAGGATATTGCTGAGTAGACAGCCGAGCGTCAGACCCGGGATCGCGGCGGGAGTGAAGAAAGGCATGATCGTAAGAGCCTCTGAAAAACGGACCTGTATGGCGCCGCTGGCAAGATCGAATCCGGCGGCGATCATGGTCAGGACAGTATAAATCGCGGCGATGAGGGCCGCCTGAGTGATATAAGCGGTTTTCTTTGATATTTTGCTCATAATGTGTTGTGTTAACCTTCTTTCATCGTGATAAACATACTGAATTCTACGATACTGTAAAATAGCATAACCGTCGGAAAATAACAAGAAAAAACGGATGGAACACCTTTTGTTTGTTATAATGGTTACGGTGAGAAGGGGAAACTCACCCGGAGGGGGATGAAATGATCACAATCAAAGAAATCGCATCAAGACTTGGGCTGAGCACAACGACCGTGTCGAATGTCATCCACGGAAAGACAAAGGAAGTCTCCGCGGAGACGATCGCGCGCGTGCAGAAGTTTCTCGAGGAAGTGGAATATGTTCCCAACATCAACGCCCGCAACCTTGCGCAGGGACAGTCCAAGATCATCGGAGTGGTGCTCAAAACGCTCGACTTCCGGCTCTGGTACAGCGACAACATCCTGAGCGATTCGTTCGTGGCGGAGATGATCGGGGGAATTGAGAGGGCGGTGCGCGAAGCAGGCTATTATATGATGCTTTACATCTCCGACGACATAGCGGAGATTATCCAGCACATCTCGATCTGGAACGTGGACGGCCTGATCCTGTTTTCCATGATGGACGACGACGGAAACCGTGTCGCGGCAAAATATCACAAGCCGATCGTCTGTATCGATACTTACAGCAGTGAAAAGAGCGACGACTTTATCAACGTGGGCCTGGATGATGAGAAGGGAACCTGCCAGGCAGTGAAGTATCTGATTGAAAACGGTCACCGGAAGATCGGATTCTTCACAGACAACCGGGTCGGCGTCGACAGGGAGAGGTTCTGGGGATACCGGCGGGCCCTTAAGGAAGCCGGGATCGAATACAGCGACAGAGATTTCTTTTTGTTTAAGCCTACCAAAGAGAGCGTTGATCGGAATATTGAGAAGCTGTGCCGGAAAGCACGCGATTATACGGCGCTGTTCTGCTGTTCGGATATTTACGCCGTGATCATAATGGCTGCGCTCAAGGACAGGGGATTCCGGATCCCCGAAGATATTTCCATCATCGGATTTGACGACAACCTCTATTCAAGAGTCTGCACGCCCAGACTCACTACGGTCCATCAGGACGCCACTCAGAAAGGAAAAGTCGCCGCGGAGATCCTGATCGGCCTGATCCGGGGCGTAAAACCTGTCTCGAAGGATGTGAGGCTCGAGGCGCGGCTGGAGATCCGGGATACCGTAAAAAAGATAAACTGAAGCTGCAGACCCCGGCAGAATAATGAACGGCACAGCCCGGCTCCAAAAGGAGCCGGGCTGTTATTGTGGGCCAGTTTATTGGACTAAATCGATTAAGTGAAAATGTGCGGGGGACCTCTTGCATGAAGATTACAAAAACACTTGTGTATTTTGCCGAAAATTAGGAATAATAATGTAATTTATAGTCAACGGACAAAAAAAGTACTTGTTAAATTGGAGAGAAATGATACAATTCTAATGTAAACTTATGCGCTAAAGTATTAAATAAGTACTGGCGCGGAGGTAAAAGTTATTATTACAAGGAGGAAAACATGAAAAAGAAACTTTTAGCAGTAGCACTCGTTGCTGCAATGGCTGCAAGTCTCATGGCGTGCGGCGGTGGATCCTCTTCCACCAGCAGTTCCGCACCGGCTGAAGGCGAGGCGACAGAGGCAGCAGCTCCCGCTGCGGCAAGCGGCGAAGGCATCCGTCTTCTGAACGGCAAGCCCGAGATTCATGATCAGCTCATGGCTCTGGCTGCGAAGTACAAGGAAGAGACCGGCAAGGTCGTCAACATCGAGACCATCGGCGGCGACACAAACGCGTCCGACGAGCTCAAGAAGATGTATCAGGCAGACAATATGCCCGACATTTTCGTAATCGAAGCGAACCAGGCTGCGAATTGGGACGGCCTTCTGGCTGATCTTACCGGCGAAGCATGGACGAATGATACAGATTACGAACTGGTAGACGCCAAGATGGGCACCATCGGCTTCCCTTACACAGTAGAAGCTACCGCTCTGGCATACAACGCTGAGATCCTTGAGAAGGCAGGCGTTGATCCCGCTACTCTGACAAGCCCCGCAGCATGGCAGGCAGCAGTTGAGAAGATCGACGGCATGAAGGCTGATCTCGGCCTTACAGCAGTCTTCGGCTGGTGCGCAGAGCCCGCTAACCTTGGCTGGTCCTCCGGTACACACGTATTCGCTCAGTACCTCGACGCAGGCCTTGCACAGGACGACACCACCTACATTGACATGCTCAATGACGGCGGCAAGATCGACGAAGCAAGAATGACCAACTTCGCTGCATTCATCGGCATGATGAACAAGTATTCCGATCCCGATCTCCTGGTAGACGGCACATATGACGACCAGGTTGCAGGTTTCGCGGCAGGCAAGTATGCTTTCGTTACCCAGGGTAACTGGATCAACGGCGCCGTCATTGGCAGCCCTGATTACACAGGATGGAAGATGGGCTTTGCTCCCTATGCATTCGAAGATGGCATCGATACTATCATCGCAGGTCCGCCGAGCTTCTGGACTGTTTACAGCGAAGGCAAGGTAGATGATGCTAAGGCATTCCTTCAGTGGGTATCTGATGACAGCGCTCAGGACATCCTGGTCAACCAGGCCAACCTGATCAGCCCCTTCAATGACTGCAAGTACACTGCAGCAGATCCTTTTGCAGAGAGCATCATGGGCTACATGGCTGCAGGCAAGACCTCCGGATGGCACACAATGCTGAAGAAGGACGGCCTTCAGAATAAGACCTGCCAGGTATTCGCAGAGTATGCGAAGGGAACTTTGGACCAGGCGCAGTTCGTCAGCACCATGGCTCAGGTCATCGCTTCCTACTACAATCAGTAATATCTTACTGAAAGCTGATCAGTTTGATTATGTAATACGAATAGGGCAGGAGCGCAAACTTCTGCCCTTTTCTTAAATTTGTACTAAGGGGGAATCTCAAATGAATGAAGCTAGTGGAAGCAAGAAGATGCTCTCCCTGATCTGCCTGATCGGCGGCGTAGTGCTGCTGATCTGGTCTTTGGCGCTCGATTTTATGGGAACCAAGGCAGGCTATCGCGGAGCGCTTCTTGTGATCGGCATCATCGGTATTATTGTGGGTATGTATCTTCTTCCCACACTGAAATACCATAGAACATTAATCTATGTTATTTTCCTGTTTCCGCTCTTGTTTGCATTTGTGGTAACAGTTATCATTCCGCTGTTCCTGGGTCTTTTCTATTCGTTCACGAACTGGAACGGCATCCGCTATACGGAGTTTGTGGGACTCGCCAACTACACCAGAATGTTTAAGCAGCCGAGCTTTTTATGGTCCATTCTGCTTACAACGCTGTTCGTTGTATTCAACATGATCCTGGTCAATCTGGTGGCTTTCCTGCTGGCTCTTCTTTGCACATCCAAGCTCAAAGGAATGGGCTTCTTCCGTGCATCCTACTTCCTGCCCAACCTGATCGGCGGTATCGTTCTGGGTTATATCTGGCAGTTCATTTTCAGTAACGTCGTCACACAGATCTTCAAAGGCAT
This sequence comes from uncultured Lachnospiraceae bacterium, assembly GCA_902781325.1. Lineage (GTDB taxonomy): Bacteria > Bacillota > Clostridia > Lachnospirales > Lachnospiraceae > CAG-791. Next base: position 18,768 of record CACZJD010000005.1, read on the forward strand.
GAAGTATTCCATGCTGGCTGACACGAAGACGGCGTTTATAGCGATCATCATCGTTTATGTATGGCAGTATGCGGGCTATATCATGCTGATCTATATTACCGGACTTAACACGGTGCCCGGCGATGTTCTGGAGGCAGCCAATATCGACGGCGCCAACGCCATGCAGACACTGTTCCAGATCAAGATCCCGATGATCGCGCCTACGATCACGATCTGCACGTTCCTGACACTGACCTCTGCATTTAAGCAGTTCGACGTCAACCTTTCCTTGACAAACGGTACCGGATCTCTGATGTTCATGGGTGAGTTCCTGACAAACGGCACGCAGATGCTGGCCCTGAATATCTACAACACGGCAGTGGTTGAGAACGAATACGCCTTTGGTCAGGCCAAGGCGTTCCTGTTCTTCGTCATCCTGGCCTGCGTATCGATTGCACAGGTACGTATTTCCAATAGTAAGGAGGTAGAACTGTAATGCATAGAAAAGAACCTACTTCCAGAGTTGTCATCAAATTTGTGATCGCGATCATCATCGCCATCTACGTGCTGTTTCCTTTTGCGCTGGTTGTCATCAACTCCTGCAAACAGACAGCGGACATAACCGCCAATCCCATCGGACTTAACGGCGTGAGCATCGGACAGCTGATGCGGAACCTGAGCGATGTTATCAATAACTCGAACTTCCTGTTCTGGCAGGCTTTCGGGTATTCCGTGCTGATCACTATCCTGTCCCTGGTACTTCTGGCTCTGTTCGGTTCCATGACCGCATGGGTCATCTGCCGCAACAAGACCAAATGGGCGACACTGATTTACTTTACATTCATCGCATCCATGATCATTCCTTTCCAGGTCGTCATGCTGCCCCTGATCTCCACATTCCGTGATGTGGGCAAGTTCATCGGCATTCCGATGCTGCAGTCCGTTCCCGGTATCGTATTCGCGTATCTGGGATTCGGCGGTGCTATGACTGTATTCATCCTGACCGGTTTCATCAAGGGTATCCCTTATGATCTGGAGGAAGCTGCTTCGATCGACGGCTGCCGTCCCGAGCAGGTCTTCTTCAAGGTCATCTTCCCTCTGCTGACACCCGTCATCACGACCGTTACCATCCTGAACGGCATGTGGATCTGGAACGACTATCTGCTTCCGTCCATGATGCTGGGCCAGAACGGTAAGGTCAAGACCCTTCCCGTAGCGGTGCAGGCCTTCGTCGGTTCTTACGTCAAGCAGTGGAACCTGATCCTGACCGCAGCTCTTCTTGCGATCATCCCTATGGTAGTTCTGTTCCTGTTCGCACAGAAGCAGATCATGGAAGGTATGATCGAGGGCGCTGTCAAGGGCTGATCCCTTATAGGGCAAAGTATTGAATTAGCTCAAAGAGGCTGTGCCGAAACCTGGTGCAGCCTCTTATTTGCAAATGGAATCAAGGTAGAAGGACATGAAAAATCTTTTTGACACGGAAGGGCCGGTGATGCGCGCTCTCTCGGATCTGAGCACGCTGATTTTTCTCAATATTTTGACACTTGTATTCAGTATTCCGATTGTGACGGCGGGCGCGGCGCTCGCGGCGATGCATTACGTGATTATCGAGATGATCGAGGAGAGGGGCGACAGCCTCTTTGCGGAGTACCGGAAGCGTTTTAAGGAAAACCTGAGGAACGCTACGCCGATCTGGCTGATCATGTTGGCGGCAGCGGGCTTTCTGTATGCGGATTACCGGATCATTTCCGGAGGTCAGATAGGACTTCCGAAGGCGATGCTGATCCCGATCTATGCGGGAATGTTTGTGGCGGCGGCTGTTTATGTGTATGTGATTCCGCTGACAGCCCGCTTTGTGTATTCCACGGGAGCGGCATTTAAAAACGCGGCGATCCTGGCGGCTGCTTATTTCCCCAGGACGATCCTGATGGTAGTGTTCACCGTTATGATCCCCTGCCTGCTCTTTAATGTGACGAGGCTCCTGCCGCTGTTCTTCCTGCTGGGGCTTTCTTTTCCGGCTTATCTCTGCGCGCTTTTGTATGTTCCGGTGTTCAATAAGATGATCGGAAAGAAGGAAGAAGAGGACAGGCCCTGGGTCCTCGAAGAAGAGGAAGCGGAAGAAAAACAGGAATAAGTATTCAAAACCAAGTATTTGATAAGGAGGAGATATGCGTACAAGCGGAATTCTCTTTCCGGTCTTCAGCCTGCCCGGCAAGTACGGGATCGGCTGTTTCTCGGAGGAAGCGTACAAGTTTGTGGATTTTCTGAAGGAAGCGAGGCAGACCTACTGGCAGATCCTGCCGCTGGGCCCCACCGGGTATGGGGATTCTCCGTATCAGTCTTTCTCGACCTTTGCGGGAAATCCCTACCTGATAAGCCTTGAGGACCTGATCGCGCAGGGGCTGCTCACACAGGAGGAGTGCGACGCGGAGGACTTCGGCGACGGGAAGGAAGTGGATTACGGCAAGCTCTACGACAGCCGCTGGGACCTTTTGAGAAAGGCATATCTCAGGAGCGGGCACAGGGACTCGCAGGAATTTGCCGATTTCCAAAAGGACAACGAATTCTGGCTGCGCGACTACGCTCTCTTCATGGCGGTCAAAAAAGCGCACGCAGGTGCCGGCCTGAGCGGCTGGGAGCCGAGCATACGCGACTATAAAGCTGAGGCGGTAAGAGAGTGGACTCTAAAGCTTCAGGACGACATCGACTTCTATGAGTATCTGCAGTTTGAATTCGCGAAGCAGTGGAAGAAACTCAAGGACTATGCGTCTGAGCAGGGCATCTCCATCATCGGAGACATCCCGATCTATGTATCCGCGGACAGTTCGGATTTCTGGGCCCACAGGGAACTCTTTCAGCTCGATGAGAGGGGCCGGATCCGCATGATCGCGGGAGTGCCGCCTGACGGGTTCTCCGCGACGGGACAGGTATGGGGCAATCCTCTGTACAATTGGGAGAAACATAAAGAGACCGGCTATGACTGGTGGATCCGCCGTATCGCCAAGTGCAAGGAACTCTACGACGTCATTCGGATCGACCATTTCCGCGGATTCGATGAATATTTTGCCATCCCTGCGGATTCTGCTACGGCAGCTACAGGCCACTGGGAGAAGGGACCGGGCACAGACCTGTTTGACGCGATCAAGGCCGCTTTGGGCGAGACGCCTATCATTGCGGAGGATCTGGGATATGTGACCGACACAGTGCGCCAGCTGGTGCGCGACACAGGCTTCCCGAATATGAAGGTTCTGGAGTTCGCGTTTGACTCAAGAGATTCCTCCGGAGCTATGGAGTACCTGCCTTACCGATACAAGAACAACTGCGTGGTCTATACGGGAACTCACGACAACGAGACGCTGCGCGGCTGGATCGACAGCATCCTGCCCGTTGAGAGAAAGCAGGTCATCGAATATCTGGATGTCCGCACCAAGGATCCGCAGGAGATCGTAGAGAAGATGATCATCGCGGCCTTCTCTTCCGTCGCGGATTACTGCATCATCCCGATTCAGGATTATCTTGGGCTGGACAACAGAGCAAGGATCAACCAGCCTTCCACTAACGGCACAAACTGGAAGTGGAGAGTGAACAAGAAGGACCTGAACAGCGCGTTGGCAGGCAGGATCGCCGATCTCACGGCTATGTACGGAAGACTTCCGGAGTGAAAGACCTGCATTTAAGAAAGAGGTGCTTATGAAAAAGACCTGGTGGAAAGAAAGTGTTATTTATCAGATCTACCCCCGCAGCTTTGCGGACAGCAACGGCGACGGCATAGGTGACCTCAACGGAATCACCTCCAAACTGGATTACCTCAAAAATCTGGGGATCGATGTCATCTGGCTCTCCCCTGTCTACAAGTCGCCCAACGACGACAACGGCTATGATATCAGCGACTATGAGGACATCATGGACGAGTTCGGGACAATGGAGGACTTCGACGAGATGCTGTCTGAGGCCCACGCCCGCGGGATCAAAATAGTGATGGACCTCGTCGTCAATCACACCTCGGATGAGCACAAATGGTTCCTTGAGAGCCGCTCCTCCGGGGACAACCCCAAGAGGGACTATTACTTCTGGCGGGAAGGCAGAGACGGCAAAGAGCCCAATAACTGGGGCTCCTGGTTCTCCGGATCAGCGTGGAAGTACGACGAGACAACAGACATGTATTATCTGCACCTGTTCTCTCCCAAGCAGCCTGACCTCAACTGGGACAACCCTGCGGTGAGAAAAGAGGTCTTCGATATGATGACCCGCTGGTGCGAAAAGGGCATCGACGGCTTCCGCATGGATGTCATAAGTCTGATCTCCAAGCCGGAAGGCCTGCCCGACGCGCCGCTCATGAACGAACTCTACGGCGACTGCGGATGCACAGCCAACGGAGCCCATGTGCACGAGTATATTCAGGAAATGAACCGGAAAGTCCTCTCCAAATATGACCTTCTTACGGTCGGCGAGACTGCCTGCGTTACACTCGAGGAAGCTAAAAAATACGCGAACAGCGAGGGCACAGAGCTGAATATGGTGTTCCAGTTTGAGCATGTCGGCCTCGACGGCGGCGAGCAGTTCAAGTGGTCCACCAGAAAGATGCCTCTGGTACCTCTTAAGGAGAATCTCACAAAGTGGCAGAAGGGTCTCGACGGGGTTGCCTGGAACAGCCTTTTCTTCTGTAATCATGATCAGCCCCGTATAGTCAACCGTCTCGGGGATCCTTCAGACGAGCTGCGCGAGACTTCTGCGAAGTGCATAGCAACCTGCCTTCACATGATGCAGGGAACGCCCTACGTCTACCAGGGAGAAGAGCTCGGCATGGTAAACTATCCTTTCCGCTCCGTTAAGGACTTCAATGACCTTGAGTCCATAAACGCTTACTATGAGCTGACGGAAAAAATGGGATGGAAGCCCTCCGAGATCTTTCCCGGGATCGCCTGCAAGAGCCGCGACAACGCCCGCACGCCCATGCAGTGGGACGACTCTCCGAACGCCGGCTTTACGACCGGAAAACCCTGGCTCGCCGTGAACCCGAATTATGTAAAGATCAATGCGGCGGAGCAGGTCATCCGCGAGGATTCTGTCTACAACTACTACAGGAAACTGATCGAACTGCGCCACACATACGACATCATCGTTTACGGTCATTACGAGCTGCAGCTCGCTGAAGATCCCGAACTCTTTGTCTACACAAGAGAGCTGGACGGGCAGAAACTCCTGGTTGTCTGTAACTTCTCCGACCACGAGAGAGAGTTCATGCCGGATGAAGAATTCCGCGATGGAAAGGTGCTGATCCGGAACCTGGACAACAACAATATTCTGGATGGAATACTGGAGCCGTATGAGGCGTATGTGATCTACGCAGAATAAGAATACTGTTCGAACAAACTTGAAATGAGCCCTGCAGGAGCTGCAGGGCTCATTCTCTCTTTTTGCTCCTTTCTATGCTATAATAAAGTATTAAGCAATTATGCAGACCAATAAGGAGAGACATCGGCCGTGAAATGGTTTCAGCGTTTTTACCTGGATAAAGAGAAAGATATGATCGTGGACCTGTACCGGGAGGAAGGCAGGGGCACCATGCACTTTGTGCTCTCTACGCCCAACCACGGAACCGGAAACCTGATCCGGAACCTGGCGGCGCTATGCGGTTTACCGCTGTCGGAAGGCAAGAACGGGCTTTTGGTCATTCGCGGCACAGTGCCGAGCTACATCGACGGCTATAACAGGCTGCTATATGTGTTCAGGCTGGGGGATACGAAGGTGGCCAACATCTACCCGGACGGCCGGGTGGAGACGAAGGCGCATATTCCGGCCATTTCCAAGACATTGATGAGTCAGACTAAGGACTACCGGCTCGACGAGAAGCGCACGATCGTAAAGACGTACATCCGCAGCGAGAATAAGTTTCGCACGGATCTGCACACGCATATGAACGCAAACCTCCACCCCGACATTCTGATCGCGCTGGGAATCTGCCATCAGATCCGCTATCCCCTTTACTATATTAAGAAACTCGGGCTTCGCTGCTCAAAGGAGCAGAAGGAGAAGCTCGCGGCGCGCAGGGCTGTGTCGGAGGAGAAGTACAGGGACTGCGGCCTTACAGGCAAGTACCTGGACAGAAGAATCGATGACAATACATTTTTGAACTTTGCCGACCTGATCCTGAATGATTCTGAAGACGCAGCGTACAATATTCCGCGGATAAGAAGTTCGCTGTCGATCCTCAAGGACGGACAGGCAGTCTTCACAAATCTGGAGAAGGTCTATCTGTACCGCTATGTTTTCTGTAAAGGACAGGAGGCGGAGGACAGGATTGAATTTGAAAAGGAGAAAATAACTGCGATCCCGGATTCCGATATCCGCGCCGCGGTGCAGCAGATTCTGAGGGACCGGGAGAATCCGGCTTACAGTGAGAATACACTGTTTCAGGACAAGCTTTTGTGGATTGCCCGCAGTTACGCGAAGCAGGGTGTCTGCTACGCGGAGATATCGGACACGACTCTGGTCAAAAAAGAGGGAGCCCCTGCAATGCTGGCACAGGTTCATGCCGTCATGCCGGCAATTACGAAGGAGACAGGCGTGCTTCTGCGGTTTCTGGCGGCGATCCGCCGGATTCCGCTGACGATCGTGAAGGATCAGGTGGAGACGGGAGATTATTTCAGGGAAAATCTGGAGACGCTCCGCTCGATCATTGCGGACCCCTATGTGGCGGGGAGCGATATCATCGGCGAGGAGCTCAATGATATACGGGATATCGCGCCGGTGCTCCACGAACTTGTCAGGATTGCCAAGGAGGATCCGGGATTTGTGCTCAGGATCCATGCCGGTGAGAACGACGGACTTCAGGACAACATCGCAAACAGTCTGAAGTGCGTGAGGGAGGCGCTTTTACCGGGGCAGAAGATGCCGTATGTGCGGATCGGCCACGGGCTCTACACGCCGGATCTGCGCAGGGCGAAGGGAAAGGCGCTGATCAGCGCGCTGAAAGAGAGCGGCGCGGTGCTGGAGTTCCAGATCACATCAAATGTGCGTCTCAATAACCTCAGCAGCATGAAGCGGCATCCTCTCAGACAGTACCTTGCGCTTGGGATCGGCTGTGTGCAGGGAACCGACGGAGGCGCCCTGTATGGAAGCGATTCGATTGACGAGCAGCTCTCTCTGGAGAAGATGCTGGGGCTCAGCGACGAAGAGATGCATTTGATGAGAGTCTGTGAGGACAGAATCCTGCACCAGAGTTTGAAGGCGTTTGAAACCAAAAGCGCGGCTTATGGAAAAAATGCCGGACCAAAGGCAGAGAAAGGTGCGGAAGAACCGGAGCTCTCCCTGATCGGGAAGCGCTCGCTCCGGGCTTCGGAGGCACTGGCGGATCAGATCAGAGAAATGCCTTCGGATAAGACCCCTATAGTGATCGTCGGCGGCAGTTTCAGCCATGACAGCCACAAAGTGAGGATGACTGAAGAGAATAAGAAGAGGATCGACGATCTTTTGGCAAAAGAGGACCCGGAGAAGGCTTTCTTTGTGATCGGGCATGCTCTGCGCGGTTATGAACAATATCTGGTAAAGGAGAACCGGGGGAGGTTCGAGGTCTTTGCCATGGTGCCGTCCATGATCACGGAGCCGGAGTACCGCAAACTTCGCGCGGCGAGAGCAGGGATCCGGGTTTCGATCGAACCGGTGCCAATGGGCACTTACAAGAGTTTTGCTTATGAGATCTTTAAGAGGAGGCCTTCGAGACTGATCGCTTTCGATGGAAATATCGCAGGGGCGAATATGATCCAGGAGGCCAAGAACAGCAAGTATCCCTGCGTTATCCATGTCAACAGCAGATGTAAAGCACTGAAAGTAAAGGCGGACTCTCTTGAAGGATATGTTAAACTGTTCTGAGAGGAGAATGCTTCGGTTCGCAGAAACGTAATTAAATGTCAATCGATTTGTAAGACTTCACCTGTCTCAGCGTCATTTAGAGTATAAGCGGTGTGAGAGCACCTGCATAAAAGGGAAAATCCATGGAAGATACCGCAATCATCGATCTGTACTGGAAGAGGGACGAACGGGCCATCGTCGAGACGGATCAGAAATATGGGAAATATTGTCACACAGTGGCGTACAATGTCCTGTACGATGTCGAAGATTCAAGGGAGTGCGTCAATGATACCTGGCTGCGCGCCTGGAACAGCATGCCTCCTAAAAGGCCTTCTGTGCTGCGCGCGTTTCTTGCCAAAATAACTAGAAATCTGGCTTTTGACAGGTACCGGGCGAAAAGCGCGGCGAAAAGAGGAAACGGCACTATGGAAGCCGTTCTCGATGAACTGGCGGAGTGCGCGGACCTGTCGGGAAACTGGAATGCGGAGGAGGCCTATATAGCCGCTGAGCTGAAGGAAGCCATCAACCGGTTTGCGGAGGGACTGCCCGCGAGAGAATGCGATCTGTTTGTGAGAAGATACTTTTTTGCAGAAGCGATCCCTGATATTGCACGGCGTTATCAGATGACGGAGAACAATGTCACTGTGAGCCTGAGCAGGATCAGAAAGAAACTTCGCAAGTATCTGAAGGAGGGGGAATTTATCGAATGAGAGCGGAGGACTTGTTTGAAGCGATAGGCGAAATCGATGAAAGGCTGATCGCCCGCAGCGACCGGAGAGTGCGCAGTTCTCAGGAAAGGACTTCCTCCGGAAAAACCGGAAAAAGAGCGGGCAAAAGGAAAAACAAAAGAAGCATAGGCGCGGAGATCTACCGCTTTTCAGTGGTCGCGATGTCGACGGCAGTTGTTGTTTTCCTGCTCCTTATGGCGAAGGACATTCTGGGAATCCGCAATCTCTCCGATATCAGGAACCGTTTGGATTCGACCCAGAAGAGCAGCGTCACTGAGACGATGCAGGCGGAAGAACCTGCAGCGGAGCAGACGGAAGAAGCTGCATCTGAAAAGGCGGAAGCTTCTGCGGAGATGAGAGACGAAGATAACGGGAATGCGGAGGCGGCCGAGGAGGCGGATGAAGCGACACGCGGAGGCAATTATGGCAGCAAGACCGCGGTGGACATGCTCGGAGATCTTAAGGGAGACTATGTAGACCTTGAGATCATCTCGGCAGAGGACGAGGCAAACGGCGGCAGCCGCATGGTGCCGGAGTACACCGAGGAAGGAGAGAAAGCCCTCTCGGAAGCGTTTTCAAAAGGGAAACCTGCCCCGGCGATGTTTGCGAAGACCGGTGAAGCCACTTACTATGTATACCTCACAAAGAGGAATGGTGAGGTGCACAGAGTCGTTTTCTATGAAAACGCGTATGTCAGCATGGACAATATTCCCGGAGTTGTGATGAAGATTTCACAGGCGGATTATGAAGAGGTAGAAGCCCTTTTCCGCTGAAGGGAGGATCATTATGAAAAAGTTTAAACTGGCGGCAATTGCTGTTTTGGCGGCGTCCCTGTGCCTGACCGGCTGCGGCGGCGCATCAAACTCGAACAGTGCTTCTTATAAGGAGGAGTCCGGGGCAGCGGGAGACTATGCCTACGAATCCTACGCCGGGGAATCCTATGCCGCGGAAGAAACCGCGCAGATGGCAGAGGGAGAGGAGTACACGGCGGACGGCGGATCAACGGAATCAGCGCTGCGGGCGCAGGACGGCCAAAAGATCGTCTACACAGGCAATCTGAGTATTCAGACTCTGGAATACGACAAGTCCGCGGCCAGTATCCGCAAAAAGATCAAGGACGCCGGAGGTTTCTCGGAAGCTGAGAGCGAGCGCGACAACGATTACTACTGGTACAATCGCAGCGGCGGTTCGGGCAACACGCGCTATCTGAATATCACTGCCAGGATTCCCTCTGAGAAGTTTGAGGACTTCATTAATTCTCTGAGCGGAGACGGAAAAGTCATGAGCCGCTCTGTAAACGCGGAGAATATCAGTCAGGTTTACGCGAATAAAGAGACTTACAAGAAGTCGCTCGAGAAGGAGCAGGAGAGGCTCCTGGAGATGATGGACAAGGCGCAGACCATTGAGGAAATGATCACCGTGGAGTCCAGACTTTCGGAAGTGGAGCGCCAGCTGAATGTTTACAGGACGGACCTGGCGCAGATGGACAAGGATGTGGAGTTCTCCACAGTCTATATTGAACTGCAGGAAGTGAAGCGCTATACAGAGGAAGTGAGCAGCACAACTTTCGGTGAGGAATTGAAATACGCGTTTGAAGACGCAATAAATAGTTTCAAAAACTTCTGCGAAGGTATTATACTGTTTGTTGTAAGAAACTTCCCTTATCTGATCATCCTGGCAGTGATCATTGTGCTGATCGTTCGGGCCATTGGCAGGAGCAGGGCTAAGAGGATCGCGATGATGTCGGATCCGGAATACGCGAAGATCGTGAATGCGAAGGCGCGGGCAAAAGCGGAAGCAGACGCGAGAAAGAGAGCGGAGAAGGAGGCGAAGCGCAAAGGGCGCAGGGGCCTCTTTGGGAAGAAGGATCGGCCCGCGGCAGAGCCGAAGCCCGAAATGACAGGTACGACAGATGCTGCAGAGACAGCTTCAGAACCGGCGGAGACATCAAAAGACAGTAAGTGAGAAGGCTGCGGCGAGTGCGCAGGCCGGAAGAGTAGCGGAGACTTCTATACATGAATTATCTTTGCACAGAGTATTATTTGTTATTGTTTTTAACATTGATTCTATACTATATAATCCCGAAAGGAAAACAATGGATTGCACTGCTGATCGGCAGTGCAGTCTTTTATTGTCTTGTCGCAGCTGACCTCATGCAAGTATGCTTGTTTTTGGCCACGATCGTTCTGAGCTTTTTGGGAGCGAGGATGATTGAACGAAGCAAAGAGGAAAAACAGCGGCGCTTTATGCTGTGGGCCTTCATTATTCTGACAGCCGCGCCGCTTCTGCTTCTGAAAGGAAAGGATTTTCTGCCTGCACCGGATTCCGGAAGGTTTTCTCTGATAGTGCCGGTTGGCCTGTCTTTCTATACTCTTCAGATCATCGCCTACCTGGCAGATGTTTACAGGAATAAGATCGCGGCACAGCGCAATCTGTTCAAATACGCGCTCTTTATTTCCTTTTTCCCGCAGATCATCCAGGGGCCTATTCCTCGCTATGAACAGTTGGGATCGCAGTTGTTTGGTGGGGCCCGCTTTCGAATGGAGAATATTGTCCGGGGAAGCCAGCGGATCCTGTGGGGCCTTTTCCTGAAACTGATGATCGCGGACAAAGCGGCTGTCGCGGTTAATGAGATCTTTGACAATTACAGGATGTATGCGGGAGCATATATCTGGATTGCAGGCATTTTGTACAGCCTGCAGCTCTATACGGACTTTTTATCCTGCACGACGCTCGCGCAGGGAGCTTCGGAACTGTTTGGCATTGAGATCATCGATAATTTTCATCATCCCTATTTTGCCGTATCTGTGCAGGATTTCTGGCGCAGATGGCACATCTCTCTGAGCACATGGCTGAAGGACTATGTCTACATACCGCTGGGAGGAAGCCGCGCCGGGAAACTGAGAAAGTATATCAATCTGTTCATTACGTTTCTGATCAGCGGGTTCTGGCACGGGGAAGGCGTGAAATTTATTTTCTGGGGTCTGCTGCATGCTGTTTACCAGATAGTCGGATCGATCACCCGCAAAGGCAGAGACCGTCTGTATGAGATGCTGTTAATGCCGAAGGGAACCTTTGCATGGAAATTGTATCGTACGATCGGCACCTTTTTCTGGGTAATGCTCGCATGGATCATATTCAGGGCGGAGGGACTGCGCGCCGGACTTCATATGATCCGGTCCATGTTCACGGTCTATAATCCCTGGATTCTTCTCAACGGAGCGCTTACTTCCATAATGCCCTATCAGCAGTGGGAACTGCTTGCGGCAGCTCTTTTCGTGCTGTTCACAGTCAGCAGAGCTCAGGAAAAGACAGAAGTGAGAAACTGGATCGCGCAGCAGCATATCACGATCCGATGGGGTCTTGCGCTGGTGTGTATAGCTGTCATTCTGGTATTTGGCACTTACGGCTTAGGTTATGATGCGCAGGCGTTTATATACGGAGGATTCTAAAAAGATGAGGGGGAAAACCACCAGAGTACTGAAGACCGTGGTATTCTGCATGCTCGTAGCTGCGATCGTTGTAAGGACCAGCAGTATCCTGAGGCTCAAGGGAAAAGAGTATCTGGCATATTATTTCAGTGAGCAGTACAGAGAATTCTATAATATGGAAAAAGATACTGTGGATGTACTGTTCCTGGGAACGAGTCACTCTTATTGCGGTTTCTCGCCACAGGATTTTTATGATCTCCACGGGATAAGAAGTTATAACCTGGGAAGCAGCCGGCAAGGCATATGGCTCAGTTATTATTGGCTGAAAGAGGCGCTTAAGACACAAAAACCGAAGATAGTTGTCCAGGAAGTGCATTATGCCAACGAGTCGAATGAGAATGCGACTTCCATACAGAAGGCACTATCCAACATGAAATGGTCGCGGAATAAAGCAGAGGCTGTCAGTGTGGCGGTGGAAGAGTATCCCGAGCTCAGTTTTAAGAGTTTTATTTTTCCGAACATACAGTTTCACGGCAGATGGAGTGAACTGACTGCAGAGGACTTCCCGCAGCCGGAGGTCCGCGATACGGGGGCGCTCAAAGGATTCGCGCCAACACGGGAACGCCTTGGAGAAACGGAGTATAAACTGATTCGGGGAACTGATGATGAAAGAGAAGATGATGAAGGATCCGGCTTAGAATATCAGCCTGAGACTACAGAAGAAACACCGTGGCTTGATCTTTCAAAAGAATACATGGATAAGATAACAGCTCTGTGTAAGGAAAACGGGATCACGCTGGTCTTGGTAAAGACTCCGGCAGCCCGCGGGTGGTCGGTGGAGGACCACAATGGTGTGGAGTCCTATGCGCAGGAGAACGGACTGGCCTTCTATGACTTGAACACATCGAAGTACTATAGAGCGATGGATTATGATATTTCCGTGGATAATAAAGATGAGGGGCATGTCAACATATGGGGAGCGGAAAAAATTGCAGATCTTCTGGGAAGCCTTCTGATCAGTGAGCAAAATGCTCCCAGTATACAAGATGAGCAATGGGAGGAGACGGCGGCTTATTCGGAAAAGATCAAAAAAGAGTGTGAGCTCATATATATCGACAACACGGAGATGTACCTGAAGGCACTTTCAGAAGGCGATTACGATGTCTTTGTATCCGTAAAAGGCGGCGCTTCAGAAATGAAAGAAAACCTGAAGGAAGCGATGCGGGAGATCGGCGTCACAAAGCCTATGGACGACTTTTATACCGCTGCCTGCGATACGGGAAACTCTGTGAAACAGGAAGATACCGGGGAGGGAAGGGCGCTTGTTGAAGGAACCATTCATAACGGGCTGATCGGATACAAAGTTAGCAGCAGTTATGATTATCAGGATGTCGCAAGCATTCTGATCGACGGCAAAGAGTACTCTCTGAACAGGGAGGGAGTAAATATTGTCGTTTACAGCAAAACACTCCAAGCAGTTCTGGATTCGGTCTGCCTGGCGTCAGATCACGACTATGAACTGCAAAGATGAAAAACAGCAGGCATCTCAACCGATGCCTGCTGTTTTTTTCAATCATGCTTTTTTCAGTCGTGCCTCTGGGTGAAGTCGCTGTAGACTTCGGCAAAGAGAGCGGAATGGGGCAGGCGCTCTGTCCGCAGTCCTGCCATAGTCAGATGGGTCGTATCGCCGATGCGGGTCGCGCGGAAATTCGCAATGCCTCTCTGGCGCTCTTCGGTGTAGACTTCCGTGACTGAGGAAGTGGGCATGCAGAAGGACTGCAGAGGCACAAAGGGCGAGATGCTCCACAGATGAGAGAGCAGCACGCATGTGATGCCGAAGTGGCAGAAGAAGGTAAGAGTCTCGATGCTCTCGCGCTCAACGCGGTAGTGGCGGCCTTCACGCACATAGCCGTGCTCGGCCAGCAGATCGTCAAAGGAGGAGATGACGCTGTCGTAGATGGGCAGCAGGTCGGAGTTGAGCGCGACCAGAGTCCCGCGCCAAGCTACGTAATCGGAATAGGCGGGATGCTCCGTATAATAGGAGGGGTACATATCCCATACGATCCTCTTTTTAAATGATCCGTCGGACAGAGTCTTGATATAATAGGCGTCCTGCAGCAGTGTGGCGTCGTTTACGTCCACCTGGGCGGGAAACTCCCGCAGCCAGTCCAAAGTGGTGAGAATGTCTCCGCAGTTAACAGCGGCAGCAGCGCCGCGCGCACCGGGGACAGCGCGTCCAAGGGTGATCGCGGCAGTTTCCTGCGCCCGTCCTAAGGGGGATGCATAGCAGGTCCCCAAATGCATCTTTGTGCTCGACCGCAGAGCGCAGAGAGCCTTGGCTTCATTGCGGCCGATCTCATTCAGGCAGTCGCTCGCGTAATCCGGATCTCCGTGCCGGATGAATAGTAATCTCATAATATCTCCATTCCACCGCACAGCCGCGCGGCATGTATTTGCACTTTGTAGTAACGAAAGGTTTGTGCGATAATAATGTTGTTCATGTAATACATTTTACTTGAAATTTACCGGGAATTGTAAACAGATTGCAGATAAAGACGAGATATGGCATGAAAAAGAACAGCAATGATCCATGGCCGGCAGTGCGGGCCAAATTATTCAAGATGGTTTCGGTCGGCGTGATCGACGAACCGATCAATCAGGCATACGATACGATCAGTATCGTCGCACTTCTTGCAAACCTGCTGGTCAGCGTGATGGCTACTTTCGACAATCTCCAGGCAGCGTACGGGAGTATCTTCCTTTTGGTGGAGCAGGTGACGGTGTTTTTATTCGGAGTCGACTACGTGCTGCGCGTGATCACCGCGCCGGAACTGTACCCGGAGGAGACGCCCGCAGGAGCCGCGGCAAAATATTGCCTGTCCCTGTCCGGTATCATAGATCTGCTCTCTTTTTTGCCCTACTACCTGCCGGTATTCTTCCCGTCCGGCGTCGCGGCCTTCAGAATGTTCCGCGTGGTCAGGATCCTGAGGCTGTTCCGGATCAATGCGTACTATGATTCTCTCAATGTCATCACGGAGGTCTTAAAGAGCAAGAAGCAGCAGCTTCTCTCCTCAGCCTTCATCATTGCGACACTGATGCTCGGTTCAAGCCTGTGCATGTACAGTCTGGAGCACGAGGCGCAGCCGGAGGTGTTCTCCAATGCCTTTTCGGGCATCTGGTGGGCCGCATCGACACTTCTGACAGTAGGCTACGGAGACATCTATCCGATCACGCCGCTGGGCAAACTCTTCGGCATATGCATCACCTTCCTCGGCGTCGGAATGGTGGCGATCCCTACCGGTATCATCAGCGCCGGATTTGTCGAACAATATACACAGTTCGCGCTGCTGGGGGACAAGAGAAGAGACGAGACCCTGAGATTCATCAGCATAGAACTGACTCCCGGTGACTCCTGGACCAATCAAGCCATCCGTGAATTGAAGCTCCCGGCAGGCCTTCTCATCGCGATCGTCAGAAGGGGAAAGGATTCCATCGTGCCCAACGGAGATCTGGTGCTCGAAGCCGGAGACATAGTCGTTCTCGGCGCGGAGCCGCTTCCCGGCACGGATAACATGGAACTGAGGGAAATGACCATCTCTTCCAAACACAAGTGGAAAGACCAGGCGATCCGCGATCTTGATATCTCCCGGCAGACCTTTATCATCATGGTGAAGCGGGGCGACAGGAAAATCGTTCCCCGCGGCTCGACGGTCCTGCAGGAGGGCGACAGCGTTTACATGTATAAGAAAGCGTGACGCGCAGGAACGCATCAATATTGTTTCAGACACAAATAAATGCAGGCGGGTGACCGCCTGCATTATCTTTTTTTCGGAACGGGCCTCAGGGATCAGCCTCACACCGCCGCGATCAGGATCAGCAGCTCAGCGCTCTTCTCCATTTCCTGCACAGAGGCGTATTCAAAGCGCCCGTGGAAGTTGTAGCCGCCGTTGCACAGGTTGGGGCAGGGAATGCCCATATAGGTGAGTCTTGCGCCGTCAGTGCCTCCGCGAATGGGGCGGGTGATGGGCTCGATGCCGAGCCGTCGCATGGCTTCTTCCGCGCGGGTGATCAGATGCATGTGATCCTTGAGCGGAATGGCCATGTTGTAATACTGGTCGCGCAGCGTGATCTTGAGAATATCCCTGCCGGCAAAAGATTTGTACTTGGCATTGATGAACTTGGCCGCGTCGGTCATATACTCTTTTCTGGCCTGGAACTTGTCATAGTCATGGTCGCGTATGATGTACTTGAGGACAGCGTGGTCCACGCGTCCTTCCATGCTGTCGAGATGATAAAAGCCCTCGTACCCTTCCGTGTGCTCCGGGCGTTCTGAAGCCGGGAGCATCGCGTTAAATTCCATACCGACCAAAACAGCGCTCAGCATCGCGTTTTTGGCATCTCCGGTGTGGGTACTCCTGCCCGTGATCTCCACACGCGCGGAGGCCGCGTTGAAACACTCATATTCGATCTCGCCGAGCTTACTGCCGTCTACGGTATATGCCTCATGCGCGCCGAACAGCTCCGTGTTGAAGTGGTCGACGCCGGCGCCGATCTCTTCGTCCGGCGTGAAGGCGACGCAGATGGTCCTGTGAGGGAGTTCCGGGTGTGAGGTGTAGTAGGCGAGCAGGTTCATGATCTCCGCGACACCTGCTTTGTCATCGGCGCCGAGCAGAGTCTTGCCATTTGTGACGATCAGATCTTCACCGATGTGGTTCTGCAGCTCCGGGAAAGCTTCGTGGCGCATCACGATGGACTCACTGCCTGCGTGGCCTTTGAAGAGCAGGATGCTGTGGCCCTGGTAATTCTCCTCGATTCGGGGATGGACGTTTGCGCCGCTTGCCGCCGGTGAAGTGTCCATGTGCGCAATAAAGCCGATGGCGGGCTCTTCGCCGGGGAGTTTGGCGTAGACATAGCAGTTCTTGCGGTCATAGTGCGCCTCGACGCCCATCTCATTCAGCTCTCTGTAAAGAAGCTTTGCCAGGTCATGCTGCCTGGCGGTGGAGGGCTGGGTGCCGGTGTCTTCGGCTGACTGCGTGTCTATTTTGACATATCTGAAAAATCTGTCGATCAGATCCTGATTCTTGATCATTTAGGTGCCTCCTCATGATAATTGTATTTCTTTGTGTTTCTATGATAGCACTCGGGCGCCGGTCAGTGTTATACTAGATGTCACTATTGTAAAAGAAAGAGGAAAACCTATGACATATAACTTTTTTGCCACGCTGTCGAGAATGAAATACATCGAACGCTGGGCGCTGATGAGAAATGCGCGCGAGGAGACACTGAGCGAGCACACGCTGGACGTCGCGATGATCGCACATGCGCTGTGCGTGATCGGCAATAAACGGTTCGGGAAATCGCTCAACGCGGACCGCGCGGCACTGATCGGGCTTTACCACGACGCGTCGGAGATCATCACCGGCGACATGCCTACGCCGGTCAAGTATTACAACGACGACCTGCGGGACGCATACAAAGAAGTGGAGCGGGCGGCGGAGCAGAGGCTTTTAAAGCAGCTGCCGGAAGACCTGCAGGGTGTCTACGGCGAGATCTTCGAGGGGGATTCTTCCGAAGAAGACAGCTATATGCGCCGGCTCGTGAAGGCGGCGGACAAGCTCTCAGCGCTGATCAAGTGCATGGAGGAGACGGGGGCCGGAAACGGCGAGTTCCGGACAGCGCAGGCATCTACTCTCAGGGCAGTGGAGAAACTGGCCTGGGAAATGCCGGAAGTGAAGGTTTATCTGGAGGAGTTCCTGCCTCCCTATGGCAGCACATTGGATGAACTTCTCGGGAGAGGATAGTGCCCGCGCCGGGAAGCGGCGGAATGGAGAGTATTTATGAAAGTATTGGTAGTCAGCGATTCCCACGGAAGACATGATCTTCTCCGCAAAGCCATCGGACACGGGGCGCGAATACATCGTGCATGCGGTAGCCGGCAACATGGACTGGGGAACGCCGGAAGACAGCAGTCTTGCATTTGACATGGGAGGACATAAGGTGTTCCTGACCCATGGACACCATTACGGCGTTTCCTACACGCTGGCCAACCTGCGGGAAGCCGCGGAGAACTGCGGGGCGGATGTGGCGATCTACGGTCACACCCATATGCCGGCGCTGGATGAGCAGAATGACATTCTGCTGCTCAATCCGGGCAGTGTGTCCAAACCCAGGCAGTCGGGACTGAAGAAGACTTACGCGGTGATCACGATCAATGATAAGACCGGGAAGATGTCGGTGAAATTCAAGAGTCTGCCTATGATTGGCTGGATCTGAAGACGGAGCATTATAAAAAACGGCGGTGAGCCGTTTTTTTGTGGGATAATCCGGTCGCGCGCAGTGTTTGTCATGGGGATTTGTTGATTCCAGGTGCGGTTGGGTACAGAGGGGCGAGGTTGCGGATTTGTTCCACCTGGATTTTGTTGATTTTGGGCGCGGTTGGGCACAGAGGGGCATTTTTAGAAATTGTTCTCCAGGGCTTTTGCTGATTTTGAACGTAGTTGGGCACAGAAGAACATTTACAAGAAATAATTCTCTTTCCGCGAGGAAATTCTTGGAGAAGAAATCAAGAAAAACCTTGCAGTGCCCAACAGCCTTCAACTCATCGAAAAACCAAGGGGAAGAAATCAAAAAGAACCCTTACAGTGCCCAACAGCCGTCAAACCATCGAAAAACCGAGGGGAAGAAATTAAGAATGCCCAGAACAGTGCCCAACGGGGGAATAAGGATTCATGACGCTTCGCCCCGAAACGCCGTTCAATATAAAGGGACAGTTTCACAGGAGAAAAATTCTCTGAGTTTATCTTGAGCAATTGTAATATCAAAAGGGCGGCCTTCGCTCTCGTAAGTCAGGATTAAATTGTAATCGGGAATAAGACCATTGTTGATGTAAATTCGCATTTTTTGAATGAAGTCTGAGCGATATTCCGGCATATGGAGAGCTCCGACATGTTCCCAATAATAGGTTTTTCCGGTGACAGGATGACGAATCGTGAAATCAGGATAATAGATATGCCCGCCAATTTCCAACTTGCATTCATAACGATAAGGGATGTGCTGTGCAGAAAGAAGCATTACGATGAATGCTTCAGATTTAGAACGGACCATTGTCCCGTCAACGGTCGGAACGTTTTTGTGTTCAGGATGGTAAGGATTAGTTTCGTACTCTTCATGAGCCCATCTTTTCAATTCTTCAGACAAATCATCTGAGGTCGGCAACTCTTCGTCTTCCAGAAGATTAAAAAGCAGTGGCACATTAAGAAGGTCTTTAAGAGCTGAATTCTGGCTGTATTTTGCCAAAAAAGAATCCATTGCACTAAGCTGGTTTTTAATATCCTTAAGGCGTTTACTGTGGAACCTTTTTCGAGCAAGCTGCTTCGCGAAATTTCGATTCTTACGGGAAATATAAATTTTCTTATTGAGGCCATCCTTATCAGTAACGGAGACATAGTACTTGTAGTAAGTCCTCCCTTTGGAAGTGTTTTTACTGTAGATGAGCGTGCCAACTGGTGCTTCGCGAAGAAGCTTTTCCAGCTTGCGCTTCTCCTGGATCAAGGATTCACGAGTGTCTTCTATGATGTTTTTCAGTGTCATGGGGCTCCTTTCCTCCGAATGGAGATAGAAATGAAATGTGAAAGTGTAAATTGGTTTGTTCCGACTGTCGCCTGATGATTACGGCGAGATCCATCGGAAGAACGATTATTCCTAGATTATATGGCGAATGGAGATGGGAGGCAAGAAGGAAGAGTTGGAATTTGTGCGGCTGGTTTTTAGGCGTGGTTGGGCACTAGGTTGATTTGTTGGAAATTGTGCTCCTGGGATTTGGTGATTTTGAGCGTGGTTGGGTACCAGGTTGGTTTTGGGGGAAATGTTCCCCCAGGATTTTAGTGATTATGGGCGCGGTTGGGCACAGAGGGGCATTATTAGAAATTGTTCTCCAAGGTTTTTGCTGATTTTGAACGTAGTTGGGCACAGAAGAACATTTACAAGAAAGAATTCTCTTTCCGCGAGGAATTTCTTGGAGAAGAAATCAAGAAAAACCATTGTAGCGCCCAACAGCCTTAAAATTAGTGAAAAACCGAGGGGAAGAAATCAAGAAAAACCCTTGCAGTGCCCAACAGTCTTTAAATCATCGAAAAACCGAGGGGAAGAGATTTAGAATAACCATCACAGTGCCCAACGGGGCACAGAGTCAATGCTTCTTCGGCCCGGAGCGTCGCCCGGAACTCCCGGATTTGCTAGAATTGCCGCGCGGCTTACGTGAATCATGCGCAGTCTGAGAACCGCGTGATTTCTGTGACTTCCGCGAATCAGAAATTCCCCGCGGCGAAAGCGAATCGGTTGCTCTCCGCGGTTCCCTGGGCGGGATCAGGAATTTCTCTCCGAATCCAATCAGGTCGCTGCGGCCTTCCCGGAGGAGAGCTTCCTTGACCAGGGCGTAATTCTTGGGATCCCTGTACTGGATCAGCGCGCGCTGCATCGCTTTTTCATGCGGGTCGCGCGGCACATACACTTTCTGCATCGTGGAAGGGTCGCCGCCGCGCATGGTTGTCGGGTCAAGACCGGTGTAGTACATGCAGGTGGAGATCGTGCCCGGCGTCGGGTAGAAGTCCTGCACCTGCTCCGGCATGTAGCCGAGGTCGCGGATATATTCAGCGAGGGCGATCGCGTCCTTCATGGTGCTGCCCGGGTGGGAACTCATCAGGTAGGGCACGATATACTGATCTTTGCCGAGCTTTTCATTCATTTTCTCGAATTCGCGGCAGAAAGCGTTGTATACGTTCACCGAAGGCTTGCCCATTTTGGAGAGCACATTGTCCGAGATGTGTTCAGGTGCCACTCGGAGCTGCCCACTGACATGATACTCGCAAAGTTCCCGCAGGAAGGTCCGGTCCTTGTCTGCCAAAAGATAGTCGAATCGGAAGCCTGACCTGACGAACACTTTTTTGACGCCCGGAAGGGCGCGGAGCTTTCTAAGGAGCGAGAGGTAGTCGCTGTGGTCGACTTTGAGGTTGGGACAGGGCTGAGGATATAGGCAGCGCCGGTTCTTGCAGGCTCCCTTGGTGAGCTGCTTGTCGCAGGCGGGGCGTCTGAACTCCGCGGTGGGACCTCCGACGTCGTGAATGTATCCTTTGAAGTCGGGGTCTTTCAGGCAGGTCTTAGCCTCCTCGAGGATAGACTTATGGCTGCGGGCCTGAACGATTCGGCCCTCGTGGAAGGTGAGAGCGCAGAAATTGCAGTCGCCAAAACAGCCCCTGTTCGAAGTGAGGCTGAATTTGATCTCGCTGAGCGCAGGGATGCCGCCGTCTTTCTCATAAGAGGGGTGATAGGCGCGCATGAAGGGCAGCGCGTAGACGTCGTCCATCTCCTGGGTGGTCAGGGGCTTTGCGGGCGGGTTCTGCACGACGAAAAGTTTGCCGTCGTAAGCTTCGTACAGGCGCTTTGCCTGGAAAGGATCTGTGTTCTCGTGCTGGACCGCGAAACTGCAGGCGTACTGTCTCTTGTCGCTGCGGACCTGCTCGAAGTCGGGGAGCCTTATGGCGTCGTAGATGCTCTCCTCGTCGCGGGTCTTGTAGACGGTTCCGTCGATGTAAGTGATGTCGCGAATATCAAGGCCGGAGGCGAGGGCATCGGCGATCTCAGGAATACTGTGTTCGCCCATGCCGTAGGAAATCAGGTCCGCACCGGAATCGAGAAGGATCGAGCGGCGGACCTTGTCGGACCAGTAGTCGTAGTGGCTGAGCCGGCGGAGGGAAGCCTCAATTCCGCCGATGATGATGGGCGTTCGCTTGTAGGTCTGCCGGATCAGGTTGCAGTAGACAATGACTGCGTAGTCGGGGCGCTTGCCGATGACTCCTCCGGGGGAATAGGCGTCTTGATGGCGTCTCTTTTTTGCCACTGTATAATGGTTGACCATGGAGTCCATGTTGCCGGAGGAGACGAGGAAGCCCAGACGCGGTTCTCCGTAAATCTGTACGCTCTTCGGATCGCGCCAGTCGGGCTGGCAGACCAGGGCGACGCTGTAGCCGCGGGACTGCAGCAGGCGGCAGATGATCGCGGTGCCGAAGCTCGAGTGGTCCACATAAGCGTCGCCGCTGACATAGACAAAGTCGGGCCGGTCAATGCCGTCCGCTATGAGGTCTTGTTTGCTGATGGGTAGAAAGCCGTTGGGCATGAGGGACTCCTTGTAATGGTCTTAGTATGCGGGCTGTTTTGGTTATTATACCATGTTATAATGGATGTGTATCAGGTTGGGAAATCTCCAAACCTGCAGAAGACGGCAGCCTTTAACAGAATATGCTACAGGAGGCGGGAAATAGATGAGAAAAACAATTGCAGCAGCAGTGATCACAGCAATGATCGCAGGAGCTCTCTGCGGATGCGGAGCAGGTGCGCCAAAGGAGCCGGCTTCACAGGACGCAGCACAAAACGAAGCCGCGCAGGAGCAGGATGCAGCTTCGCAGGACCAGCAAACGGAGGCCGAAGCGGTTCAGGAAGAGACCGCTCAGACGCAGGAAACAGCACAGTCCGCGGAAGCAGAGTCCGACGTTGTGCGCCCCGTATATAAACTGCAGAGCCACTCCCGTATGGAAGAGAAGGACCTCACGCTGATCGCAAGCGGCTCCTACGACACAGTCAGGCTTACAGAAGAAACGGCTATGAACTATATCTATCTGAATAAAGCCATTGAAACAGAGAATGACCTGATCGCAGAGAAGTATGAGAAATCATTCGCAGAGGTCAAGGAAGCGGCTGAGAACGCTATAGCTGAGCAGAGAGATGATACGGAAGAATTTCCTGTCGGAAATATGGAAGGAAAGATCGTGCCGGTCCGGTGCGATGAGTCAGTTCTGAGTTTTTATGAAGTGTCCTCTGTGTATTATCCCGGCGCGGCGCACGGCTCTGTGGGCTACAGCGGATACAATTATAAGCCCGAAAACGGCGCACAGATCACACTTGCGGATGTCTTTACGGACCTCGCAGCACTGAAGCCAGTCGTGGCAAAATATCTTCGCGCCCAGGCTGACGGATCACCGATAGAGGATGCGGAGGATGCGCTGCAGTTCTATTTTGACGAGGGCAATATGGACGCCCTGACATGGGTGATCGATCAGGACGGCGTGACATTCCTTTTCGCGCCTTCCGATATCGCGCCTTATGCGATGGGAACACTGGAAGCCAGGATATATTTTGACAGGGAGCCCTCTCTCTTCACCGGTAATTACGGACCTTCCAAGGAAGGTTATGTGAAACCTTTGAGCCCGTATACTGAGATGACAGTGGATTTGGACGGAGACGGCACGGACGAGAAACTGTCGGTGACCGGCACATATGAAGAGGGAAACGAGATCTACGCGTATTCCGGCATTCAGGTTTGTGTGGGAGATCAGGTCTGCACGACGGAGCTGTACTGCTTCAGCATGCAGCCGAGCTTTGTGCACATAGAAGACGGAAGGAATTATGTATACGTGGTGACCGGAACAGATAACGATTATCCGGAACTGAGTGTATTTGCGATCAAAGACAATGTTCCGTCGTTCGTTGGCAAAATGGACGGGACCGGTTATGCGTCTGCTTTCTATTCGGCCTACGTGGACGGTAAGTACAGCCTGGAACAGAGCGTTAACGAGCGCTATCCGATGATCGACCCGTCGAAATTCGCACTCGGCACAAGAATGCAGCTTATGAGCACATACAGCGGCCGCCGCTTCTACAAAGTGGGAGAGGACGGAATGCCCGCTCCGCTGACAGATTTATACGAGATTGACGCGGATATCACGCTCACCACCCTTGTGCCTGTGAAGGCGGAAGTGGTGGACATCCTGACGGAAGAGCCGACAGGCGAGGAGAAGGAGATCCCGGTCGGAACGAAACTGAATTTCTGGAGGACAAACGGCACTGACACCGTTGACTTCCGGACGGATGACATGAAAACCGGGGAAGCTTTCCGCGTCAAAGTAGAGACGGGGGACGGCCAGACGGTGAACGGTATTAAGCTGCAGGAAGCTTTTGACGGGACAGTGTTTGGAGGATGAGACAGGGGACAGTCCCTCTGACTTTGTTGAGACAACAAAACAGTAGCAGCCGGAGGATATGTACTCCGGTTGCTTTTTGTTTCAGGGACAACTGATTCCCATGAATCCGTAATTGACGATATAGTACTCGCATGCTACAATATCCGTAATTAACGATATTCGGAAGAGAGGTACATGTTATGACTGTCGGACAGCGGATTTTTTACCTTTTGGAAGAAAAGAAAATGACGCAAGTGGAGTTCTCCAAACGAACCGGAATTGCAACGACTACGATCAGCGATTGGAGAAAGAAGAACACGAATCCGGGATCCGAGAAGATCATGCAGATCTGTGCAGCTCTCGAAGTGACCCCGGAGTATCTGCTTTCCGGTGTTTGCGAGGACAGCGACAGAGGGAAAGCTGTAGACTATATGGTAATTCCTCAGGGAACAGAAGAGCGTGAACTGCTGGAACTGTTTAACGAGATGCAGTGGCTGGAGCGGGCCCGCTTGTTGGAATATGCGAAGAAACTGTCAGAAAAGAAGAGCAGTGCTTATAAAAGTAAGGAAAAAAAGGCAATGAAAAAGATTGCGGAATTCTGTGACATTGAGATTTATATGGATGAAGAATTCTCAGGCAGACCTGCTGTTGATGTAAACTATCTCGACGACGATGTACAGGGCAGTATTGATCTCGAACAGGGCGTAATAAAAGGCAATTTCTCCAAATATGTGCTCCCCGTGATCGAAGCGTGGTTAAAAGAACACAGGGAAATGCTGCTGGGAATGTGGAAGGAGAAGAAGATTGACCTTATTCCGGCGTGGGAGTGATCGCTATGGCATGCAAGGCTGTAAAAAAGCTGCTTGGGTATGAATTATGTCTGATGGAACCTGAAGGAACACTATACTATTCGGATTCGATTGCGGTGATCAGGAAGGCAGAGTATACGGAAATCTTCAATATTGAGACAATGCGGCATGAGATCGGAGATATAATCAAGCGGGAAGTAACTCGAAAAACAATATATCAGTATATCAAAGACCACAGAAAGGATTTTGGAGTCTGTTGACATATCTCTGAATTCTCTTATCAGTTTTCTTGCATATAGTAGATAAGAACCGATTTGAAGCAGCTGGGGGACGGATCCTCCGGCTGCTTTTTGTGTCAGGGAGACAAGGGCCCTTGACTCACGGCAGGATCACTTCGACATTATATCTCTCGCACGTCTCCCGCATGCTTCCATCCCCGGAGTCGCCATCGGCGTTAGAAACGGAGCCAAGGGTTTCCTGGTCCTGACGGTAGAGGCGACGATGAAGACAGTTGAGGAGTCAGATGTCGAACCGACCTGCATTTACGAGTCGCTGGATGAGATGAGAAAATATATATGACAGGAATAGTAGTCGTCACATTAAGGATTTATTCTTAGTGTGACGGCTTATTTTGTTATAATATATATCAGACTTGAAAAAACGCAGGACCCGGAGGCAGCGGGCAGCAGGGGGGAAAGGCTTTTATGACAGGAGAAGAAAAGATCGCAGCTGCGAGGCTGATCGCGAAGCTTGCCCATAGAGGGCAGGTGGATAAAGCCGGAAATGACTATTTTTCACATCCCGAGGCAGTGGCAGCGATGCTGGATACACCTCAGGAGAAGGTCGTGGCGTATCTGCACGACACTGTAGAGGATACGGAAGTCACGGTCGGGGAGATTCGGGAGATCTTCGGGGACGAGATCGCAGACGCCGTAGCGCTCATGACACATGCGGGCGGAGTGCCTTATATGGAATATGTGAAGGAGATCGGGAAGAACCCGCTTGCCAGGAAAGTGAAGCTGGCGGACCTGACCCATAATATGGACATCAGGAGGATCAAGGATCCCGGTCCGAAGGATTATGACCGCATTGAGAAGAAGTACAAGCCTGCTTACGAATATCTGAAAGGAGAAAGAGATGGAAAGTGATCGGTTGAAAAAAGCCAGAGAATATGAGGCCGAATACGGAAGTCAGATCACAAAGGAGGAGAGGCCGGTCTACCACGTCACTCCGACAGTGGGATGGCTCAATGACCCGAACGGCTTTTCCTGCTTTGGCGGGCAGTATCACTTGTTTTATCAGTACAATCCCTACTCTACGCATTGGGACTCCATGCACTGGGGGCACCTGGTATCAGAGGATATGCTGAACTGGAAAAGGCTCCCGGCCGCAATGGCGCCGGACGAATGGTACGACAACTTCGGCGTCTTCTCGGGGAGCGCACTGACAGCGCCGGACGGGAGGCATCTGCTCATTTACACAGGTGTGGAAGAGAAGAGGAACCCGGAGGGCGGATTGATTTTCCGGCAGACGCAGAACCTGGCTTTCGGCGACGGCACAGACTATGTCAAATACGAGAAGAACCCGGTGATCACGCCGGAAATGCTCCCGGAAGGATACAGCGCGGCAGACTTCCGCGATCCCAAGATCTGGTATGAGGAGAAGGAGGGTCAGTATTACGCGATCATCGGCGTCAGTACCGAAAAGAACGGCGGCGCGGTCGTCCTGTTCCGGAGCCCGGATCTCTACGGCTGGGAGTATGTGTCGACTCTCGATCAGAGTTTCAATGAATATGGGTATATGTGGGAGTGCCCGGACATGTTCCGCCTGGGAGATACGGATTTCATCCCGATCCTCCCGATGAAGATGACAGCGAAGGGTACCGAGTTCCATGCCGGCAACAACGCGGCCTATCTTGCGGGGACCTATGACAGGGAAACACATGCCTTTACGCGCAAGGAGATCCGCTCTATTGATTACGGCATTGATTTCTACGCGTCCCAGAGCACGGTCGCGCCGGATGGCAGAAGAGTACTCATCGCCTGGATGCAGACGCCGGAGACCATGCACAGGACGCCTCCGGGAGCTAAGTGGTTTGGACAACTCACAATTCCCAGAGAGCTTTCTGAAAAGGACGGACTTCTGATCCAGAAACCGATCCGGGAGATTGAAGCGTATCGCAAAGAATCTGTTTTCTATGAAGATGTACTTGTCAGGGAGTGCACGAAGCTTTCCGGCGTCGAAGGCCGAAGCCTTGACCTGACAGTGCGGGTGAAGCCCGCAGAGGGCGGCCTCTATCAGAAATTCACAATAAAGGTCGCAGAGGATGAGGAGTTCTATACCTCAATCACTTATGATCCTGCTGACAGTATGCTGTATTTTGACCGGACCTACTCGGGATTTACGCACTACATCATTTCCGAGCGGAAGGCACATGTGCGGGATCGCTGCGGCGAGATCCTGCTGCGGCTCATGATTGACAGGTTCTCGGTGGAAATCTTTGTCAACGACGGCGAGCAGGTGATGTCGAACACGATCTACACGCGCCAGTCTGCGGACGGGATCTCCTTTGAGGTGTCAGGCGGCGCGGCAGTCATCGATGTGGAGAAATATACGATTGAGATGTGAGGATAGGAAAACGCGGCCTCTGCGGGCCGCGTTTTTTGTGTCCGGTGGTCATATCGGCAGGATGCAGGTGGGCTTTACCGCCTGCATTTTCATGTCCAGGAGTGACAACTTTTCGGCGCGGCGATCGAATCGCAGCGCTGTGACCAGATCGGAATCCTGGTTGGCGACCAAAAGATGGATGTCCGGATCTTCAGGGTCATCACTTTCGAAGACATTGAAATCCCTGGGCGTGATCCCGCCGCACAGGCAGCGGCAGCGGAACGCCGAGATGCTCTGATAGCCCAGCCGGCTGGAGACAAAGAGGTACTTGCCGTCCTTCGTGAAGCGGATCGCGCAGCCTATACTTCCGTTGTCAGCTGTGGGGGGCTGCATGAGAGCCGGATCAGATGGGCTGGCTCCGGATGCGCCGTCACAGACAGCAGAGATCTGCTGCTCAAGGATGTACTTGTCACTTTCAGGATCAAATCGATAAGTGAAGATCGTATTGGCCATTTCCGTGAGCACAAAAAGCATGTCGGGATGTTTGTCACTGAAGGCCAAATGCCTGGGACCAGAACCATCCGGCAGGCGGATGCTGCGGTTTGTCTCCTGAAGCTTATGAGCTTTGCGGTCAAGCTCGTAGACATAGACCATGTCCAGGCCTAGGTCACAGATCAGGACTTCATCCCTGTCTTTGTGGAAAACGGCATAGTGAGCGTGCGGCCCTTTCTGGCGGTCCGAAGAGTCATAACCAACGCCGCTGTACTGGCGGAAGGATCGTGCCGTCCGGATTCAGGTCATAGAGGGAGACCGTTCCGCTGCCGTAACCTGCGACCAGAAGAAATTCACCGCGCTCATCGACACTGATGTGACAGGGGCCTCCACTTGCGCAGGGCAGGCTGTTCAGGACAACCTGATCCCGGATCGCGTAAACGGACACGCCGGCGGCAGTTTTCCCGAAAGTATACAGGATTCTGTCCGCGGAGAGAGCGAGGTAGGTGGGATCGGAGATTTCCCGCATCGAGTGAAGTGTCGAGAAAGATCCGGCTTCAAAATCAGCTTCACAAAGGCAGAGGGAATCCTGCCCCGCAGAAGCATGCGTGCCTATAAAAAATCGGAGTGTTTTCAAAGTTTTCTCCTTACCAAAGCATCATTCTGTGCCGAAAAACTATCGCTGAATGTTTCAACCACATGTACGCGATAGCTTCTGGCCGTTTACTGTCCACCGATGATCAGTTTCTGGCAGATTATCACTTTCATCATACAGCCTCTGCGGGAGACAGACAACCGTTGCCAAATGTACTGTTCCTTTGGCTTGTATACCTGAAAGGGTATAGTTAAATGCGCAATACAGCGCAATACACCCGATAAGGTATAATGCGACGGCATAATCATTGACAATATACCCGAAAGGGATCATTATAGAGTATATGAAGAGTTACTATACCTGATAGGGAGTATATCATGAGCACGATTGGTGATTATATTAAGCAGGAGAGAAAAAAGGCAGGGCTTACGCAGGAGGAATTCGCGCTTCGCGCAGGACTGGGACTTCGATTTGTCCGGGAACTGGAACAGGGGAAGGAAACTGTGAGAATGGACAAAGTGAATCAGGCCCTGAGAATGTTTGGTATGGAGGCAGCTCCCGGAAGGATTAGGAAATGAGTGGAATTAACAGGAAAGCAACCGTTTATGTGCAAAAGATGCCGGCAGGCAGACTGGAAGAGACAGAGGACGGTTACAGATTTGCCTATTTTCCTGAGTATTGTGACAGGGAAGGGGCGATTGCAGTAAGTCTGACTCTTCCTCTTCGAATGGAGCCATATTCATCAAAAGTGCTGTTTTCCTTTTTTGACGGACTGATCCCGGAGGGATGGCTTCTGAGGGTCACTCAGGAGACATGGAAACTGGACTACAGGGACCGGTTTGGAGCGCTGTTGGCTGCTTGCGGTGATTGTATTGGAGATGTCAGTATTCAAAGAGAGGAGTGACAATGCGCTGCTTGTACTGTGGAAGGGAAATGTCCGGAAAAATCTCTGAGATGGAACGGGAAAGCGGTTGGCACAAAAGATGTGTAAAGGCCTTTTTCGGAACAAACACAATGCCGATACTTGATCTGACGGAGGACGGTCTGTTGCAGCTTGCGGCCAGAATGACCGGCAAGGGACTGACAGTTCCCGGTGTTCAGAAAAAACTATCGCTGCACTTGTCACAGGATCCGGACTGCAGGCTTACGATCGTAGATTATCCGACAGGCTATATTTTGAAACCGCAGACGTCAGAGTATCCGTATCTGCCGGAATACGAGGACCTGGTCATGAGACAGGCGAAGATCGCAGGGATACGAACTGTACCTCATGCGCTGATCAGGATGGGAAGTGAAAATGCATATATTACCCGGAGAATTGATCGGCAGATCGGACACGGACAGGTTCAGATGTATGCAATGGAGGATTTTTGCCAACTGTCCGGGAGGCTGACGGAAGACAAGTATAAGGGATCATATGAGAGGTGTTCTGATCTTATACCGCAGTACTCAATGCATCCCGGCTTGGACCTGGCAGAGTTTTATTTGAGGATTGTTTTTTCGTTCATTACCGGAAATTCTGACATGCATTTGAAGAACTTTTCCTTGCGGGAGATGACTCCGGGTAAAAGAGATTTTGTTCTTTCAGATGCATATGATCTCTTGCCGGTCAACATTGTTTTGCCTGCAGACAAGGATCAGACGGCGCTGACACTGAACGGGAAGAAGAGAAATCTGAGGAAAAAGGACTTCATTGCTCTTGCAAAGCGATGTGATCTGACAGAGAAAACGGCACTTCGTATGATTGCCGGCTTGATTGGAAAGAGAGAAAAGCTGGCGCAGCAGATCGACACTTCGTTCTTGCCGGAGAGCGAAAAGGAAAAAATGAGGGGGCTGATGGAAGACAGAATAGAAGTGCTGATGTAACAGGATAGCTATGCTTCTCTGATCTTCCGGTTGAGTGTGTTCAGCACGTGCTTTTTGTCCGCGCTCCACTGCGGCGCGATGAGCAGGCGCTTGGGCCCGTCGCCGGTGAGTCGGTGGACTACCGTCTGCGGAGGCAGAAGTTTCAGGCTGTCAACCACAAGATCACAATAAGAATCCAATGTAAACAGAGGGAACGGATCAGCCCCGTACTCACGGGCCAGTTCGGTCCCTTTTAATATGTGCAGGAGTTGAAGTTTGATGCCATCGAGCGCCGGAGTCAAAAGAGAGAGGTAGCGCACGGTCTCCAGCATATCTTCGCGCGCCTCGCCGGGGAGGCCAAGGATGACGTGTACGATGACTTCGAAGCCCTCGTCCTTCAGCCGCCTGTAGGCGTCCTCAAACACTTCAAGCTTGTAGCCGCGGTTGATGCGCCCCGCAGTCTTTTCATGGATGGTCTGCAGGCCCAGCTCGATCCAGACGGGCTTGTCGTATTCTGCGCGCAGATCTCTTAACATCGCGATCATTTCCGGCAGCAGACAGTCCGGGCGGGTGCCCAGATCGAGCGCGACAATCTGCGGGTGCTGCAGAGCTTCGGAGTAGATCCTGCGCAGGCGTTCGGGGTCGCCGTAAGTGTTGGTATAAGACTGGAAGTAGGCGATGTAGCGGCGGTCCTGTGGAGCGATGGAGGCCGATATTTTGGCATCTACGCGCTTTCTTGCCTCCTCGATCTGCTCGCCAATGGGAAGAAGAGGCGCGGCAAAATCACCGGAGCCGCCCTCCGAGCAGAAGGTGCAGCCGCCGGTGCCTATTGTGCCGTCGCGATTAGGGCAGGTGCAGCCGCTCTGCAGGGACAGCCGGTATACTTTGGTGCCGAAGCGGGCGCGCATGGCGTCGTTAAAGGAAAGATAGTTCATAATAGTATACCCTGTGATATTATAGCAGAAGAATAATGCATCAGGGCCGGCGGGGATCAGTCACGTCGGTCTTTTCTACAAAATCATCCATCTTTTTGTCAAAAAAGTACATTGTTTACGGGAAAGAAAAGGGCTAATATCTTTAAAAACCGAAAACGATTAAGATTTCTTTGTAAAAAATCAAAAAAGCGTATGGATTTTGAAGAAGAACTGCGTAAGTAAAAATGTCCGGCGGGGCAGAGAGTTAAAAACAGCCGCCGCCGGTTTACATACAGGCAATACTCCGCGGGAACAATCTTCCGCCGGTTTATATATAAGCAAGATGATTAATTAAAGAAGTTAAGAAGTTAAGAAGGAAGTAAGAAAAATGGAAGCATTTAAAAAATGGAAAACAATCGCGATCGCATCGATCCTTGTCGCGGTGATCTCCCTCGGCGGCCTCTGCTACACAGTAGTACGCACCGGCTCTGTACAGACGGGAACACAGACAGCGCCGGCAGCAGAGCAGACAGCAGCGGCAGGCGGACAGACTTCTGCAGAGACTCAGGTCAAAGCAGTCGACGCCGACGAGATGCTCAGCCTCTGGAACGAGGGAGCTCCGGCAAGAGAAGCCCTGACCGCTTATATGGATACGATCACAAAAGAGGGAAGTCCTGATTTCATCCCTGTTGAGGACCGTATCGCGGTATTCGACTTCGACGGAACGCTGTTCTGCGAGACAGACCCGAACTATTTTGACTATACACTGCTGGTATACCGTGTGACTGAGGACCCCGAATACAAGGACCGCGCGTCTGAGTTTGAGAAGATGGTCGCAGCGAAGATCATTGACCAGAACACTAACGGCACCAAGTACGCGGAGCTTCCCGTAGAGCACGGACAGGCAGTAGCTTCCGCTTTCAAGGGCATGACAATGAGGGAATTCCTCGACTATATCCAGGAGTTCAAAAAACAGCCTATGCCCAGTTATGAGGGTATGACCCGCGGCGGCGGCTTCTATGAGCCCATGCTTCAGATCATCGAGTACCTCAAGGCTAATGATTTTACAGTATATGTCATCAGCGGCACGGACCGCTTCATCTGCCGCGGCATTATGGAGAACAGCCCTCTCGAGCTTCCCAACAGCCAGATCATCGGTTCTGATGAAACCATTGTGGCTGGTCTGCAGAATGGAGAAGACGGCCTTAATTATACTTTCACACAGGGCGATGACCTGTATCTCGGCGGCGAGTTCATCATCAAGAACCTGAAGATGAACAAGGTTTCCGTGATCAACAGCGAGATCGGCGTACAGCCCGTTCTGTCCTTCGGCAATACGACCGGTGACGCCGCGATGTGCAACTACGCGCTGAGCAACAATCCTTACAAGAGCCTTGCTTTCATGCTCTGCTGCGACGACCTTGAGCGCGAGAACGGCAACATCAAGAAGGCCAACGACATGTATAAGCTGTGTGAAGAGAACAACTGGATCCCCGTTTCCATGAAGAATGACTGGAAGACCATCTACGCAGAGGGCGTAAAATATATCGGCAAGCAGGCGGCTGAGCCCGCTGCAGCGGAACAGCCTGCCGAGCAGACCGTTGAGCAGCCCGCTGTTGAAGAGCCTGCTTCCGAGCAGCCTGCAGCCGGGGAACCTTCTACAGAGGAGCAGGAAGTCCTGGATAATGCGGCCTGACCTTCCTGAAAGCAGGAACTCTTTAAAATCAAGCTGATGACAGCTGTATGAGAGACATACAGGGCCATCAGCTTTTTTGACGCCGGAAACTCTTTAGCAGGATGGCCCGCTTTTTTGTCGAAAGATGACCATCAGGCGGACAGAAGTGGTAGAATATTCGGGTAGGCGTGTTTTAGACCTCGGAGGGAGAACATACAATGTCGGTGGAAAAAGCCAAGAAGTATCTGAGGGAGAAGGGATATCTTGACCGGGTCATCGAGCCGGATGTATCCACTGCGACAGTGGAACTGGCAGCAGCCGCCATCGGTGTAGAGCCGGGCCGGATCTGCAAATCTCTGTCTTTTATCATCGATGACAGGCCGATCCTGATCCTTGCTGAGGGCATGGCCAGGGTCGATAACAAAAAATATAAAGAAGAATTCGGCAAAAAAGCGAAAATGATCCGGCGGGAACAGGTGGAGGAACTGATCGGCCATGAGGCGGGCGGCGTATGTCCCTTCGGAGTCAATGAAAACGTCGAGATCTATCTGGACGGGAGCCTGAAGAAATGGGACACGGTATATCCGGCGGCCGGCAACGCAAACAGCGCGGTGAGACTGGAACTGGGCGAGTTGGAGAAACTGGTGAGCGCCAGAAAATGGGTGGATGTGTGTAAGTAACAGGGAAGCCTGTGTTTTGGCAAGCTATATGGTAAGTCGGGCAGAACTCAAGCGCTCCCGGCGGAAAGGGGAAATACATGAAAAGAGCAACATTATTTGCAGCGGCGGCGGGACTTCTTATGTCCGGGACGCTCCTTGTGACGGCGGTGCCGGTCACAGTATTCGCGGCTGAGACTGCCGAGGCCGGAAGCGCGGCGGTCGAGACTTCCGGAACCGGAAATTCAGCGGCGCAGGCAGCAACGGCTGCTGAGACCGGAAGCACAGCGGCCAAAAAAGGATATGTTCATGATCCCATGGAGAATCCTAAAGCGGCGCAGGATATTATCGTGAACCGCGAGGCTGTATACGGATATTCTCCCAGCCCGCTCTCCACGCGGCTCAGAGAGTTCGTGGACATCATAGATTGGACGAATGAGGCGGAAGTCGCCGAAGCGCGTGACAAGAGACTTCAGTATTACGAGACGGAAGAGATCCTGTATCAGACGATCGAGACAATGCTCGACGAGAATAAGAGTATTGAAGAGATTGCCAGGGCAGTCAGCAAGAAGAGAAACGAGCTTCGCCTTGAAGCCTACATCGGAGATCCGGACGGCCTCAAGAGGGTGAAGCAGAGCAATCTCGACACTTACGGCAACGAAGAAGGCCCTACTATCGATTATCTCTATGAGAAATACGGTTCATGGGAAGCGATCCTTCAGAAGGCACTTTCTTCGAATCCCGGAATGGATGCCTGCCTCGGACTGTATGACGACTTTTATGAGTTCTACGGCATCGAAGAGAAGGTGCAGCTCAAGATCACGGAAGAAGCAGTAAAGACTGACGCGAGCGGGAAGAAGCTTTACACAGTCAAGAAGGATGACAACCTCTGGAAGATCGCGGAGACGATCTACGGCGACGGATCCAAATGGAATCTCATCTATGAGGCCAACAAAGAAATCCTGGAAAATCCGGGTGATCTCAGGGTGGGCATGGAACTGGTGATCCCGGAGGCCCCTCAGAAGAAGGGCGGCGAAGCGGCGGCTTCTGCGACTACAGCGACAGCTTCCGCAGCGACGACAGCTTCCACGGCGGCAGCGGCTCAAACGGAATAGGCATTGAATTAAAATGAAAGGTGGTATTGCACCTTGCTTGTTGATTGGCAAGATGCAATACCACCTTTTTACTTGTCCTATATGTTTGATCTGCAGGCTTCAGACACTGACCTCTCCGGCCAGGATCCTCTTATAATCTGCCAGATTCTTGCGCAGTAGTTCGGGCGTATCGAGTTCATAGGGACAGCGCTTTGTACACTGGCGGCAGTTTATGCAGTTCTCGATCTTCGCCATCTTTTCCTGCCAGGTCTCGGAGAGCCAGGAAGCGGAGGGCGCCCTGCGCACCATCAGAGACATGCGGGCGCAGTTGTTGATCTCAATGCCCATGGGGCAGGGCAGGCAGTAACCGCAGCCGCGGCAGAAATCCCCGGCGAGTTCGTCCTGCTCGCCTTTGATGTAGGCGGCGATCTCTTCTGTCATGGAGGGTGTGTTCTCCATGTAAGAGAGCCACTCGCGCAGCTCGTTCTCGCGCTGGATTCCCCAGATCGGGACGAGGCCGTCAAATTGTGCCATATAAGCCATGGCGGCGTCGGAGCGGGTGATCAGGCCGCCGGCCAGCGCTTTCATGCAGATAAAGCCCATGTCTTTTTCCACACACGCGCGCACCAGAGCGATCTCCTTTTCAGAAGAAAGGTAGCTGAAAGGATACTGCAGGGTCTCGTAGAGCCCCGATTCAATGATCTCCTGCGCCACGGCCAGCTTGTGCGTCGTGATGCCGATGTGGCGGATCAAGCCTTTCTCTTTGGCCTGCTCGAGACATTCATACATGCCGGTCCCGTCCCCGGGCCTGTAGCACCGGGGCACCATGTGCAGCTGATAGATATCGATATAATCGGTCCGCAGATTTTTAAGGGACGTCTCGAGATCTTTCCAGAAGCCCTCCGGCGTCTTGGCTGCGGTCTTGGTGGCTATGTATATTTTGTCACGCATGCCGTCGAAGGCTTCACCGACCTTCTCCTCGCTGTCTGTATAAGCTCTCGCTGTGTCGAAAAAGCGCATGCCTCCTTCATAGGCCTCCCGCAGGAGCTTCACCGCAACCTCCTTGCTGTCACGCTGGATCGGAAGACATCCGAAAGCGTTCTGGGGAACGATGATTTCCGTGCGGCCGAGTCTGACATTCTTCATGGTAATACCTCGCAGATTCCTGATCTTGTTTGCAGTTCCTTATTTCTTCACCCACTTCACTCGTCCGTCAACCGCGGGAGACTCATAAAAACGAGCTGTGCGGTCGCGGTTCGTGTCGTTCCACTTGTCAAAGCCCAGAGGGCTGATGTGCGGCCCATAGGTACAGTTCTCGAAGCGGCACAGGCCGTAGTCGCGCCAGGGCCTTGCCAGATAGATGCTTCCGTCCGTGACGGGCGGGAGCGGCGGCATAGCCGATATCCCGGGCGTCGCAGAGGGAACGGATCTCGCAGTTATCAAACAGCGTATTGCCGCAGCCGAATATGAAATCCACGGTGCCCTCGATGAGGCAGTCCTCGAAATACTGGCGGCAGGAGATATCCCGGCGAAGATGATCCGGCAGGAAACCGTCATAGCGCTCGATCAGATCTTTCGGGAGAGGTCCGAGGAACAATGTGTCCTGGGTGGAAGTGAGCCGGCAGTGCTTCATATGGAAATCGTCCGCGTAGACAGTCAGAGCGACCTCCTGTCCCTTCGTTTCCGGGTGCAGAGAGCCGTTTACGACAGCCAGGTCCTCCATGGTGATATGGTCCGCGCAGACCGCCATGGTCCAGGTCCGGAAGGTGTTGTATTCCTTCCCGTCGGCGTGGATCTTGTTCGCGTAGTCATCCCAGATGATGCGGGTTTTGTCCATGCCTGCGCCCCGTATCGTCAAAGAAGGTACAAAAACAGTGCATTTTACGCGAAAATCGCCTTCCGAAAGTTGAATAAAGTCACCTGGAGAGGACTGATCCAAAACGGCCTGAAGGTCGTCATCAGGGGTCAAAATATTGTGAAAAGTGCCCATAAAACCTCCGGTAATATAGTAAAAATAGTACAATTGACAAGAAAATCTTCCTGATAATCATTATACCTGTCCTGACAGATAAATAAAGAAAATATCCGAAAAAGTCGGTTTTGTATATAAATATCGCTATTCTGTCCATGTACTTTGGACAAAGTAGTAATTTATAATTTATACACTTGTTTTAGGTCTTTTGTTGCATTTTTAAGACAAGAGACAGCAAATTTAGTGTAAAATGTCAATGAGGGGACGAAGTGGGGAAGAAGAGAAGTTGGAAACAATACCGGGCGATAGACCTGGCTATGTTTGCAGGGATGCTGGTCATCTTTGAGTTCATTATAGTGATGGCAGCGCGGTTCTGGTTTCCGGGACAGCCGTTTACAGATACTGGGGAGTCATCCACGCCGTTTTAGGGGGAGTTGTCTACAGCTTCATGTCTGGAGCGGCAGCTCATCAATATCTGATCTATGTAGTGGGTAATATCTTCTCACTGATTTCTGTTTATATTTTGATAAAGGTCGGCAAGGAAAAGGTTCGGACGAATACATGGGGAATGTTGTATCCGATCCTTGTTCTGCTGCTCATGCAGACCGGAAGGGCGATCGTGGCCCTTCTTTTGGGCGCAGAACCGGCGAACATTGTGGGCTTCTATACAACAGACAGCCTGTCAATGCTCTTTACATTCGTGATCATCTGGATAGCCCGTAGGCTGGACGGGGTCTATGAAGATCAAATACATTACCTGCTGCGCGTCAATGCGAAGGAGGGAACGGAAAAGGAGGTAAATTATGAAAGCTAAGGCGGCGGATTACCTCGTCTACGACCAAGAGTCGGGGACCTATCGGGAAGATCCGGAACAGGCCGTACGCGACGACGTGGAGAAGCATTATTGGCGCCATGTGGGTCAGACGATCCTCAAGGACTGGCGACTTTATCTGATGCTCGTCCCCATGATCCTGGTATTCCTGTTCTGGCGCTATTTCCCGATGTACGAACTCCTGGGGTGCTTCAAGGTATCGGACAACGTAAAGCCCGTATCTGAGCAGTTCTTCTCGGGTTTCTCGTATTTCAAACGGCTCCTGTTTGCAGGCGACGGCCTTTCCACAGATTTCTGGAGGGCGCTGCGCAACACGTTCCTGCTAAGTTTTTATGGCCTGTGTTTCGGCTTCCCTATGCCGATCATACTGGCACTGTTTTTCAACGAGGTGCGCTCCAACGCGGCGAGAAGCGTATATCAGGTGCTCACCTATCTGCCTAAGTTCATGTCCACCGTTGTCATGACATCACTGGTAACCATGCTTGTCAAGCAGGGCTCCCTGACAACCGGAATGGGAATTGTCAGCCAGTTCCTCGTCAAGATCGGAGCGATCAGTTTTGACGTTGCCAACGCGGGTCTTCTGAACAACCCGGCTTTCTTCAGGTCGATCTACCAGATCAGCGGTATCTGGGAGAGTGCCGGTTACGACAGTATCGTATTCTTTGCGGCCATCATTGCCATTTCACCTACCAGCTACGAAGCGGCACAGATTGACGGCGCAGACAAATGGGCTCAGATGAGATATGTTGT
The DNA here is from genome assembly GCA_902781325.1 of uncultured Lachnospiraceae bacterium. GTDB lineage: Bacteria > Bacillota > Clostridia > Lachnospirales > Lachnospiraceae > CAG-791. Next base: position 57,009 of record CACZJD010000005.1, read on the forward strand.
CCTGCCCAGTATACTGTCAACGATCGTGATCATGCTCATCACCAGGATCGGTTCACTGCTGAACATCGGCTATGAGAAAGTATTGCTGCTGTACAATCCCAACACATATGTGACGGCGGACGTCGTTTCCACCTTCGCAAACAGAAATGGTATGGGTTCCGGCGCCGGCGTCGGAATAGCGGCGGCGGCCGAAATGATGAACAACGTCATCGGCATGCTGCTTGTCATCGGTGCTAACACAATCGCCCGTAAGGCATCTAACACATCACTATACTGATAAGGAGGGGCTATGAAGAGGAAACTGGAAATCTCTGAGTTGATCTTTAAAGTCATCAGCTATACCCTGCTTACGGTATTTGCCCTTTGCTGCCTGTATCCGTTTGTATACGCGATCAGCGCTTCCATAAGCGGAAGGACAGCGGTTGAGTACGGCCAGATCGTGCTCTTCCCCAAGGACATTCAGTTTGACGCCTTTAAGCTGATGTTTAATGACAACATGTTCTGGAACGCGTATTCCAACACGCTGTTCCTGACCCTGTTCGGCACGCTCTGGGCAATGTTCGTCGCCATCCTCGGCGGCTACGCGCTGTCCAAAAAGAGACTGCTGTTCAGAAAATTCTTCAACTTCTTCCTGGTTTTTACCATGTGGTTCTCCGCAGGTATCGTACCTCAGTACCTGAACTACCTGGCAACCAAGGAAGTGTTTAATTCCATGGGAATCATGGATGATAAGTGGCTCGTAGTTATCGCCATGGGTATGGCGGCCATGAACATCATCCTGCTTCGTAATGCTTTTGAGGGAGTTCCTTCCGAGATCGAGGAAGCCGCGATCGTTGACGGCGCGACTGAAATGCAGGTCCTCACACAGGTATATCTCCCGATGAGCAAATCCACGATCGCGACGGTAGCGCTGTTCTTCGCAATTTCGCGCTGGAATGGATATTTCTGGGCACGCCAGATGATCTCCAACCAGAACGAGCATCCGCTGCAGGTATTTATCCGTCTGAGACTGGAGCAGTACACGGATCCCGAGGCAATGGCAGGCTGGAACAAAGCGTTTGCTTCTGACTCGGTAATCTATGCACTGATCGTTTGCTCGATTGTACCGATCCTTATTATCTATCCTTTCATCCAGAAATATTTTGCCAAGGGCACAAACGTCGGCGGTGTTAAGGAGTAATTCAGAAATAGCGATAATAAGAGAGTTAACCAAGGTTGATTCATATTCAGGAGGAATAATATGAAAAAGATCAAATCAGTACTCGCTCTGACCCTCGCGGCGGCCATGAGCACATTGCTGCTCGCAGGCTGCGGACCCAAGATCCAGGTCCAGCAGAACGGCGCGCCTTCAGGAAGCGGAAGCCAGGAGACACAGGCTGCCGCTGATACCGGCGCAGCACAGCAGACAGCAGAGACGGCTCCGGCTGAGGCAGCTCCCGCAGCGGCTCTGACCTATGCGCCCGGAACCAAGCTTCGCATGGCGACCGGTTACAACAGCACAAAGACCGGCCTCAGCTTCGATGCAGAGACAGCAGGCTCCGGTATCACACTGGCCGACGGCGTTACCTATAACGCTGGCGACCTCAAGCCCACATGGGTAGCAGTTCAGGAAAAGCTCGGCGTTGAGTTCGAAGACAAATACCAGGGCAACAGCGCCAGCAAAGAGTTCGAGTATTGGAAAGAGCGTCTCGGCGACGTAGATATGGTTTCCGGTACAGCAGCTCTGCTGACAGAGAACGGCGAGGCAGGAAGCCTTGTAAATATCGCTGAGTATCTTGATTCCATGCCTAACTTCAAGGCATATCTGGATGCTAACCCGATCGTTCGTCTCTCCATCACCGGCAACACCGACACAGGCGCTATCTATTTCAGCCCCTATTTCGACGGTGTTAACGATATCGAGCGTATGCCTCTGATGCGTGTTGACTGGGTACAGAAGCTCCTTGACGGCGAAGGCGAGTTCACCGCGGATGCTTCCAATACTACAGCGGATCCTGTTTATCAGCCTTATATGCCCACAGAGGGCAAGGTCGAAGTTGACGTAGTCAGCGCAGACGGCTCCAAGGCTGAGAAGGTTACAAAGGACTATGACGCAGCAGGCAACATCGTTGCCAAGATGAACGAAGCAGGTTCCATGGACGGCGTTACTGCTGTCAACATGCTCCGCACATATATCGACGAAGCTTACGGCGGATACTATGGAACACAGCGTTCCGACCTGTTCGTAGGCCAGAATGCAGCATGGGATGCAGATGAGCTGGTAGCTCTGCTGCGCTGCGTAAAAGCAAATCCCCAGACACTTAACGGCACAGATACCATCCAGGGTCTGTTCACACGTGAAGAGAACAACAACCAGCGCCGCGTAGACCTGTTCCGTTTCGCCGGAACACTGTTCGGTGTCCGCGGTCTTGAGTCCCGTCAGGATTACCTGTATGTTGGCAATGACGGCGCTCTGCACGATGCTCGTCAGGACGCAGCAGCTTATGAGGCTCTTGACAGAGTACACACAATGCTGCAGGAAGGCCTTGTTTCTGACGGTTTCGTAGGCAGCACAGAAGAGAACACCGGCAAGTACCTTGAGAACGATCTCGGCTTCATGCACTATGACTACAACCAGACCCAGACCATCCTTAACGAGACCAAGCTCCAGAAGGATGAGGGCGAGAAGTACATGGCAGTTATGGTTCCTGTAGCTCGCTGGTATGACGGCACAAATGACGACGGTGTTTACATGCACTTCACAGAGTCCTGGCGTTCTGTTAAGACAGACGGCTGGGGAATCTCCAAGGCAGGCGTAGGATCTGATACAGACAAGCTCAACGCAGCTCTTGCTCTGATCGACTTCGCATACACACCCGAAGGAATGGTTCTTCTGAGCTATGGTCCCGATGCATTTATCAAGCAGGGTGAGACATTCGAGTTCAACGGAACTCAGCAGCCCGTTATCGCTGACGCGACCAAGGAAGAGCTTTGGGAACTGGCAGACGGCAACTACACCAACTTCGCCCGTTACTATCTCGGTTCCACACTTTCCTTCGTAAAGAACCAGGCATTCGAGTATCAGTGCACAACTGAGATCGGTCAGGAAGGCGCAGGCCACATCTCCAAGGCGATCGCTCTCGGCGTTGTTAAGCACCCTGAACTCGCAGTTGCTGATAACCAGTGGTACACCTCTGTTCCCACCGTTCTTCCCAACACCAGTGTTGAGAACGAAAAGATCGGCGGCTACACTGAGCTGAAAGAGAAATTCAGCCAGCAGAAGGATGGCGAGAACGTTCTGGTCAACATGATCATCGGCGGCTACAGCGCTCTGGATTCTTCCGTGAACGACGCGCAGGGAGCAGCGGATTATGTTGCAAACAACTGGAGCGGCAAGCAGTACCTTGGTCTCAAGGAAGCAGCTTGGCAGCGTGACCTTGCTTATTATCAGGGCTTTGCCAAGTAATTAAACCGCCCAATTTAAGATCTTACTAAGTCCGCGGCCGGACGTCACAGGCGCCCGGCCCGGATGAAACCGTTACTCAACAAATGGTGGAGGTCATCATGTACAAAAAACAGTTGACAGTGCAGAAGATCCTTTGTATTGCAGCGGTCATCGTGAGCGCAGTGGTATTCCTCTATGCACTTGGTATTATGACCGACCTGTATGACGCGCTGTATGATACGATGCGCAACCCTAACGATGTATTTCAGACAGATGTTCCCGGCTCTATTGTGTACTACAATATGCAGGATTTTAACAACTACTTCCTGAAATACAGCATCGGTCTGATCCTGCTCGCCGTACTGCTGTTTATCACAAATACCCATGTGCGCAGGAAATATTATATCGGCAACTATGTCGCTACGGGTCTCTTTGCAGTTGCAAGTGTTGCAATCTCCATTTTCGGACATACCTACATTGAAATCTTCAAGGGGCAGTTCCTTCAGGTGGATTTTGCCGCACTTAAAGAACACGCGGAGATGTGGGGCACGCTCTATACAGAGTCCACGTTCTGGTTTGATATTCATTACCTTGTATTTGCGCTCCTGCTCATCGTAGCGGCGCTGCTGGTGGCGAATGCAGTCTGGAAGACGAGGCTCATGAAAGAGGAGCAGCAGCTTCTTCGCGGAGGAAAGGGGGTGCAGGCGTGAATATGAACGACGAACAGACGATCGCACGCGACCGGATGAGATTTATTAAGAATTCCCAGTCCGCAAACCTTTGCTACCTCGGAATCCTGCTGAACGTGTTCTATTTTGTCAGTATTTATAAGTCAGATGTAGGAACTTACTACTACAACATCCTGATCGGTATATCGATTGTTTACAATCTGATCTTCATGCTGGCAGTTTTCCTTTCCTCGGAAGCGGTCAAGAATTACAACAAGAATTATTCTTATGTGCTCGCACTGGTCGGCATTCTTCAGATCGTAAGATTATTCATTATTCCCATGCGTGCGCATACAGCGACGACCGTAGTAAACAATGAACAGGTTCTGGTAATGCACAACGGCCAGTTCATAAGAGTCTGCATCTATCTTGTTCTGTCTGCGGTCTGCCTTCTGGCAGCGGCAGCGATCAATTTCAAGAAGTGCAACGAACTGAGCGAGCATTTGAAAGCAATCGGCGCCCAGAGTTAATAAGGAGAAAAAGACATGGCAACGTTGAACTTACAGCATATCGATAAGATATATGATAATAACGTTCAGGCAGTCTTTGACTTCAATCTGGACGTAAAAGACGGAGAACTGATCGTTCTGGTCGGTCCCTCCGGATGCGGAAAGTCCACTACGCTGCGCATGGTCGCAGGCCTCGAGGACATTTCCAACGGCAAACTCCTGCTGGACGGCAAAGACATCACAGCAGCACCGGCCAAGGACAGAGATATGGCGATGGTATTCCAGAGCTACGCTCTGTACGGCCACATGACAATTTACGAGAATATGGCATTCTCCCTGACACTGCGCAAGGAGAATCCGAACGTGATCCATAAGAAAGTTCTGGCGGCGGCAGAGATCCTCGGACTCACCAGCCAGCTGAACAAGAAGCCGGCACAGCTTTCCGGCGGTCAGAGACAGCGTGTGGCAATGGGTCGTTCCATTGTCCGTAACCCCAAGGTCTTCCTCTTCGACGAGCCGCTTTCCAACCTGGATGCCAAGCTCAGAGGCGCGACAAGACGTGAGATCCTGCTGCTGCACAAGCGCCTGCAGGCGACCATGATGTATGTCACGCACGACCAGACCGAGGCTCTTACGCTGGCTGACAGGATCGTGTGTATGTCCATGGGACATGTTCAGCAGGTGGGAACACCTCTTGAACTGTACGATGATCCGGACAACATTTTCGTAGCAAGTTTCATCGGCCTTCCTCCTATGAATTTCTTCGACGTCACTGTCGGTGACGGCGTCCTCAACGGACAGGGATTCTCAGTGAAACTGACCGAGGAAGAGAAGAGCACACTTGCTTCTTACAGAGGCAAAGAGATCGTTCTGGGTGTCCGCCCCGAGAATATCGAGGAAGGCACGGAAGTTCCCGTAGATGTGCAGAACAACGAGAACCTTGGTATGAACACACTGGTTCACGGCTACATCGCTAATGGCGGTCCCAGGATCGTCGCGAAGCTCAAGGGCTGGAAAGAGCTCAAGGCCGGCGATGGTATTTCCTTCTCCTTCAAACGGAAGCATTTCTTCGACAAGGAGACAACAAATGCGATCAGAGGAGGTAAGTGAAGATGGAAAAGAAAAAACCCGGAGCACTGAGCGAACTTTGGCGCAAATTCCTGGTAGCGCTTAAGCGCAGACCTCAGAACATCGCGCTGGCATCACTGGTAATCACTTTCCTGTTCTATTCGCTTAACCTGATGTATATTTCCGATACGACGGCTAAGATCCAGGGAACGGGAATGGGACTGTGCGGATTCTGCGTAATGCTGTTCTCCATGCTGTCCTTCATGTGCTTTATCAATGCGTTCCCTTATCGAAAAAAGCCCAATGTGCCGATGATCGTTCTCATGTTCATCATGTTCGCGATCATTATCGGCGCAGACTATCTGTATCTGCAGCAGATCTACAGCGCTGTCAACCGCCCGGATAACCCGATCGTAGTTACAGTAGCCACAATCTACATTGCATATGCGGAATGGTATCTGAGAATTCATATTATGCTGATGTGCATCACTATCGCGCTGATCGTCCTGCTTCCTGTTTACAGCAAGATGATCCGCAAGATCAAGACTTCGATTGAGGTCGAGGACAACGGCGAGATGGGTGCGATCGATCTTACCGGAGAAGCATGATCCAATCCTTTGGGGCGGAAGCGTCCGGCTCCGGCCGATGCTTCTGCCCGATTTAGAGCAGAGAGTATGAGTAAGAAAACTGGCAAAAGACAGAACCGTAAACCGGATGTTACCAAAGAGGCAGGGTATTACAGGCTCAAGACACAGGCGGTAAAGGATCTGGTGGAAGCGGATGAGAGCAACTCTCCGGAAGTATCCGAGGAGGAACTCAATAAATACCGCTCCGGTCCCAAGATCAAACTTGCGGACGGGGTCAAGATACTTATCCTGAAATTCTGGTTCGCGGGAGCGGTGTGCTTCTTCTTTATATGGGGCCTGAGCGGATACATGGCAGATATGCTGGATACGCTCTTCGTGACGGGCATCGCCATGGGGATCGTAACGGATCTTCTGACCAACAACGCGATCAGGTTCTTTGAGGCAACGCCGGGAGGCAATGACCGCTACATCATGGTCACACATCGCGGTTACTTAAGCTTCTTTTTGAACATACTTTATGCGTTTGTGGTGCTTTTCTTCGTCTACAGTATTTATGCGGTCATCAATTTTACTGTGACCCGGATCACCGGCAACACGGACACGATCCCCCTTGGCGTGGGACCGATCATGTTCGGGCTCTTCTACCTCGGGGTAGACCAGCTGCTGATCAAATGCAAACATACAATTACAGATATTGTAAGGAAAGCACAAAAAGTAAATTAAGAGGTTTTGTTATGATAAAGATCCTTTATCTGGGAAGCAGTTCCGTATGCATGGAGCTGCAGAATGACAACCCCTATTACGCACCTGAGGAATATACCGTTTCCATGGGCGGAAGACCTATTCTGCGAAGGAACACGAATGTATTCTCTCTCTTCGAGCTGACGCCGGATACGGAGTACACCGCTGCTGTCGAGTATCAGGGAATCAAGGAAGAGATTTCTTTCAAGACCCGCACGGAGACATGCTGTGTCAGCGTCAAAGATTTCGGCGCAGTCGGCGACGGCGTTCATGAAGACACGGCAGCCATACAGGCGGCTGTGAATTTCGTGCCTGAGGGCGGCAGGATCTATTTCCCTGCCGGAACTTATCTCACACTTCCGATCGCGCTCAGGAGCCACATCACACTGGAACTGAGCGAGAAAGCGGTCCTTCTGGGATCCACGGAAAGAGAGCGCTACCCTATTTTGGCAGAGGTTGCCAGAGATCCTTTCACAGGACAGGAAACACCGCTCTCCTCCTTTGAGGGAAATGAGGTTCCGGCCTATATGTCCCTTCTGCACGGCGCTTACGCACAGGACATTACCGTGGTTGGACTTGGCAGGATCGACGGAAACGGACAGAACGGCGACTGGTGGAAAGAGTTTGAAAACTTTCCCGCTATGCGCCCCAGAGCCGTTTTCCTCAATCGCTGTGAAGACGTCACATTCCACGGGGTTACAGTCGCGAACAGTGCGTCTTGGCATATGCACCCGTTCTTCTCGAAGAACATCGGTATGTATGACATGTACATTGAGGCTCCCAAGAACAGCCCCAATACCGACGCGATCGACCCCGAGAGCTGTGATCAGGTCGAGATCATCGGATGCCGTTTCTCGGTGGGAGATGATTGCATCGCTATCAAATCGGGCAAAATAGAGATGGCCCGCAAATACAAGACACCGGCTGATCACCACACGATCCGCAACTGTCTGATGGATTTCGGACACGGAGCGCTGACGCTGGGAAGCGAGCTGGCGGGCGGAATCCGCAACGTGAGTGTAACGAAGTGCCTCTTCCACGCCACAGACCGCGGCCTCCGCATCAAGAGCCGCAGGGGCAGAGGAAAAGACAGTATCATAACAAATGTCGAGTTTGATAATATCCGCATGGACGGTGTGCTCACGCCCATCGTCATCAACTTGTGGTATAACTGCTGCGATCCTGACAGATTCACGGAATATGTGTGGTCGAGAGAACACCTGCCCGTGGACGACCGCACGCCGCATATGGGAACTTTCTGTTTCCGTAATATGGAGTGCACGGACGCAGAGGCGGCGGCCTGCTATATTGACGGCCTGCCGGAGAGCCCTATTGACAAGGTGATCCTGGAAAACATTTCCATCTCCTTTGCCGAGAACGCTCAGCCGCATGTACCGGCGATGCAGAATTTTGCAAAAGAGAGATGCAAACTGGGCCTGTATCTGGACAACGTCAGGGAGATCGAGATCCGGAACGTGAAGATGAAGGGCCAGGACGGCGAGATGGTCATCGCGGATCACTACGAAAAGTTAATTACGGAAGGATTTGATCAGGAATGACAGATTACAGCAGAATCGATGCCTATGTGCTGCGCCTGATAGAGGAGTCCACACCTGAACGCACTGCCTGGAATCTGGAGAAGATCCGGGAAGGCAAGAAGGTGGAATGGAACTATATTGACGGCTGCATGCTGACGGCACTTATGGAAATGACTTCCATCACGGGAGATGAGAGATATGCTGCTTTCGCGGAAAAGGTCATCGATCATTTTGTGCAGGAAGACGGCAACATTCTGACTCTGAAACCCGAAAAAGCAAATCTTGACGATATCAACGAGGGAAGAGTGCTGTTTGAGCTTTATAAGAAGACGGGTACAGAGAAGTACCGTCTCGCGGCGGACCGCCTTATGGAGCAGGTCAAAGCGCAGCCCAGGACCTGGGAAGGAAACTTCTGGCACAAAGCCATTTATCCCGATCAGGTATGGCTCGACGGCATCTATATGGCACAGCCCTTTTACGCACTGTATGTGAAGAACTTCGGAGACGGAGATTTCTCGGATATAGTGAAGCAGATAGGGACAGTGCACCTGAGAATGCGCTCTAAGGAGAAGGGACTTTACTTCCACGGCTATGATGCCTCGAAGAAAGCTTTCTGGGCAGATCCGGAAACCGGCTGCTCACAGAACTTCTGGCTTCGTTCTCTCGGATGGTTTGCGGTGGCTCTCGCGGACCTTGCAGACATTATCCCCGAGGGAGAGAGCAGGGATGAGCTCACCGGAATCTTCAAAGATCTCATGGAGCACATGATCGAATACGCCGACCCGGAGACCGGACTGTACTGGCAGGTGCCGGACCAGCAGGGACGGGAAGGCAATTATCTTGAGACCAGCGGCAGCGCGATGATGGCATATGCCATGCTCAAGGGCGCAAGGCTGGGGATCCTGCCGGAGAAATTCGCCGAGCAGGGAGAGAAGACTTTTAACGGGATCATCGACCGCTACCTGACATTTACCGAGACCGGACTTAATCTCGGCGGGATCTGTCTTGTCGCGGGACTTGGACCTGAGAACAACAGACGCAGAGACGGTTCCTACGCATATTATATCTCTGAGCCTGTTGTGGAAAACGACGCAAAAGGAGTGGCGCCTTTTGTCCTGGCATATACGGAGATTAAAAGGAAAAAGGGAACTGATTGATGAATGACATCATTTATGTGGGAAGGCATGCGCTGACGCTGCGCGTGTCTGATCATGCACATGAGAGTTGGGAATTGATCTATTGCACGAGTGGTAAGGGCCAGATCAGCTTTGAAGACAGGACATTTACCTACCATAACGACAGCCTTGTTATTATCCCGCCCATGGTCACTCATTCCAATTGGAGCGATTCGGGATTTACGAACATCCATGTAAACATCGTGGACTCGACCCTCAACTTCAGAGAGCCGATCATATTATCCTGTTCCTCCAATGCTTTTCTCAGACAGGCGTTTGAGGCGGCATTCTATTATTATTCAAATAACGGAATCGGCAGAACAACGCTGCTCCCGGTTTATGGCCAGCTGATCGCTTCCACAGCGCACATGCTCTCATCGGACATTTCGCACAGCGATGTGGTCCAGCAGGTCATAAACGACATTTTAAAAAACTATCCCGATGCGGATTACGACCTGAACGCATATCTGCAGAACCTGCCTTTCAGTTTTGAATATCTCAAGAAGATGTTCAAGAATGAAGTGGGAATGACGCCCAGGCAGTTTCTCACAGATAAGAGACTGGAAAACGCGGCCAACAATCTGGCGCTTTCCGGCTGCGGATCCAGCATCTCACAGATCGCAAGGCAGAGCGGGTTTCAGGAGCCCCTGTATTTTTCCCGTCTGTTTAAGAAGAAATACGGCGTCTCGCCGAAAAACTACACACCTGACAAACTGGAACCGCCCACAACGGATTCTGACAGCACAAAGATCATTTTGTAGGCGGCAGCAGACAGGGGCGAAAGAAGCCATCAATGTGTGAGGAGGCAGTAAAATGGCATATTTAACGCTGAAAAACATCAACAAGATCTATCCGAATGGATACCACGCCGTTCACAATTTCAATCTTGATATTGAGAAGGGCGAGTTTATCGTTTTCGTCGGACCTTCCGGATGCGGTAAATCCACGACACTTCGAATGATCGCAGGCCTTGAGGACATTTCCAACGGCGATTTCCTGATCAACGGGAACAGAGCCAATGAGTGGGGCCCGAGACAGAGAGAGGTGGCGATGGTATTCCAGAGTTACGCTCTGTATCCGCAGATGACGGTCTTTGACAATATTGCATTTGGCCTGACGCTTCAGGGCGTCGATGAAGATGTCATCGAAGAGAAGGTTAATCATACCGCCGCGATCCTGGGCCTGACAGACTATTTGGACCGTCTTCCCAGAGCTCTTTCGGGCGGCCAGAGACAGCGTGTTGCCATCGGCCGCGCCCTCATCAGAAAGGTCGGCGTCTTTTTGATGGACGAGCCGCTCTCCAACCTGGACGCGAAGCAGCGTGTTACGATGCGTTCCGAGATCGCGCAGATCCACAAATCCACCGGAGCTACGACCATCTATGTTACGCATGACCAGACAGAGGCTATGACTCTGGCTGACAGGATCGTAGTTATGAAGGACGGTTATGTGCAGCAGATCGGTACTCCCTATGAGTTGTATTATGATCCGGTAAATGTTTTCGTCGCCGGATTCATCGGCGAGCCTCCCATGAACTTCATCCGCGGCACGGTTACCGGCGGCAAGATCAAGTTCGGTGACAACGAGCTCGACCTTTCCAGGAAACTTGGCAGCAAGATCAAGGACTACGAAGGAAAGCCCATCGTATTCGCGTTCCGTCCTGAGCATATTGAGCTCGGCAAGATTGACGGCGCTTATCAACTGACCTCCATGGTAGAGCTTACAGAGATGCTCGGCGATAATACCAACGTCTATGTGACGGCAGGCGAGGACAAGGCGATCCTTAAGGTCGACCCTCACGACACACCGGAAATCGACGAGCAGATCACATTCTCTATTCCTGTGGAAAGCGTATATCTCTTCGACGGAGAGACAGAGATGGTGATCAAGTAATCAGAGCTTAGGAGGAATTATGGACATTCGTTATTCAGCAAGTCCGAACGATGTAAAAAGGTACACAACAGAGGAACTTCGAAATGAATTCCTGATCACAGATCTGTATGTACCGGATACTGTAAAGGCAACATATTCTCACGTGGACCGCGTGGTGATCCTGGGAATCATGCCTGTCAGCGAAGAAGTTTCGATCGACAAAGGAATCGACATCTGGCATAACTTCGGAACAGAGTATTTCCTTGAGCGCCGTGAAGCCGGAGTGTTCAATATCGGCGGCAAGGGATATATCGTGGCGGACGGCGTGCGCTATGATATGGGATATGAGGACTGCCTCTATATCACTAAAGGTGTGAAAGAGGTGTATTTCGGAAGTATTGACGGAGCAGATCCTGCCCGTTTCTATCTCGCGTCATATCCTGCACACAAGGCGTGCAAGACGACATTCCTCTCTTTTGACAAGGCGAACCACCGTCCCTGCGGCGATGAGAAGAACGCCAACAAGAGAGTGATCAACCAGTTCATTCATCCCGATGTGCTGGAGACATGCCAGCTTTCCATGGGACTTACCCAGCTGGCTCCCGGCAGTGTCTGGAACACAATGCCCAGCCACACGCACGAGAGAAGAATGGAAGTTTATACATATTTTGAGATTCCTGAGAATGAAGCAGTAATGCACTTCATGGGACAGCCGCAGCAGACAAGAAACATCGTCATGCAGAATTACGAGGCGGTCATCTCCCCTTCCTGGTCGATCCACAGCGGCTGCGGTACCTCCAATTACACCTTTATCTGGGCAATGGGAGGAGAAAATCAGGCTTTTGACGACATGGACAATCTCAAGCCCAATGAATTGAGATAAAGCAACTTATAAAGGACAGGGATCCGCGGCAGGATCCTGGAAAAGGAGGATTTACTATGGATATGAAAGATTTCCGTCTTGACGGCAAAGTAGCGCTGATCACAGGCGCTGTCTATGGTATCGGATTTGCCATTGCAGAGGCTTATGCAGCAGCGGGCGCCAAGATCGTTTTCAACTGCCTCAGTGAAGATGCAAAGGAAAAAGCTCTTGCTTCTTATGCTGAGAAAGGCATTGACGCATTAGGCTATGTGGCAGACGTAACAAAGGAAGATGAAGTCCAGGCTATGATCGCCGATATCGAGGAGAAACTCGGCGGCGTTGACATCCTTGTCAACAACGCAGGCATCATCAAGAGGATCCCTATGTGCGAGATGTCCGCAGCTGATTTCCGTGCTGTTGTCGACGTCGACCTGAACGCTCCTTTCATCGTGTCCAAGGCTGTTATTCCGGGCATGATCAAGAAGGGCCACGGCAAGATCATCAACATCTGCTCTATGATGAGTGAGCTGGGCAGAGAGACCGTATCCGCTTACGCGGCAGCTAAGGGCGGCCTCAAGATGCTGACCAGAAATATCTGCTCCGAGTACGGTGAGCACAACATCCAGTGCAACGGCATCGGACCCGGCTACATCGCTACTCCTCAGACCGCTCCTCTTCGCGAGAGACAGCCCGATGGATCCAGACATCCTTTCGATCAGTTCATCATCGCCAAGACTCCCGCGGCACGCTGGGGCACAGCTGAAGATCTGCAGGGACCTGCAGTATTCCTGGCTTCCGACGCTTCCAACTTCGTAAACGGCCACATCCTTTATGTTGACGGCGGCATCCTTGCTTACATCGGCAAGCAGCCCGGCTGATCATTTTTGTAAAAGAGTTATGGAGTAGAGTATGAGCCGGCGAAGTGTAAAAATAGCTTATATCGGCGGCGGTTCGAAGGCGTGGGCGAGATCCTTTATGCAGGATCTTGCCCTGGCCCCGGATCTGGCCGGCGAAGTTGCGCTCTATGATATTGACGTTCCCGCCGCAGAGCGGAATCAGATCATAGGCACAAAGATACAGGAGAAGGAAGAGGCTCTGTCTGATTTCAGATATACAGTGTCCCAAACGCTGGAAGAAGCACTCACAGGCGCCGATTTCGTGATCATTTCCATCCTTCCCGGTACTTTTACACAGATGCACACGGATGTACATGCTCCGGAAGAATACGGTATTTTGCAGTCCGTGGGTGACACTGTGGGACCTGGTGGGGTCTTCCGTGCGCTGCGGACTGTTCCTGTTTATGAGGGATTTGCCGAGGCGATCCGGAAATGCTGTCCTGACGCCTGGGTCCTTAATCTTACCAATCCCATGAGCATCTGTGTGAAGACGCTGTACCGGTGTTTTCCGCAGATCAAGGCTTTCGGATGCTGTCACGAAGTATTCCACACGCAGGACTTCTTATGCTGCGTTCTGAAAGAACTGACAGGCATCGAGGTCAAAAGAGAGGATATCTATACGGACGCATCCGGCATCAATCATTTCACGTGGATCACGGAGGCGCGATATCAAAATATTGATTTGATGAAGCTCATGCCTGAGTTTATGGATCGCTATTTTGACACGGGATACTACGAGAACGGACCGGCTGACCAGTGGACCCGCGACACCTTCGCCTACGGAAACAGGGTGAAGATGGATCTCCTTAAGAAGTACGGCGCGCTTGCGGCAGCGGGAGACCGTCACCTGGTGGAATTTGTCGATAACAGCTGGTATCTCAAGGACCGGGAGACTGTGAAGAAATGGCACTTCGGCCTGACCACGGTGGACTGGAGAATCGCCAATCAGGACAAACTGATCCGGGAATCCGTTGAGATGGCGGAGGGCCGCCGGGAAGTGCCGCTGGCACCTTCGGGAGAGGCGCTCGTCGATATGCTTCGCGGTATCATGGGCCTTAAGACAGTGATCACCAATGTCAACCTCCCCAACAGGGGACAGATGCCCGGCCTGCCGGAAGGCAGTATCGTGGAGACAAACTGTATTTTCACCAACGGATTTGTGGATCCTATAGTATCGAAACCGCTCCCCGCGGGAGCCCTCGCACTGGTGAGAAGAAACAGCGACAATATCGATCTTCTCTCAGAGGGAATAGCGGAGAGAGACGAGAAGAAGATCTTCGCGGTTTTCATAAACCAGCCACTTTGTGCTGGACTTGAATTCGACAAGGCAATACAATTATTTAATAAGATGCGTGTTTCCGGAAAAACAATTTGAGCCAGGTTATAAGGAGACCGCGTCAAAAGGATGTTCCGACAACCCATAGTTTTACAGACCAATGTTTAGTATTTAAGGAGAGACGAATTATGGAAATTCTGAATTATGAAGTACTGGAAAAATCCGGATATGACGGATATATTCTCAAAGATGCTCCCGAGAAGGTTATGCAGTTCGGCGAAGGCAACTTCCTCCGCGCATTCGTAGATTACTGGTTTGACGTATCGAACGAGAAAGCTGACTGGAACGGCAAATGTGTCCTGGTACAGCCCATCAAGCCCGGCCTGGCTGAGATGATCAACAAGCAGGAAGGCCTCTACACACTGTATCTTCGCGGCCGCGAGAACGGCGAGAAGGTCGACAGGAAGAGAGTTATCTCCTCTGTCTCCAGATGCCTTAACCCCTATGAGGAGGAAGGCTTCAAGGCCATGATGGAGCTGGCAGTCTCCGACGATCTCGAGTACATCGTATCCAACACGACAGAGGCAGGAATTGTCTATGATCCCTCCTGCAAGTTCGAGGACAAGCCCGCGAACTCCTTCCCCGGCAAGCTTACCCAGGTGCTCTACGAGCGCTTCAAGGCAGGCAAGAGCGGCCTTGTGATCCTCTCCTGCGAGCTGATCGACAACAACGGCAAAGAGCTTCAGAAGTGTGTGAACCAGTACATCGACCAGTGGGAACTCGGCGATGATTTCAAGAAATATGTAAATGAGGACTGCACATTCTGCTCGACCCTGGTCGACAGGATCGTTCCCGGCCGTATCCGCGACGCGGAAGAAGTGGCACGCCTCGAAAAGATCAACGGCTATTCAGATCCGCTGCTGGTCGTCGGCGAAGTCTTCGGCGTATGGAATATCGAAGGCCCGGCATGGCTGGAGGAGAAACTCCCCTTCAAGAGAGCCGGCGTCAACTGCATCGTAGTACCGGATGTAACGCCTTACAAGAAGAGGAAAGTCCGCATCCTGAACGGCGCGCACACAGGCTTCGTTCTGGGCGCATATCTTGCAGGCTTCAGCATTGTGCGTGAGTGCATGGAGAACGCAACAGTTCTCGGCTTCATGAACAAGATGCTCTATGACGAAGTTATTCCGACTCTGCCTTTGGACAAGAATGACCTGATGAACTTCGCGCAGGCTGTTCAGGACAGATTCAATAACCCCTTCGTCAACCACGAGCTGATGAGCATCTCTCTCAACTCCACATCCAAGTGGAGAGCAAGATGCTTCCCGAGCTTCGTTGAGTATGTTGAGAAGTACGGCAAACTTCCTGCATGCCTGACGACGAGTTTTGCGGCCTATATCGCGTTCTATTCCAGCAACATCCAGGAGCTGACGGATGCGGGCCTTGTCTGCAAGGATCCTCAGGGAAGAACTTACACAATTTCCGACGATCGCTGGGTACTGGAATTCTACTATGATCACAAGGATGACGATGCAGCGACTCTGACACATGCGGTCATGACTAACGAGCAGATGTGGGGCGAAGACCTCACCAAGATCGAAGGCTTCGAGGCTGAGGTCGCAAGAATCCTTGGCGTGATCCGCAAGGACGGCACTCTGAAAGCTTATGCTGCATGCCTTTAATTGTTAATCTGCAAGGCTGTGCAAAATATTGCACCCGGAAATGAGAGGTAACCATGCCTATATTTATTCAGATCAACGACATTGATAATGTAGCAGTTGCCCTCCATCCCGCGCCCGCAGGCACCGCTTTCGGCGGTGCCGCAGCGGTGGAGGAGATCCCTCAGGGCCACAAGATGGCGCTTAAGGACATCGCAAAAGGCGACATGATCATGAAATACGGCCTGCCCATCGGGCACGCCACCAAGGATATCACAGCCGGCCAGTGGGTTCACACCCACAACATGATGACCAACCTCAAGGGAGAGGTGGAATACACCTACGACCCCGCGGTTCCCTGCGTCGCGCCCCTTAAGCCCAAGACCTTCATGGGCTACAGGAGAAAAGACGGAAGAGCGGCGATCCGCAATGAGATCTGGATCATTCCCACCGTCGGCTGCGTCAACGATGTTGCCAAGACTCTGGTCCGTGACAATCAGGACCTGGTCAAGGGAAGTATCGACGGACTCTATACATTTACCCATCCTTTCGGATGCTCCCAGACCGGGCATGACCACGCCCAGACCAGAAGACTTCTGGCGGCGCTGTGCAGACATCCCAACGCGGGCGCTGTTCTGGTACTGCATCTGGGATGCGAGAACCTGACTCACGATCAGTTCGTCGCGGAACTCGGCGACTATGATCCCGACAGGGTGAAATTCCTCACCTGCCAGCAGGTAGAGGATGAGCTTGAGGCAGGATCAGCTCTCCTTAAAGAACTGGCGGAGTACGCTTCCCAGTTTAAACGCGAAGAGATGCCTGTCAGCGAACTGGTAGTCGGCATGAAGTGCGGCGGATCCGATGGTCTGTCCGGCATCACAGCCAACCCTACAGTCGGCAGATTCTCCGATCTTATGACTGCTATGGGAGGAACTACGATCCTCACGGAAGTGCCCGAAATGTTCGGCGCGGAGAACTTCCTGATGAGCCGCTGCGTGAACGAAGGCGTCTTCGAGAAGGCTTCCAACATGCTCAACGGCTTCAAGGATTACTTTATCAGCCACAATGAAGTCGTCTATGACAACCCCAGCCCCGGCAACAAGCAGGGCGGCATCACCACTCTCGAGGACAAGTCCTGCGGATGCGTCCAGAAGGGCGGCAGAGCTCCGATCATGGACGTTATCAACTACGGCGAGCAGGTTAAGACCAAAGGTCTGAACCTTCTGTACGGCCCCGGCAACGATCTGGTCTCCTGCACAGCTCTTACGGCAGCGGGATGCAACCTGATCCTGTTCACCACCGGCAGAGGAACGCCTTTCGGAGCACCCGTTCCCACAATGAAGATCGCTACCAACACACCTCTCGCGACGAAGAAGGCCAACTGGATTGACTTCAACGCAGGTGTTGTCGCTGACGGCGTCAAGACTCTCGACGAGGCGGGCGCGGATCTTCTTGATCTTGTCTGCGAAGTTGCCTCCGGCAAACTGACCAGCACAGAGCGCAAGGGATTCAGAGAGATCTCGATCTTCAAGGACGGCGTAGTGCTGTAAAGCGCTTGCGAACCTGTTAATGTGACGGATCACAGTTAAGAATGCAGGCGCGCGCATCGGAAGGATTTCATGAAGATGTGCGCGCCTATGTAATATGACTGTTCTGTCAGGTATTTTTGATAAGTAAGGATGATGAATAGAAGTGAGTGCCCATCAGAAGGATGAAGAATTCAGGAAATTCTCTCTGAGCGCACATCCGCTGCGGCTGCTCATCACAGTTTGCGGGCCGCTGGCCATTTATCAGGCATTTCAGCAGATCTTTACGATTCTGGACACTATTATGGCCGCGCATGTGAGCGCGGATGCGGTATCTGCCATTGCGGTCCTCGCCCAGATCACCCTGATGATCCAGGCGGTGGGAACGGGACTTGCGGTCGGCGGATGCATTAAGATCTCGGAGGCTTACGGACAAGGCGATTACAAGCTGGTTCAGCAGAGGACCAGTACACTGTACGCTATGGCGGTGCTGGTGAGCGTGCTGCTGGCGCTTACAATTATCCCTTTTGCAAAGCCTTTTCTGCGACTGTTAAATACCCCGGAGGACCTGATCACAGTGGGAGCCGGTTATTTCCGTCTCCAGATGCTGAACCTGATCGTGAGTTTTTTTAATACAGTGTTTATTGCTGTGGAGAGAAGCCGCGGACACAGCAGGCGGATCATGTTCCTGAACCTGGCGGTGATCGCCGTCAAGCTCAGCTTGTCCGGATTATTTGTCTATATTTTGAAGTCAGGCGTCATCATGATCGCGGTCGCGACTCTTTGCAGCCAGCTGGTCCTCTTAACTTATGCGCTTTCGCATATGCCTACCGACGAGGGGGCTTTTCGGTTCACTCCGGCGGCGGTGCAGTTTAAGTCGAGGATCCTGCTGCCGATCTTTCAGCTGTCCTTTCCGGTGACAGCGGAGAAGATGCTGTTCGCGGCAGGAAAGGTCACCGTCAACTCCATGGCGGGCGTTTACGGCAAACTCACGGCAGGAGCGCTGGGAGTCTCTAACAATATCGGAGGCCTGACGACGAACTGGCACTCCGGAATGCTGGACGGAGCTTCTTCCGTCATCAGCCAGAACCGCGGCGCAGGCAAATACCGCAGGACGGAGAGGCTGTTCTACTGGCTTCTCCTCATTGATGTGATGATCGGCCTGATCGGCCTGATCGCGGTAAATTTCACGCTGCCATATCTGGCGCAGATTTTTGCCAGCTCGAGAGAGCAGTTTGATCAGGCGTTCTGTGATATGATCGTCTCGATCCACCGCTGGGAGATGCTCGGATATATAACACTTGGCGTCAACTCCGCATGCAACGCGCTGATGCTGGGCTACGGATATGCTAAGAGAACGATGCTCCTGAATATGGCGAGAGTGTTTGTGTTCAGGATCCCTGTCTTGTGGTATCTGCAGAACTACACGCTGATGGGTGCGGAAGCAGTCGGCGTTACAATGATGGTAAGTAATATAGCAACCGGAATATGCTCCGCGCTTGTCGTGATCCCCGTGATCCGGGAGATCCGCAGGATGTCGGAAAAATATGAAGCCGGAGAGCCTGACGGCGGTCAGTATTTTGAATAACAGGAGGAAAGCCTATGCAGCTGGGAATTCGTCTGCATGATATTCATACTAAACTCGGTCCTGAATTCCAGACCATGGAGAAAAGGGCACAGACGGCAAGAGAGGAAGGGTTCACCTGCGTTCATCTCGCTTATTCCAAGGTGATCAAGGGGTATACCTTTGATGACTGCGCGCTGACAGAGGGCCTGGCAAAATATACCAGGAGGGTATTTGAAGGCCAGGGCCTGGATGTGGCTGTCCTTGGCTGCTATCTGAATCTGGCCCATCCGGATCCGGATAAGCTTAAGGAGATCCAGAGCAGGTACTACGGGCACCTTCGCGTGGCGTCCCTTCTGGGAGCCGGCGTGGTGGGAACCGAGACCGGCGCTCCTAACGCCCAGTACAAGATGGATGCCAATACGCATTCAGAGGAAGCGCTCGATACATTTATCCGGGGGCTTGCGCCTGTAGTGGAGAGAGCGGAGAAATGCGGCGTTACGATGGCCATTGAGCCCGTCTGGAAGCACATCGTATACAGCCCGGACAGAGCAGTGAAAGTGCTGGAGGCGATACAGAGTCCCAACCTCAGGATCATTTTTGACCCGGTCAATCTCCTGTATCCCGGAAACCTCGACGAGCGCGGCAAAGTGATCGGAGAGGCAATGGAGAAGCTGTGCGATCGGATCGCAGTCGTTCATCTCAAGGACTGTGTCCCTGATGGAGATGACCTCAAGAGCATCGCGGCGGGAACCGGCGTTATGGATTACAAGGAGATCCTGAAGTTCATAAAGGCGAGAAAGCCTTATATTCATACAACTTTGGAAAATACTACGGATGAGAACGCGGTGAGTTCCAGAATGTATCTGCAGGAGATCTATGACGGACTGTGATCCGGGAAGAGTTTTACGGGAAACACTATGAGAAGGAGGAAAGAAATGGTTCATAAAAACCCGCTTCTGGACGATGAAAGCGGACAGAAATTTATTACTTTCGGCGAGATCATGCTCCGCCTGACGCCTCCCAACTACGGAAAGATCCGTGTGGCAAACAGTTTCGACGCCAGTTATGGAGGAAGTGAGGCCAACATCGCTCTGGCCCTGGCTAACCTGGGTGTGGACAGTACCTTCTTTACAGTGGTACCGAACAATTCCCTCGGAAAGAGTGCAGTGCGTATGCTGCGAAGCAATGATGTGCACTGCACGCCTGTGATCCTCTCCAGCAAACAGGAGACGCCGACCCACAGACTCGGAACTTACTATCTGGAGACCGGTTACGGGATCCGCCCCAGCAAGGTCACCTATGACCGCAAACACAGCGCCATCACGGAATACGATTTCTCAAAGATCGACGCGAGAGAGCTTCTGGAAGGATTCGACTGGCTTCATCTCAGCGGAATTACCCCTGCCCTTAGCGAGAGCTGCGCGGAGTTTATGATCCGCCTGATGCAGACCGCCAAGGAGATGGGCCTTAAGGTCAGCTTCGACGGCAACTTCAGAAGTCTTCTGTGGACCTGGAACGAGGCGAGGGATTTCTGCACGAAGTGCCTTCCTTACGTGGATGTGCTCTTTGGCATTGAGCCGTATCATCTCTATAAAGATGACGAAGACCCTTCAAAGGGAGACGTCAAGGACGGAATCCCGCTGCAGCCCAGTTATGAGCAGCAGGATGAGGTCTTCCAGGCCTTTGTGGAGAAGTATCCCAATATCAAATGCATCGCGAGACATGTGCGTTATGTCCACTCCGGAAGTGAGAACAGCCTGATGGCCTATATGTGGTACAAAGGGCACACTTTCGAGAGCCGCCTGTTCACTTTCAACATCCTGGACAGAGTCGGCGGCGGCGACGCATTCGCCAGCGGTCTGATCTATGCGTATATGCATCATTTCAAACCTATGGATATGGTGAACTTCGCGGTGGCTTCGAGTGTCATCAAGCACACGATCCACGGCGATGGAAATATCACAGATGATGTCGACAGCATCATCAACCTCATGAACATGAACTACGATATCAAGCGCTGATATCACAACAAGAAAAGGAGAACAACATATCATGAAACCTTTTATGGACAAAGATTTCCTGCTGGAGACCGAGACCGCGAAGCACCTGTTCCATGACTACTCAGATCCGATGCCTCTGGTGGACTATCACTGCCATATCTCCCCCAAGGAGATCTATGAGGACCGCCGCTTCAACAACATCGCTGAAGTATGGCTTGGCGGCGAGAACCCTGACGGCACCTATTTCGGTGACCACTACAAATGGCGTGTAATGCGTTCCAACGGAACACCGGAAGAGTATATCACAGGCCACAAGCCGGACTTCGAGAGATTCGTGAAATTCGCGGAGGCTCTGGAGATGGCAATCGGAAATCCTATGTATCACTGGTCCAACGCCGAGCTGCACAAATACTTCGGCATCACGGAGCCTCTGACGGTTGATAACGCCAAGGAGATCTGGGACAAAACCGCTGATATGCTGCAGAATGATCCCAACATGTCGGTCCGCGGCCTGATCAAGCAGTCGAACGTGGCTTTCATCGGCACGACCGATGATCCGATCGACAGCCTGGAGTGGCACGAGAAGATCGCAGCAGATCCTTCCATCGAAGTCAAGGTCTGCCCTTCTTATCGTCCCGACAAAGCGATCAACATCAACAAGGAAGGCTTCGCTGAGTACATCGGCAAGCTCGCAGCATCGGTAGGCAAAAAAGAGCTGGCCAGCGCACAGGAAGTCATCGACGCTCTGATCGAGCGCCTTGAGTTCTTCGCTAAGCTCGGATGCCGCGCAAGCGACCACGGCCTGGATTACATTCCTTTCCGTCCCGCGACGGCTGAGGAAGTTGACGCTGTCTATAAGAAAGTTATGGCAGGAGAAGCCATTACTGTTGAAGAGGCTGAAAAGTACCAGACTGCGGTTCTGCTGGCTCTGGCCAAGGCTTATCACCGTCTTGGCATCGCGATGCAGCTCCATTATTCCTGCTACCGCAATGCTAACGAAAGGATCTTCCGCAAGATGGGTCCCGACACCGGCGTAGATATGATCGCGCAGAACACCTGCGGCGAGGACATCGCACGCCTTCTGTCCGCACTGGATATGACAAATGAGTGCCCCAAGACCATCATCTACTCCCTCAACCCCGCTGACAATGAGCAGATCGGCACCATGCTGGGCTGCTTCCAGTCTGACGAGGTGCCCGGAAAGATCCAGCACGGCAGCGCATGGTGGTTCAACGACACCAAGAGCGGCATGGAGGACCAGATGAAGTCCCTCGCAAACCTCGGCCTTCTGGGCAATTTCGTGGGAATGCTGACAGACTCCAGATCCTTCCTGTCCTATGCAAGACACGACTACTTCCGCCGCATTATGTGCAACCTGATCGGCAAATGGGTTGAGAACGGCGAGTATCCCAACAACGAGGCTTCTCTTAAGAAGATCGTTGAGGGCATCTCCTACAAGAACGCAGCGAGATATTTCGGACTGTGATCTGTACGAAAACCAGAATAAAACGGCTCCAAAAAAGCGCCGCCGCATTTGAAAAAATGCGGCGGCGCTTTTTTGTTTAATTTGTGCAAGAATCTTCCTTTTGTTTAGAAGATGTTGCCAACAGTTAATATGTGTTTAAATGTAGTTTTGCCCAGTTTAGTAATTGTTTATATTTATCTTCCATTTTAAGCGTGCGCATTGTATAATTTAGTAGATACATTATTGAACACAGCCTGGCTCAAAAAGGGAGGTGACAATGTTTTTTTGCAACGTCAGCATAGCTGAGAAATACAACTATCTGGAAGAGAAATTTACAGTTGCATACAAATGGCTTGCACAGACCGATATCAAGAATCTGCCGGAGGGCTTCTATCCGCTGATGGGAGACGATGTCATCGCAGGGGTTCAGGAATATTCAACTTCACCGTGGGAAGAGAGGAGATTCGAGACACATGAGAAGTATTTCGATATCCAGTACATGGTGACAGGGGATGAGATGTTCGGCGTATGTAAGAGGGACGGACTTAAGGAGATCGACAGGATCGATGAGAATGACGTTGTGTTCTACAGCGATCCGGATCTCTACGGACAGGTGCTCCTGCGGGAAGGCGATCTCATCGTCGTAGCACCCGAGGACGCCCATAAACCCCGCTGCGCGGCAGGCGCGCCCGCTCCGGTCAAGAAGGTCGTTGTAAAAGTCAAAATATAACTGTTTCAACACATGTTTAATAAGTAAGGAGGTTAATTATGCAAGTAGTATACGATATGGGTAATGGCATGCGCATGGTCGATCTTTCCAAACTGGTAGATCCGGCAACCGAGACCAGAAGATGCAAGCTGTACCGCTTCAACACCGGCGGTCCGATCCCGGATTTCCACACAAACTTTGATATCATGAGCCATCTGGGAACCCATGCGGAGTGCCCTTATCACCATGATGACAACTGGCCGGACGTCACCGGACTTCCGCTGACAACTTTCGTAGGCCGCGGTGTCTATGTGGATTTCAAGGACACTGTAGCTCCCTACACACACATTACAAAGGCTGACCTTGACAGAGTAGCTTACAAGGTTAAAGAAGGCGATATCGTTATCATCGATTCTTCCTATAAGCTTGAGCCCTTCACGAAGGCAACCAACACAGAAGTCGACAAGAGACTCCTGATCAATGCTGAGTCCGCAGAGTGGTTCCGCGATCACAAGGTCAAGGCAGTAGGCTTCGGCGATGGCGTTTCCATCGAGAACTGCAACGAAGATGTCAAGCCTTTCCATGACATTCTCCTTGCAGAGAACATCATTTTCATCGAAGTTCTCAAGAACCTCGAGTACCTTGAAAAGGATGTATTCTTCATGTCCTTCTCCCCGCTTCCGATCGTCGGCCTGGATTCCAGCCCGGTTCACGCATATGCAATCGAGGGAATTAAGGAATTTTCTGAATAAAGGAGTTTTGACAGTATGAGAATAGCAGTTATCGGCGCAGGCGCCATGGGCTCCATTTACGGAGGACATCTATCATTACATAATGACGTTTACCTTGTTGATACCAATCCGAATGTAGTCGCGGCAGTCAATGAAAACGGACTCAAGCTTCAGGAGTACGGAACTGATAATCTGTATCATCCCAAGGCGGTCACTTCCACAGAGGGTATTGAGCCCGTGGATCTGATCATCCTGTTTGTCAAGGCGCTGTTTTCCAAGGCGGCACTGGCTGGCAACAAGGCACTGATCGGTCCCAATACTTATGTGCTGACTCTTCAGAACGGTTCGGGCCATGAGGATATCCTGGGCGAGTTTGTCGATCTGGATCATATCATCATCGGCACGACCGAAGACAACGGTGCGGTGCTCGGCATGGGCTATATCCGTCACGGCGGAGAGGGCAATACCAACGTCGGCATGCTCGTAGAGGACAAGGAAGGCTTCCTTCCCAAACTTAAAGAATCCTTTGATTCCTGCGGCTTCAACGTGCGCATTCATTCCGTGATCCAGCAGCTCATCTGGGACAAGCTTTTCACCAATGTGTCGCTCAGCGCAGTGACCGGTGTTCTGCAGTGTGAGATCGGCTATATCGCCGCTAATGAGTATGCATGGAAGATGACAACTGCTTTGATCCACGAGGCAGTGGAAGTCGCGCACGCGCTGGGACTTAAGGCGGACGAGGAAGAGATCACCGAGAAGGTCAAAAAGACATCGGTGGGCTCTCCTGAGGGCGTGACCTCGATCTGCGCGGATATACGCGCCGGAAGAAGAACGGAAGTCGACACTATCAGCGGTTCCGTTGTCCGCGCTGCCAAGAAGGCGGGCGTTGCTGTTCCGACTCATGAGTTCGTCGTGAACACGATCCACGCGCTGGAGGGAAGACCGAAGGCGTAATGCAGGGGAAAAATGTAAAGGATTTACAGAAATAAATCACTTTGCTTTTTTGCATAATTATTATTTTTAGGAGGGCAACATATGAAAAAGAGAGTTATCGCACTCGCGCTCACAGCAATCATGGCACTGAGCCTTGCAGCATGCGGCGGCGGCGGAACGACCACCAGAGAGGACAACAATGCATCTGCAGGTGCTGCGGCAGGCGGAAGCAGCGCTAAGGTAAAGGTTGATCCTTATGCAGGCGACGAAGTCAAGATCGCTTACATCGCACATGATATCGGAACTCCCAATAACCAGGGCTGGAAAGAGGGTATCGAGAGAGAATGCGCATCCTGGTCCAACATCAAAGTCGATTCTTACGGCGCTGAAGAGTCCGCAGAGACTCAGGTGCAGATCATGACAGACTGCATCAACCAGGGCTACAATGCGATCATTCTGCAGTGCTCTGACGGAACTGCTCTGGCTCCCAGTGTAAAACAGGCTGAGGAAGCAGGCATCCCGGTTATCACAGTTAACCTTGACTGCTCAAGCGACACGATCCACAGCGCGCTGGTCATGGCTGTTGACTACGACGCAGGCCGTATGGCAGCAGACAAGATGGCTGAGCAGATGGGTGAGGCCGGCGACATCGCGATCATTCAGGGTGTTCCCGGACTTGAGCGTACTGATAACCTTGAGAAGGGCTTCCGTGACACAATCGCTAATTATCCTAACATCAAGATCGTTGACGCACAGTCTGCATCCTTCCAGAAGGATACAGCTATGACAGTTATGAACTCCTTCCTGCAGTCCTATCCGGATCTTAAGGGCGTATTCGCAATCAACGACGCAATGGCAGAGGGCGCTGCGCTTGCAGCACAGTCCGCTAACAAGAAAGGCCAGATCTGCATCTGGGGCGCTGACGGTGAGAAGGACGCACTTGCAATGATCGAGAGCGGCGACATGGCAGGCACGATCTACACGAACAGCTGGGACGAAGGTTCCACAGCAGCTAAGATCGCTCTGCTTATGATCGGTTCCGAGTATGATTACACATGCCTGACCGCAACTCCTAAGGTCATCATGGAGCCCATCGTTGTTACTGCTGAGACCGTTGGCAACATTGCACCGGAAGACCGCTGGTAATCAATTTTTTCCAGTGAATATGAGCGGGCGGGAATCTTTATGATACCCGCCCTTATGCACTCCCGTCGAAAACGTGCTGACGTATTTATACCTGTCAGTGGCGGAAGAGTCCGGCAGCAGTATATATTTTGCGCGGGAATGTATAAGAGAGGAGGAAATAACAAGTGAAACGGATGAATCAGACAACGATGCGGCGCCTGATTTCGATCGGTATGCTGGTCATACTTGTTGTATTGTTCACCATCCTTGCAGGAGCGGGCAAAGGCAAGTTCTTCAATTTTGACAACCTGATCGAGGTAGTCAGAGACGCATCCATACCGGCGATCATTGGCGTTGGCGTTACATTTATCATTATCACAGCAGGCATTGACCTTTCAACCGGAAGTATGATGGCGCTGGTAGGCATGACAATGGCAAACATTTATGCCTATACACTGCTCCCTTTCTCGGTAATGATTCTCGCCGGAATCCTTGTAGGACTGCTGTGCGGATTCTGCAATGGTGTGATCGTAGCCAAATTCAATGTCCCTGAATTCATCGGTACATTGGCGACCATGAGTATTTTCAGGGCAATGACCTACATCATCGCGATCAGGGACGCCAACGGCGTTATCAAGAGCCAGCCGATGAATCACTCCGGTTATACCTGGCTCGGCGGCGGATTCGGCAAGTTCTATTTTGTCATTATCGCGATGATCATCATCGTTGCTGCAGGACAGATTATCCTGAAGTATACACGTTACGGAACAAATCTGTATTCTGTAGGTGCGAGCAAGAAGGCTGCGACCCTTTCCGGTATTGACGTAGCGAAGACCAGACTGATCGCTTATGTGATCACAGGCTTTACAGTAGCAGTCGGTGCTGTTTTCACAACAGCGAGACTGCAGAGTGCTACCACTGCAATCGGTATGGACTTCGAGTTCAACCCGATCGCGGCAGCAGTTGTCGGCGGCGTGGCGCTGTCCGGCGGATCCGGTGACGTTATCGGAACACTGATCGGTGCGCTGTTTATGGCGACACTGGAGAACGGCGTACGTAAACTGTCGATCAATACGGCATACCAGTATGTCATCAAGGGCGCGATCATCATCGCAGTCGTTATCTTCGATGCTACATACAAGGCACGCATGGATCGCAAGGCAAGAGAAGAAGGAGCTAAGGAGGGGCTTGAATAATGGCAGGAAATACATTAATTGAAGCCAAAGGCATTTATAAGAGCTTTTCCGGCGTTCCGGTTCTTCAGGATGTCCATTTTGAAGTTAAAGCCGGTGAAGTACACGCGCTGATGGGAGAGAACGGTGCAGGAAAGTCCACACTGATCAAGATCATCACTGGCGTTTATACAAAAGATGACGGCCAGATCTTCTGGGAAGGCAAGCCTGTCGAGATCAACAGCTATCAGGACTGCCAGAAACTGGGCGTGGCATGTATCTATCAGGAACTTTCTGTAATCCCGCCTCTGACGGTAGCACAGAACGTTTACCTCGGCAGAGAGCCGCGCAAGGGCGTTTTCATTGACTACGCCAAAATGAACCAGATGACACAGGAACTGATCGATAAGTACCAGTTCCCCTTAAAGCCCACAACTGTAGTGGACAATCTGGGTATCGGCCAGAGACAGCTGATCGAGATCCTCAAGGGTCTGTCCCAGGATTCCAAGCTGCTGATCATGGACGAGCCTACTGCTTCCCTTTCCGGTAAAGAAGCGGAGATGCTGTTCAAGATTATCCAGAAGCTGCGCAGCGAAGGCGTTTCGATCATCTATATTTCCCACAGACTTGAGGAAGTTTATATGCTTTCCGATCGTCTGACGATCCTGCGAGACGGTAAGAACGCGGCGATCCTTGAGAAACAGGATATCATTCCCGCCAAGGTCATCGAGACCATGATCGGTAAGGTAGTCGATGAATCCGCCGGCTCCCGCAAGATGCTTCACTCTGATGACAGCGCGGAAGTCAGACTGGATGTCAAGAACCTCACAGACAAGACTGACCGCTATCGCAATATCAGCTTCCAGGTCCACAGAGGAGAGATCCTCGGCCTCGGCGGCCTGATCGGTGCAGGAAGAACAGAAGTTGTCCGTGCGATCTACGGTGTGGACAAGGCCGCATCCGGCGAAGTATGGCTGGACGGCAAGAAGCTCGATCCTTCTCCTAAGGCAAGCATCCTCGAAGGAATCGGATTCGTTCCGGAGGACAGAAGAAATCAGGGATTCATTCCGCTTCTGTCCACGATCAAGAACGTTGCTCTTACCAACTACGACATTGTCAAGATCAGCGGTACCTCCATTTCGGATGCGGATGAGCTGGCAATGGCCAAGAGAGCGATCCAGGCCATCGATATCCGTCCCGCCGATCCCAACAAGCAGGTCGGCGTTATGTCCGGCGGTAACCAGCAGAAGGTCGTTCTTGGCAAATGGCTGATGAGAGATCTTAAGCTCCTGATCGTTGACGAGCCTACGGCCGGTATCGACGTCGGTGCTAAGGACGAGATCTATCAGATCCTGGAGAACCTTGCTAAGCAGGGCGTGGCGGTCATCGTTGTTACATCTGACCTGCAGGAGCTGCTTCGTGTCTCACACAGGATCATCGTCATGCGTAAGGGCGATATTGTGAAAGAGTTTAAGAATGTAGAGGTCACGCAGTCCAAGGTACTCTCCGCTGGACAGGGTGTAGAAGAGGAGGCGGAATGATGAAGAATTTTAACTGGAGTAAATACAGTAAGCCGATCATCCTCGTCGCATTTATTGTTGTTTTGTCCATCCTTCGCCCGAAGGCATTCCTTTCACTGGATAACTTCAGTAACGTGCTGTGGTCAGTAGCAGTTATCGGTATCATGGTCTCCGGAACGATCTTCGTTTTCCTGATCGGCGGTATCGACCTTTCCATTGCGACCTTGTGCGCGTTCTCCGCAGTTATTGCCGTCACGGTCACTCATAATATGGGAGATACGCCCGGCGCTGTATTTGCAGGTGTGTTTGCAGCTCTGATTGCAGGTGCCCTGGCAGGTGCCATTCACGGTATTGTCATCACGACGTTCAAGATCCCGGCTTTCCTGGTGACATTTGCCACGCAGAGTATTTTCCTCGGACTTGCTATGGTCATGACCAACAACAAGATCATCAGCTGCACAGTTCCCGCTTTCACGGCGATCGGTGCTTTCAAGATCCTTGGATTCCCGCTCCCTGTATACTTCATGGTGGTCATCGCGCTTGTCAGCTGGTATGTGCTCAGAAAGACTGTATACGGCAGATATGTCTATGCAGTCGGCGGCAACCCTACAGCATCTGAGATTTCCGGTATCAACGTAAAGCTTGTATCGATCGTTTGCTACGTTCTCTCCGGTCTCACAACAGCTATGGGTGGTATCGTTCTCGCGTCCATGACGCAGCAGGCGTCCTCCTCCACCGGCGCAGGATACACCAATGACGTTATCACGGCAGCCGTTATCGGCGGTGTTTCCCTTCTCGGCGGCGAAGGTACCGTTCCCGGCGCGATCTTCGGTGCAGTCCTTATGGGACTTCTGAACAACGGTCTGAACCTGATGTCCGTACCGTCCACACATGCAGGACTGGTAAAGGGTCTGGTCATCGTAGTAGCAGTTGCGTTCGATGCTATGCAGCATGCTGATCAGTCCAGAAAGAAAGTTAAAAAGGTCAAAAAAGCAAACGCCTGATCTTTTGGCTGAACAATCATAAATGATGTCAGAATGAGGATTACTTATGAAAAAAATTGATGCACATTTACATTTGGCCAAGATCGTAGCAGGTTACTGCAGACGCGGTGAGCTGCGCGCCATCGGCGGCGGCAAATGCCAGTGGGGAAGCGGCGAAGTATTCCAGCTTTTCCCGCAGAACGGCGACTATGGCGATGACTGCTTCACAGCTGAGCAGGCTCTGGCGATCATGGACCGCAATGATGTGGAGAGAGCTGTTCTGATGAACGGCAGTATGTACGGCTTCCAGAATATCTATCACGAGGAGCTTCTCGAGAAGTATCCCGATCGCTTCTGCCCTTCCTGTGAGGTGGAGCCTTTCGCTACCAATCACATGGAGACACTGCACAGATTCCTGGAAGAGAAGCATTTCCATCTCGTCAAATTTGAAGTCAGCTCCGGCGGCGGCCTCATGGGCTGCCACGATCCCTTCGATCTGTCAGGCGACAGAATGATGGAGATCTACAAGCTGATCGAGAAGCATAAAGGCGTGGTTGCGCTGGATGTCGGCGATATTCTGATGGAGAGCCATCAGACCACCGCCCTGCTGCGCATTGCAGACAGGTGCCCTGACCTCAAGGTCGTGATCTGCCACCTTCTTGCTCCTATGAGAGAGAAGAAGAAAGAGTGGAAGGCAGAACTGCAGATGCTCAGCCAGGCCAATGTCTGGTTCGACATCGCGGCAATGCCCAAGATCATGTCCCCCGATGTCTATCCTTATCCTGAGACTGTTGATACTCTGGCGGAAGCGAGAGATATCATCGGCGCGGACAGGATGATGTGGGGAACCGATGCTCCGTTCGCTGCAACGCAGGATTCCTACGAGCATCTCACGGATTATCTTGAGAAATCCAATGTATTCTCGCAGAAAGAGCTGGAAGATATCTACTACAACAACGCTAAACTTGTCTATTTCAGCTGAGCCAAATGCTAAATAAAGGGGCCGGGAAGAAATGTCCTCCATTTCTTTCCCGGCCCCTTTTCTTTTGCCGCAATTATTATCAGGTTGTGTACAGGATCAGCGCGATCATCTCGATCGGCTCGCCGATGGCCTCGATGGAATGGCACTCGCCGTCACCGCAATAGTATACATCGCCGGGCTGTACATCAACGATCGTGCCGTTGTCGTTGTACTTGCCGCTTCCGGAAAGGATGTAATAGGTCTCAGCGTCGCCCTTGTGCGTGTGGAGGCCGATCTTGCTTCCGGGATACACCGTCGTATGCCCGAATACACGTCCCTTATTCTCCATTTCCTCAGGTCCGTTCAAAAGGCTTCTCACAGTGATCTCACCGACACCGTTAAAGGGAGACGGCTTTCTGATGCTGATCTTATCGTCGCTTCTTCTAATCATGATTTACCCTCCTGTAAGCTGTGTGCATTATTGCTCAGTTTAGATAATGTTTACATTTATTATACTAGATGGGCGCGGTTTCTTAAATTGTTTCATATGCAAAAACCAAGATTTGGTTCCCGGCTAAACATGTCTTTTTTGACCTGTATTATGTCATATCCGACATGCGGCTTGTATTTCTGCTTTCCGGTGCTATAATTGGAGCGTTCCAAAGAAAACCGCCAGGATGGACATGCTATGCTCATGACTGACTGGAGTTTTTTTTTATTGCAGTGGCGCCGCAGGCGCTCTTATCAGTCATTATAGAAAAGAGGAATCGTTATGAGCATGTTACTGGAAACTGCACTTGCGTTGTTTGCCGGGCTGATGATGACCCGTGTTTTCAAGTATATGAAACTGAACTTTCCGGA
>CACZJD010000006.1 GCA_902781325.1 uncultured Lachnospiraceae bacterium
ACGTTGAGCTTGTCAGCAACCTTAGCGCCGCCGAGGATCGCTACGAAAGGACGTACCGGATCTTCAACTGCCTTGCCGAGGAAGTCGATCTCTTTCTGCATCAGATATCCGACTACGCAGGGGCTGAGATACTCTGTCACACCGACGTTGGAGCAGTGTGCTCTGTGAGCGGTACCGAAAGCATCGTTTACGAATACTTCTGCCAGAGAAGCGAGTTCCTTGGAGAAAGCCTCTCCGTTCTTGGTCTCTTCTTTTCTGTAGCGGGTGTTCTCAAGAAGGACAACATCTCCATCCTTCATTGCAGCTACTGCAGCCTTGGCATTGGGGCCGACAACTTCGGGATCTGCCGCGAAAACGACAGGCTGGCCGAGGCATTCAGCCAGGCGCTCTGCTACGGGAGCCAGAGACATCTCGGGCTTGGGCTCTCCCTTCGGCTTGCCGAGGTGGGAGCAAAGGATAACCTTGCCGCCGTCAGCGATCAGTTTCTTGATAGTGGGCAGAGCTGCCACAATACGGTTGTCGTCAGTGATGACGCCGGCCTTCAGCGGAACGTTGAAGTCGCATCTGCACAGGACATATTTGCCCTTTACGTTGATATCATCAACGGATTTCTTATTCAGTCCCATAATATAATTCCTCCTTTAATAGAACAGGGGTCCGGTCCAATTTAGACCGGACCCCTTAGGCTTTTCAGGTCAATAATTTACCTGTCGGTAAGACAGATCAAGCGCCGAGAAGCTTGCCGAAGTGCTTGATGGTGCGAACCATCTGGCTGGTGTAGGAATTCTCGTTGTCATACCAGGAAACAACCTGAACCTCGGTTGTGCCGTTGTCAAGAGGCAGAACCATGGCAGAACCATGGTCTGAGTTGAATCGAACAGGGAGCCGAAGCGCATGCCGACGATATCGCTGGAAACGATCTCATCAACGTTGTAGCCGAAGGACTCGTTGGAAGCAGCCTTCATAGCAGCATTGATCTCATCCTTTGTTACAGTGCCTTCAACAACAGCTGTAAGGATTGTTGTGGAGCCTGTAGGTGTGGGAACACGCTGAGCTGCGCCGATGAGCTTGCCGTTCAGTTCAGGGATAACAAGGCCGATAGCCTTAGCTGCGCCTGTGCTGTTGGGAACGATGTTGATATTGGGAACGATGTTGATAGCTGCTGCACGGGATCTTCTCTTGTCACCCTTTCTCTGAGGTCCGTCAAGAGTCATCTGATCGCCTGTGTAAGCGTGGATCGTGCACATGATACCGGCCTTGATGGGAGCCAGATCATTGAGAGCCTTAGCCATAGGAGCCAGGCAGTTGGTTGTGCAGGATGCAGCGGAGATGATCTTATCTTCGCTTGTCAGGGACTGATGGTTTACGTTGTAGACGATTGTAGGAAGGTCATTTCCTGCAGGAGCAGAAATGATGACATGCTTAGCGCCTGCATCGATGTGAGCCTGTGCCTTAGCCTTGGAGGTATAGAAGCCTGTGCACTCCAGAACTACGTCAACACCGATCTCGCCCCAAGGAAGCTCAGCTGCGTTAGCCTTTGCATAGATCTTGATGTCCTTGCCATCAACAGTGATGAAATCTTCGCCTGCGGAGACAGTGTCAGCCTTCTCATATCTGCCTTGTGTGCTGTCATACTTGAGCAGGTGAGCGAGCATAGCGGGAGAAGTAAGGTCGTTGATCGCTACGATCTCAAATCCCTCTGCGCCGAACATCTGACGGAATGCCAGACGGCCAATACGTCCGAAACCATTAATTGCTACTTTTACTGCCATGTTTCTTTCCTCCTAATATAGTTAGAGATGATAATGTAACAAAAGCCGATGTTCTGCATAAACATTTCCTCTGCGAACTATTCCGCCTGCGCGCGTCACTTCCCGCCGATTCGCGCCTGAGAACACCATACTTTGTCGACTAACTCATTTTAACGCATATATAGTATGATTTTCAAGTATTTCATGGAATTTTACACAAATGACGGTACAAATATCGGATGGTTTTAGTAACAATTGATTGATACTTTGACAAAATATTGCTAAAATTCTCAGAAAGTAATGACGGAGGCGTTTATATGAGCGTTATAGCTGATTATCATCTTCATACCGATCATTCAGGGGACAGTACGGCCTCTATGGAGTCCCAGATTCTTGCGGGAATCAGAAAAGAACTGAAGATCATGTGCTTCACAGATCACTATGATCCCGACTTTCCGTACGAAAATATTCCGGATGTTTCACCCGGCACATTCGAGCTTGACTACGGGCCTTACAGAGAAGAATATCTGGAAATGAGAGACAAATACAAGGACCGGATCGAACTCAGATTCGGGATCGAGCTCGGCCTGCAGCCCCATCTCGGAGATTTTCTGAGGTCCTATTTCGCCTCCCATACCGATTATGACTTTGTCATTGGCTCTAATCACCTCTGCGGCGGGACAGATCCCTACTATCCTGATTTTCTGAAGTCGCGGACCCAGGAGGAAGCGCTCGCTCTGTATCTGGAAGATACCCTATTGAATATCAGGGCTTTTCCGGCCATTGACTCATGCGGTCATCTGGATTATGTAGCCAGATATCTTCCGGAAAGAGACAATTTTTATACTTACAGGGCCTTCGCCGGTCTGATCGACCCCATTCTCAGCGAGCTGATCTGCCGGGGTATAGCTTTGGAGGTCAATACTGCCCCTCTCACAAAGGGACTGCCTTATTTTAACCCCCTGCCCGAAATATTGTCCCGGTACAGAGAAATGGGAGGTGAACTGATCACCATCGGTTCGGACGCCCATGTTCCAGAAAGGATCGCGGGCCGGTTTAAAGATACCGCTCAGATCCTGAGATCTCTTGGGTTTGATCACTACACCGTTTACAGAGAAAGAAAGCCCCTGATGCTCCCTCTTTGAGTGCATCAGGGACTCTTTTTGCAGCGTGCACCCCTGTACTGTACCGCGCTGTGGTCATTCAGTTTTCTCTTCAGACGGGGTATCTGCTGAGACTTCCTCAAATTCGGCATCGGGAATATCCGGTCCCTCAGATATCTCACAGCCGTCCGCGGCGGCCGCTTCTTCAGCGCTCACTGAGACCTCCTCTTCTCCGGCAGCGCTAAGCGTTTCCTGAACAGGCGGATGCGCGGATGCCGTATTGTCCTGAACAGACGGTTGTGCGGCAGCACTTCCCTCAATCATATTGGGAATCTGCGAGATCTGAATATCTTCATAGGAGATGCCCAGCTGTCTGCGGATAAAATCCATCATCTGCATCATAGAAAGCGTCTGGGCGTGAGGCACTTCCGGACACTCTTTCCAGCCCGATTTCATAGCTGCCGCAAATGCCGCCATCTCAAACTCAAATTCACTCTTCTGTTTTCCTCTCTTATACGACGCAGTTTTATTTCTTCTGGAGTCATAGACCGTCGCCGTCGAGAAATTTTTCAGGTCTTCTACAACAATGTAGCCTCTTGTGCCCTGGATCACCGCCCTGCTCTCTCCATTGCCGCTCGTAGTACAGGAGAGCACTGCCATTCTGTCATCTTTATACTGAAGAACAACACTGAGCTGCCGGTCTACCCGCATGGGCGTAAAGGCACAACTGGACTGGATCCTCTTGATCTGACTGCCAAAGACCATGGTGGAAAAGGCCAGGAGAAAATAGCCCAGGTCCCCCAGCGCGCCGCCCCCGAGGGAAGGCCTCTGAAGCCGGGGAATGTTTTCAATATCAGACGCGAGGCTGGCAGTGAGCATCACAGGGGTTCCGATCGCGCCGCTTGATATGGTACTTACTATCTGCTTAAAAAACGGAAGAAACCTTATATGCATCGCCTCGACTACAAGAACGTCAAGTGATGAGGAGAGGGAGAAAAGGCTCTCTGCCTCGGCAGATGTAAGCGCTATAGGCGTCTCGCACAGCACCGGCTTTCCCGCTTCGATGCATGCCCTTACCTGACCGGCATGCTCGGACGCAGGCGTCGCGATGTATACCAGATCCACCTTCTTGTCCGCAAGCATATTCTCCATCGAGTCATAAGCCTTCTTATAACCGTTTTCTCTTCCGAACTGCAGTGCCCTTTCAATGTCTCTTGATACCACAGCGTAAGGTCTTACTGTGCCTGAAGAATTCAGCACCGCCGTCATTTTGGAAGCCATATAACCTGTGCCGACTACTGCCGCGTTAAGTCTGCCCAATCCAAACATAGTGCCCTCGCTTTCGTAAAACGCCTCATGATCCGGTCTGAAGGTCCCGGATCTTTACTTCTGGCACCATTATACTACATTCCCGGATTCCGCATCCGTTTTGGCGCACAAAAAAAATGCACCCGACAGGAATCGAACCTGCATTAAAGGCGTCGGAGGCCTTCGTTCTATCCGTTAGACTACGAGTGCATATTATCTGAAGGCAGAATGCATCTGCCTTCAGCCTAATCAATATAACATAACGATTATGAATTGTCCAGCATCAGGACATCCCTTTCAGGGCCCTTGAAGAACCGGAATGAATCGCTCAGTTCCGGGCTGGAAGCAGTTTTTGAAATCCTTCCCCGTTCCTGCCGTAATGATAGACAGCGTCTGTAAGGAAATCCCCCGGTTCAACCTGCGTTCTGTTTACTTCCTTTACGATCTGAAGAAGCACCTCCGGATCCTGCCCGCTGTCAGTCACAAGGATCAGTTCATTGACCGAACTGGGCAGAATGAACAGATCTTTTCCCAGCGCTTTGCCGATACAGTCAAGAAATCCCGGGTAAAACGCTACCGCTGCTCCTCCCGCGTAATAGCTGTTGCTGATCACAAACAGTTCATCGTCATTGTCGTCCTCATGCCGGCAGCAGAGAATGTCGTTCAACTGCCTGAATGTGGGCGGCAGGATCTTCGGCGCGTTAAGGATCGCCTCTTCTATCACCTCATTAGCGGTCACGCCCCAGTATTTCAAAAAGCCTTCCCTGATCTTGATACACCCTGTGCCGTGGCGGTCATTTGTAAATATGATCGGGATCAGCGCGAGATCCTCGATCTTTCTGTAGATCATTTCTTTCAGATACTCTCTGTTATTTTCTTCTCCTATGACCACAAGACCAAGGTTTTTTTTCACACACTCGTAATCATCAATATCAATATTTCCCGGGATCGCGTCAAGATTGTTTTCTCTGGCGTAATTGATCAGGCTCTCCGCGATGTCTTCCGCCGCAGTGCCGTTTAAGTAAGCCTCATACAGGTCTTCAAAATAAAACGTCGGCGCGGCTGCGGCTCCGGGCAGCTGAAGTGTGCAGCTGTGCAGTCCCTTTCTGTTCTGCTTGTTGATCCTCCCAAAAGAGATCTCCATTTCTTCCGGTCTCAGGGTCATAAGGCACTTTTTCATTTCATCATAGAATCTGTTCTTTTTATCAGTCTTCACAATACTCTCCTTGTCAAAATACAGATATGCAAAAAAAGACAATGGGAACAACCTTTCCCATTGTCTTTCAGCATTATCATGATTTGAAAAGTATGTGTATGCTCTTAAGCCCTGGACAGATACTCGCCGGTTCTCGTGTCGATCTTGATCACGTCCCCAATGTTGCAGAACAGCGGCACGCTCACTGTTGCGCCGGTCTCAACTGTTGCGGGCTTCGTAGCGCCGGTCGCGGTATTGCCCTTGAAGCCGGGCTCGGTCTCCGTGATCTCAAGTTCTACAAACATCGGAGGCTCCATGTCAAACACGTTTCCGTTGTAGGATACGAGTTTGACCATGTCATTTTCCTTGACGAACTTCATGTTGTCGCCGACCACGTCCTTGCCGAGGCTGATCTGATCATATGTCTCTGTATCCATATAAGCGTAAAGGTCGCCGTCTGCATACAGATACTGATACTCTTTCCTGTCGATCCTTGCCTGAGGGAATTTCTCAGTGGGGCGGAAAGTCGTCTCTGTTACACCGCCGTTGATCACATCTTTTAACTTGGTCCTGACGAACGCAGCGCCCTTGCCGGGTTTGACGTGCTGGAATTCGATGATCTCCAGTACTGTTCCGTCCTTTTCAATCGTAATGCCGTTTCTGAAATCACTTGCAGAAATCATAAAGATACCTCCTGATGTATTCGCGTCTAATACTAATTTATTCTATACTACAGAGTCCACATCCTTAAACTCCCTGTAAACGGATGCAAACCTGACATAGGCGACAGGATCAAGCTTATTGATCTTGGCCATGACCAGTTCTCCGATCTGTTTGCTGGAGATCTCCTTTTCATCCTTCTCAAAGACTTCTGCCTCGATCTCGTCGACGATCTTCTTGATCTGCGCCGCGCTGACAGGTCTCTTGTGACAGGCGCGCAGAATGCCCCCTTCGATCTTGGAGCGGTCAAATATCTCCCTGTTGTTGTCCTTCTTGGTGACCATCATCGGGATCATTTCGATCTTCTCATACGTCGTAAATCTCTTGCCGCATGAATCGCAGATTCTTCTTCTGCGGATCGAATTGTTATCCTCCACCGGCCTTGAATCAATTACTCTCGTATCATCCTTTCCGCAATAGGGACATCTCATGTATTTACCTCTTCCTAAAGTATCAGCGTTTTCATCCTTTCCAGTTTTTAATGATACCTTAATTCCGGTAAAGCATCAACTCCGCTTTTTTCTTTCCTTCCTCCATTTCAGGCCTTCCAGGGCGGTCTTTACGAGGTATTCGGACGCGCGGACGGGATACCGGCCCGAAGCGGATTCCCCTGTGATCATGACAGCCGAAGCTCCGTCATTTACAGCGTTGAAGATATCGGACACCTCCGCTCTTGTCGGGACCGGTGAGTATTCCATACTTGCCAGCATCTGTGTTACTACCATAAAGGGAACATCTGCCGAAATGCACCTCTCCGATATTTCCTTCTGTACCCGGGGCAGCTCCCAAAGCGGAACTGCGTTTCCAAGATCCCCCCTGGCAATGACAAGCATATCCGTGAGCGGAAGGATCTCCTCTAAGGCTCTGATCCCTTCCCTGTTCTCTATTTTGGCAAAAAGCCTGCAGTTTCCGGCACCGCATTCCTCCATTGCCTTTTTAACTTCCAAAAGGTCGCCTTTCCCGCGCACGAAAGGCTGCATTACATCCGTGACACCTGCCTTAGCAGCGTACCTGAGATTCGACAGATCCTGCTGCGTGAGAGTACTCCCTGTGACGGATGCGCCCTCAATGGCAATGCTCTTTCTGCTCAGCACAGGTCCGCCTGTCAGAACAGCCGCGGTGATTCTCCCGTGATCTGCCGCGATGTCTTTCTTCAGAAGTCTCAGTCGGATCTTGCCGTCATCGATCAGGATGGTCATGCCAGGCTCATAATGATCAAATACTTCACGGGGAACAGGAATCGCGTCCTGCTCCGGCGCAGTATCGTCTCTGACGGACAAACAGATGATATCCCCCTGTGCTGCCGAAAACCCCTTTCTCACATTTCCGATCCGCAATTCCGGTCCCTGCATATCGATAAGGAGCGACGGACTGACTCCCTCAAGCGCAGACGCCCTGTGAAAAGCTTCTATCAGGGGCGCACTGTCAGCCAGTGTGCCGTGGGACAGATTCAGTCTCATACCGGTTATGCCGCAGGCAAGCATCTGCCTCAGCACTTCTGTCTCCCTGCAGGCCGGTCCCAGTGTTCCGTATATTTCCAAATCCTTTTTCATAATTAGAGAGTCCCTCCGCTTCCGTCGGCAAAATGCGGCCGTAAGACATGTTCTTACGACCGCATCCATGTTCGGTATCATAACCTCTTTATTCCGGTTTCTCAAATACGACTTTGGATCCGTCTGAAGCATTCATTGCCGGATCCTCGTCCATCAAGATTTCACCCTTGCCGCTTTCTCCTACCCCGAGTTTTGATGTGTCAATTGTGTTTCCGTTGACAGCATCACTGGATCTGTAATCGTCAGGATTGATCTGCGTTTCCTTGCCGGGCGTGGCTACCGATGCAGCCGAACTCTGAGAACCTGATCCGGCTTCCTGGATCGTCTGGGCGACGTCGGAAAGCTTGTCGGGCAGAGGCAGCGGATCCGCGGACGGAGCGTTTACGGTGACCTCCTGCTCGATCTCCTTTTCGATCACAGAACTTGCGATCTCCGCGTCGGTGACATTGTTCTTGTCGTTGAAAGAATTTACGCTGGTCATCTTGCCGTTGCTGTCAAAGAATGTCATCTTGCCGTCGACTTCACTCCAGCCGACCTGCATCTTTCCCGTATTCTCGTCAAAATAGTACTTGTTGCCGCCGATCTCCTGCCAGCCATACTGGAGCACTCCCTCTTCGTCAGAGAAATAACTGTCGCCTTCCGCTGAGAACAGGCCTTTTTTCAGGATTCCGTCCTGGTCCAGATAGAACCGGTCTCCGTCAAGTTCCAGCCAGCCATAGTGAAGTGTTCCGTCAGTGTAGTGATATACAGTGCCGAGCTTCGTCTCAAGCCACTGGTCATAGGCGTACAGTTTATATCTGTTCCAGTAAGTTCCTGCCGCGAGATTTCCCCTGCTGCTGGACTGCCCGCTTCTGTCGGCCGGTCTCTCAAAGTCGTAACAGAATTTATAGGCTGCATTATAAGCGCCCTCACTGGAATTCTCTATATTCATCAGATATCTGTAAAGACTGGGATAATAACTCTTCAGCTCGTGCGTGAGATAGGACAGCTGTCCCGCCATGGATTCGGAATCGAATCCGTGATCCGAACAGTAATAGTCAAGACCGTCCAGTCTGCCTCCCATCCACTGGCAGAGGCCATATGCGCCGCCCCAGCTGCCGGCACCGGGATGGAAATTGGATTCATGCCGTATGTTCGCCATGATCCCGCAGGCAGCGGCCACATTAAAGCCCAGCGTATCGGTCAGATAAAAGAAGGCTGTCTCTTCGTTGCTCGCCGCTTTCGCCGGAATTGAAGGTGCCATAGCAGCCAAAGTGATCGCCGCAGCTGCAAGCCAGGCAACTGTATACTTACCGATTCGGGTGACCAACACGTTTCTCATAACAACTCCTTTATACTTCCGCGCTCATGCCTTCAATGCCTGTAAATAAGGCAGAATAAACATCGAGTTAATTATAAAGTTTCCGTTTCTATCTTGCAACGAGTTGTTATGTTTTCGCAATCATTTTATTATTTGTTTGTGATTTTTATAATTTCTTTATAATTTGTTGTAACTTTCTCAATTGACATCCATCTGGTCTTCCGCATCCTCTGCTCTGTCGATCAGGTCCTGAACATCGATCCTTTTCGGGTCCAGCCCCATGTAAGTATTGAACTCACAGCTGTCGACCACCCTGCTGTTCTCTGTATCGTAGACCACAAAATTGAGCCCGATCCTCTTTACGGCATAATCTACGCCATTGATCTTTACGGAACAGGTCAGATATCTGCCGGCGCCTCCGCCGGCGCCGCTCAGTCCTCCCTGGCTGATCACGGAATACTGCGCCCCGTCGCTGAGTGTCCCAGCCGTCATCAGTTCCTTCTCAGACATTTCCTCAATGATGTGATCCGGTTCAATTACAGCGTAATAGCTCCATCTGTAGTGGCCTCGAAGATCCTCTTTAAGCCCCAGTTTCCAAAGCCCCTCGCAGATCTTATCCGTCAGGGAGTGGGAACCGTCATCCCTCACAGTTACGAAGATCGTGTACTGCGGATTCAGGGAAAGCGCGTCAAGATAGGCACAGATCTCATTCTGTTTGATGGAGAGATCACCTGTCATCGTCGAGGTAATATACTCTCTTCCGGACTGCCCTATGACTACAGCCGAAGCTTTCGCGTCCCTGTAATTGAAGGAGTCCAGGTCCGCTTCGGCGCGGTAAACGCCTTCTGCGTTTTCGTCCTCTTTCATTTTCAGTTTTATTACCTTGCTCCCGTCGTCGATCCTCAGCTCAACTCTTTTGTAATTCTCATGAATATTATCGATCTTACTGACCGAAAAGCTCATTGTCCCTTCTGAATAATCGATCTTTCTCATCGTGATCCGGGATTTCGGAAGAAGGCCCTGCGCTTCCAGGAGTTCTTCATCATATATATCGATGTCCGCAAGCTCATTCATAAAGTTTGACTTCTTCTGCATCTGGGAGACCACATCTGCTTCTCCGTATTTTTCCAGCAGTGTGTCCTGAGAGGAATAAAGGTTTGTTCCCAGCCCCAGACGGTTCCCTTCGATCCTGCAGCCGAGTGCCGCAAGCGTCGTGGGAAACTGGTCGAGAGTGGAATAAAGCCTCGTTCTGTCGGGCTCCTCAGGCTGCGCGTCAGCGTTCAGAAAGACCGTATAGACTTTTCTGTCATAGTCTGCCGGGACCTCTTTGCAGAAATCACTGTCCATTGTCAGATGATCTCCACAGAGCACGATCGTTGTGTTTTCATAAAAATCCTGCTTCTGCACCCATCTGACAAATTCCGAGACCTGCCTGCTGGAGCAGGCAATGGCGTTTGCGTAATCGTTGTCCGGATATTCCTCTCTGCACAGACTGCATATATAGCCGTCCTCAAAGTGCGTGTCTACAGTGAGAAGGGATAGATTAAAGGGCTGCTCTCCCTGAGACAGTTCCGTGAGTCTGTTTTTTGCGGCGTCAAAGAGCTTGCTGTCCTCCATACCCCAGAATACATAGTAGTTCTCCGGAATGATCTGCTGTTCGATCGCCCATTTATAGTCGTCGATCTCATAATCTCCATGCTGGCCGAAATACAGTCGCCTCCCGCCGAAAGTCGCGTTCGATCCAAGCATGAAGACATTTTTGTAGCCCGCATCCTCAAGAATGTCACCGAGGCTGGTCACCTTTTTGAAAAAGGCATCCTGCGTGTTCATCTTATTGAAAGATCCCCTTGCGTCGTAAAACT
Organism: uncultured Lachnospiraceae bacterium; assembly: GCA_902781325.1. Classification (GTDB taxonomy): domain Bacteria; phylum Bacillota; class Clostridia; order Lachnospirales; family Lachnospiraceae; genus CAG-791. Next base: position 10,793 of record CACZJD010000006.1, read on the forward strand.
TCTCTCCGATATCGACTTTCAGGGGAAGTCCGGCAGACTGGGCAAAAATACCTCCCATCGTAAAAGTCGTCGCAGGCATCACCCTTCCTCCGTTGAGGAAGCCGCTGTCTCCCGAGAAGTTTTCTCCCTCCTTCGATAATTCTGTAAGTTCCGGGATATTATTGTAAGAGAAGGCTCCTCCCATGGAAGAATCGGCATAGGTCGATTCAATGGACTCCAGGTAGATATAGATCAAATTCCTCTTTCTTTCGGGGAACTCAATATCCACATCTTCAGGATCCACATAGTTGTCTTCTATGAAAGTGGAATCATCGAGCTGATTTTTCACATATCCGCCCATGTCAAGCCTGTTCCATGCATAACCGGCTGCGCCGGCGGTCAGGACCAGTCCAAGGACCCCCGACCAGAACAGCACTTTACTGCCTCTTCCTTTTTGCAGTGCGAAAAAATATATAAGGCACACCAGACCGGTAAGAGCCGCTGCAGGGAGCAGACTGCTCAGGACTCCTTTAAGGATGATCCCGTCTCCGGTGCCTTCAAGAGGCGCCTTAAGCTGAAAGATCATCTCTTCGATCTGCAGACCGTTCCATGTGGCAAACACCCATCGGACCAGAAACACAAGGGTACAGCCGGCAAAAAAGAGCAATCCCGCCAGGATGACCGAAACCATATTCTTCTTTGGCATTTTGTTTGTCTTCATCTATTCTCCAAAACAAGTATTGTGATTAGCCTTTTCAAACTATTATAGGCGCACATCATCAAAATTTCTACTGCAGTCTTATTGCTTCCATACTTTCAGAGAGAAAGAAAAAAGCCCATAAACAAAGGAACTGAAACCTCCTTTGATTATCTGGGCTTTCATCCGAGAGCAGGTAGCGGGAATCGAACCCGTCTCCCCAGCTTGGGAAGCTGGTATTCTACCGATGAACTATACCTGCGTATCGACGAATAATATTATAACAGATATTATAACAGAAAAAACGGGCTTTGCAAGCAGATTTGCAAAGCCCGCAGCAGTTAATCACCACCGGTCATCTGCCGGATTCCTTAATATATGCCTCAACCTGATCCACGGTGGGCATCACGCAGAGCGCGCCCTTCTTGGTAGTGACAAGAGACGCCGCCGCATTGGCAAAGGTGAGCAGTTCGTGAAGATGCTCTTCGTTATTAAGTCCTTCGATCCCATACTTAAGGACGTGCAGCAGAGCGCTGGCACAGAATGTATCGCCCGCGCCGGTTGTCTCGATCGTATTGGGATTGAGGAAACCTGCCTCATAGACTTCCTTGCCGCCGCAGTATGCCCTGGATCCGTCGGGTCCGAAAGTTGCGAACACAAGCGGAATATGATACTGGTCGATGATTTTATGAATGCCCTTGTCGAGGTCTTCTTCCCCTGTCATGAAGGTGATCTCGTTGTCGGAGATCTTTAAGATATCGCATTGTGTAAGGCCGAACGCGATCTTTTCCTTAGCCTTCTCTTCGCTGCTCCAGAGCGGAGGACGAAGGTTGGGGTCAAAAGAGATCATGCATCCTGCTGCCTTTGCGATCTCAAGCGCCTTGAGCGTAGCCTTCTCAACAGTGTCGTGTGTCATGGAAAGTGTGCCGAGATGGAAGATCTTCGCGCTTTCGATCAGATCGCGGTGCTTCTCCACTTCATCTGCCGTCAGCATGACGTCCGCGCCGGGATTTCTGTAGAAGGAGAAATCTCTGTCGCCGTTGGGAAGCTTTTCAACAAATGCCAGGGTCGTATGGATCTCATCGTCCATCTCAAGGCCGCTCATGTCAATGCCCTCTCCCTCTGTCTTGGACTTGAGGAGTCTTCCGAACATATCATTTCCGACCTTGCCGATGAAAGAGGTCTTCTTTCCGGCTTTGTTGAGCATAGCGAGCACATTGCAGGGAGCCCCGCCCGGATTAGCCTCGAACAGATTGTTGCCCTGTTCGCTCAGGCCGTTCTGTGTAAAGTCGATCAAAAGTTCGCCAAGCGCTGTTACATCAATTTTCTTTTCAATACTCATATTTCTATCACCCTTTCCGATCAGCCAAAGCGAGCTCCTGGGTATTGGCCCGCACAATTACTTATCGTGATTATTTTACAACACATTCGGGTATTTCGTCCACTTTTCGTCTACTTTTGCCAAAAAAACACCGTCCGCAGTTAGTTTTTGAAACTATGGACCGGCGCAGGGATCCTCCCTTTCCGATTCACAAATTCATCGCAGCTGTAAGGGTTGACAGGCATGATCGGGGCGTAACCGAGCAGTCCTCCGAATTCGACCTTGTCCCCGACTCCCTTTCCGATCACAGGGATCAGGCGGACCGCTGTCGTTTTCTGATTGATCATGCCGATCGCCATCTCATCGGCTATGATGCCGGCGATCGTTGTATCCTTCGTATCACCCGGAATAGCGATCATATCAAGTCCTACCGAGCAGACGCAGGTCATGGCCTCAAGTTTCTCCAGTGTCAGGCATCCCGTGTTGACAGCATTGATCATTCCCTGATCTTCGCTCACAGGAATGAAGGCTCCGCTCAGTCCTCCCACATAAGAGGAGGCCATAACTCCGCCCTTTTTAACCTGATCATTCAAAAGAGCGAGCGCCGCTGTTGTACCGGGAGCACCCGCGTACTCCAGCCCCATTTCACAGAGAATATCCGCGACACTGTCTCCGATTGCAGGTGTGGGCGCCAGCGACAGATCTATGATGCCGAACGGGACTCCCAGCCGCTTTGAAGCCTCTTTTGCCACCAGCTGTCCGACACGGGTGACCTTGAAAGCGGTCTTTTTTACAGTCTCACAGAGCGTCTCAAAATCTTTCCCATGGACAGATTCCAGCGCTTTTTTGACAACGCCCGGGCCGCTTACGCCGATATTGAGGATCCTGTCCGCCTCGGTGACGCCGTGGAAAGCACCGGCCATAAAAGGATTGTCATCCGGAGCGTTGCAGAATACAACGAGTTTGGCGCATCCGATCGATCCGCGGTCCGCTGTCCTTTCCGCTGTCTTTTTAATGATCTTTCCCATTAGGCGAACTGCGTCCATATCGATCCCTGTTTTTGTAGAACCCACATTTACTGATGAGCACACAAGTTCTGTCTCCGACAGGGCAAGCGGTATGGATTCAAGCAGAAGCTTGTCCGCCGGCGTCATGCCTTTGGACACCAGCGCGCTGTAGCCGCCAAGAAAGTTTACACCCACGTCGTGCGCGGCTTTGTCGAGAGTAATCGCGATCTGCGCGAAGTCCTCCGGCGTGCTGCAGGCGCTGCCGCCGACCAGTGCGATCGGCGTCACGGAGATCCTCTTGTTGACGATGGGGATCCCGTAATCCGTGGAGATCTCCTCTCCCACCTTTACAAGATTTTCCGCACTCTTATATATTTTGTCATAAATCTTCTGTCTGAGCACCTGCAGGTCGGAATCGATGCAGTCCAAGAGACTGATTCCCATGGTGATCGTCCTTACGTCGAGATTCTCCTTCTCGATCATTGCATTGGTCTCGCTGACCTCAGAGATGTTGATCATATAGCCTCCTGTCTTTTAGAAAGCGGAACTACAGTTCTGTGCCGTTTTGCAATACACTCTCTGTATCAGATCCTGTGCATCAGGTCAAAAATCTCTTCCTTCTGGCACTTGATCTGGACGCCGATCTTCTCTCTTCCCAGAACGGCCAGTTCATCCGCAATCTGTCCGAAAGGCTTTTCCAGGGTCGTCACATCGACGACCATCATCATATTGAAATACCCCTGTACGATCGTCTGGGAGATGTCGAGGATATTGATCCTGTTTTCCGCAAGGTAAGAGCATACACCCGCAATAATGCCGATGGTATCTTTGCCAACTACTGTAATGATCGCTCTCTGCATTTTAACCTCCAAATATAGCGCTGCCCGATGTTGTTTGCCGTTTATGTCAGATCTCCACAAGACAGGACGGTCTCTTTCTGTCCGCCACACAGATAGGAAGATCCTCCGGACTGTATTCAGCTTCTGAGCTCATGATCTCCACCCTGACTGTCTCAAAGGCGAGTTCGGGGAAATTGTTCTCCTCGCTCAGGTGCCCCAGAAAGATCCCCCTCAGGTGGTCATTGAGCACCCTGCTGAGGAGCTGTCCGCTTGTAACGTTGGATAAATGTCCCTTGTCTCCGAGGATCCTGCGTTTGAGCATGTAAGGATATCTGCCCACCTGAAGCATGTTCACGTCATGGTTGGATTCGATGAGGAGCAAATCGGAATTTTTGAGACACTCCACGGTGTAGTCCGTATAGCATCCCAGATCCGTGCAGACGCAGGCCTTCTGTTTCCCGTAATAGATCCTGTAGCCAACCGGTTCGGCCGCGTCATGAGAGATCCTCATCGGGTCGATCTGCATGTCCTTGACATTGATCTTCTCATCAGGCCGGATCGGGACGAACCGCTCCGGATCTATATCTTTAAACTTATCCATTCTCATGATGGCGTCTATTGTTCCCCTGGTCGCGTAGATGGGCATCTGCGATTTCTTCGCGATCATGGGCAGTCCGCTGATGTGGTCCGTATGCTCATGAGTGATGAAAATTCCGTCGATGTCCCGAAGTTCCAGATCAAGGTCCTTCAGGGCTTCCACCGTTCTTTTCCTGCTGATCCCCGTGTCCAGCAGAAGGTGTGTCGTATCCGACCCAACATAAATGCAATTGCCGCTGCTGCCGCTCGCAATACTCTCAAATCTCATATCTTTTGCTCATACCTGTTTCCTGTTTATTTGAAGTCCGCCCGCGCGGTCACCGCTGCGGCCCGTATTTTTCCCGAAGGCGCGCGATCGCCTCGTCCACCTGAAAAGCGGCCCCCTGAGGCCCGTCAAAATCACCTGTGTTGTCAATCACCGTGTCGCAGTGATTTCTGAACACCTCCTCGGATACCTGTCTCATCATAATAGAACGGATCTTCTCATCGGAATATCCCCTGGACGCCTTGAGCCTGCTGCTCCTGACGCTCTCCTCGCAGTAAATGTACCACATGGAGTCCAGGATCTTGTCATAGCTGTTCTCGATCAGCAGCGCGGATTCCAGGACAAAGAACTCCTTCTCCCCGCTTTTTTCCTCCCGCGCGATCTCCTCATAAATATACTTGTTTACAGCCGGATGCACAAGCCCGTTGATCTTTGTAAGAAGCATAGGGTCAGAGAATATCCTCTTAGCCATCTCCTGTTTGTCAATCTCGCCGTTCTCAAGAAGCAGCGCGCCGCATGCGCCGTTCTCAGGAGTCTTTTCCTCCAGCAGCCGCACAAGAGGTTCGTATAGGATCCCGCCGGGAGCTTCCAGTTCCTTGGCCGCGTCGTCAGACATCAGGATCCTGCAGTTATAGTTGTTGTCAAGATATCGGAGGATCTCGCTCTTTCCGGCTCCGACTCCTCCTGTTACACCGATCGTGATCATTGATGCTTTACTCTCTGTCTCTATTTTGCCATGTACCAGTCTTTTCCGCTGTGCACATCCGTTTCCAGTTCCACTTCCAGATCAGCCGCGCCTGCCATTTCGGAAGCCAGAAGTTCTTTGACGCGCTCTTCTTCCTCCGGGACCGCCTCGATCAGGAGTTCGTCGTGGATCTGCAGGATGAGTCTGGAAACAAGGTTCTCTCTGCGGAGAGTTTCCCAGACTCTGATCATCGCTATTTTGATAATATCCGCCGCTGTTCCCTGGATCGGTGAATTCATTGCCACCCTTTCGCCAAAAGATCGCTGCATAAAGTTGCTGCTCTTCAGCTCCGGAACCGGTCTCCTGCGGCCGTATATAGTCTGCGCATATCCGTTCTCTTTCGCGTCGGCAACCAGCCCGTCCAAAAAGTCCTTGATGCCGGGATAAGTACGAAAATATGCTTCAATGTACTCCGCCGCCTCTTTCCTGGAAATACTGAGTCCCTGGCTGAGTCCGAAAGAGCTGATCCCATATACGATGCCGAAATTCACCGCCTTCGCGTTCCTTCTCTGGAGGGGCGTGACCTCTTCAAAGGGAGTATGAAACACCTTGGAGGCTGTGATCCTGTGAATATCCTTATTCTCTTTGTAAGCATCGATCAGTTCTCTGTCACCGCTCATATGCGCGAGGATCCTGAGCTCGATCTGGGAGTAGTCCGCGTCCGCGAACAGCATTCCCTCCGCGGGTATGAAAGCCTTCCTGATCTTCCTGCCCATCTCCGTCTTCATGGGAATATTCTGGAGATTGGGTTCTGTTGAACTGATCCTTCCCGTCGCTGTGATCGTCTGATTGAAACTTGTGTGGATCCTTCCGTCCTTCGCGACATAAGCAGCAAGACCGTCCGCGTATGTGGATTTGAGTTTGGTGACCGCCCTGTACTGCAGTATGTTGTCTACGATGGGATAATCGGGCGCAAGTTTTTCAAGGACACCCGCTGCTGTGGAGTAACCCGTCTTGGTCTTCTTGCCGCCGGGCATTCCGAGTTTCTCAAAAAGGATCACGCCGAGCTGTTTGGGAGAAGCTATATTGAACTCTTCCCCGCAGGCATTGTAGATCTTCTCCGCCAGTTCGTCAGCTTGTTTGCCCAGCTGTCCGCTGTACTCCTTAAGGGCCTCGGGCCTGATCCGTATTCCGATCCGCTCCATATCATAGAGGACATAACTCAGGGGTCTCTCGATCTGTCTGTACAGATTGATCATTCCCTCTTCTCCCAGCCGGTCTTCCACAGGCTTTGCAGCTCTGCTCAGCACCGATGCCATGCTGCACGCATACTTAATGAGTTCTTCCCTCTGCTCCTTAAGAGCCTGCCTCTTCGTTTTTTTGTCGAAGACCTGCTTCCACGTGGGATAAGATTCCTCGAGATACTCAGAAGCTGTCATCTCGGGCTGATAATCACTCTGGAGAGGGTTTACGAGATAACACTCGATCAGAAGATCCGCGAATCCCCCGAGCTTTATTCCGTCCCTGAAATCTGAACTGCTGTCGATCCCCCAGATCGGGAACTGGTTCTTGAGCCCGAAGACACAGATGACAGCCGGCTCGGGCTTAGTATCATCCGCCGCTTCCTCTCCGCAAGCCTTCAGTGCTTCCACTCGGAGGTTGCGGAGCATTTCCAGAAGATCCCTCTCCGCCAGGTTATCTGCACTTTCAGGATCAGAAGCATCTAAAAATACAGCCTTCTTTCCAATGCACAAAGCGGCCGCGCTGAGGAGTTCATCCTCCTCTTCGCCGTACTTAACGGGATCCGTCACAGGATATACACCCAAATAAGAGGGAGAGGAAGGATCCGCTTTTTTCATTTCTCCGATCACGTTTTCAAGATAGTCCTGCGCTTCGGCTTTCTTCGTGATCACTCTGTAAGTGAGTTCCTCATGGTTGCCTGCAGCCGCTGCCGCGTCGAATCTGGGAAGCAGGGCTCTGAAATTCAGCTCGGTAAAGAGATGAAACGCATCCGGGGTATAGAGATTTCCGATTCTGGCATCCTCCCAGTCCGTCTCTATGCAGCAGTCTGTCTTGATCGTCACCAAAACGAGGCTCAGTCTCGCAAGGTCTTCGTTCTCGGCAAGATTTTTCCTCAGGGCGGGTTTTTTGATCTCGTCAAGGTGGGCATAGACACCGTCCACGCTGCCGTAGTCCACGATCAGCTGTGTCGCTGTCTTTTCACCGACTTTGGGAACACCGGGAACATTGTCCGAGCTGTCGCCCATGAGCGCCTTGACATGGATGAATCCTTCCGGAGTCACCTGATACGTTTTCAGGACATCATCGGCATAATAGTTCTCTATGACAGTCTGCCCCTGTCTGGTCTTGGGGATCCTGATGCAGGTGTGCTCCGTGGCGATCTGCAGAAGGTCTCTGTCTCCCGACAAAAGCGAGACTTCCATTCCCTCGGCTTCCCCGCGCCTTGCCAGAGTCCCGAGAATGTCATCCGCTTCAAGGCCTGCCTGTTCGCGGATCTGGACTCCCATTGACTTCAGCACTTTTTTGATCAGCGGAACCTGCTCCCGAAGCTCTTCGGGCATAGGTTTACGGGTTCCCTTGTACTCCTTGTAAATCTCATGACGGAAAGTGGGCGCGTGCACGTCGAATGCCACCGTCAGATAATCCGCTTTCTCCTCGTCGAGGATCTTAAAGAGAATGTTCAGAAAGCCGAAAACGGCTCCGGTGTGCAGTCCCGCCGCATTGGTCAGATCCGGCATGCCGTAGAATGCTCTGTTGAGAATACTGTGCCCGTCCACAAGCACAAGCTTTTTGCTGTCCATCAGGTTATTTCCTTTCGCCGCATCCTATGCAGCTCCTATTGATAAAAAAGCACCACAAACAGGACGATGACAAATGCCGCCGTCGTAATGATCTCCGAAGCGATCGCCGTCATTTTGATTCCCTGCCTTGAACTGAGCCGCTTTCTCTGAAGCTGCATAAGATCCGCCAGATCCTTGTCAACGTCAAAAGTAGCGCCTGCCTCAAGTCTTTCCAGTCCTTCATAGATCAGGTACTGGATCCGCAGTTCATCTCTGCAGTCCTCGCATTCTTCTATATGTGACAGAAACTCTGAGAGTTTCATCTCATCCAGCCTGTCATGAAGAAAGTCCAGGATCAGGCTGTTAAACTCTTTACAATCCATACTGTATAAGTTCTCCTCCGATCAGGCAAGGGACTCCGGTCCGAAAGAGTTCGGAAGGAGTTCCTCGAGGGTAAAGATCTTATAGTCCTCTTTGCTCCTGGCCACGATGACAATGAAGGTGTCGCCGTCACAGAACTCCCGCATAAACTGCCTGCAGGTGCCGCAGGGATAACTGTAGACCTCCGGATCTTCTTCTCTTCCGCCCGCGACCGCGATCGCTCTGAATTCGCGCTCCCCTTCGCTCACGGCTTTCACCATTGCCGTTCTCTCCGCGCAGATCGTGACCGGATAAGCCGCGTTTTCTATGTTGCAGCCCCCGTAGATCCTGCCGCTCTCGGTCAAAAGAGCAGCGCCGACCGCAAATCCCGAATAAGGGATATAGGAGCGTGTTCTCATAAAGAGCGCCTCTTCTATCAGTTTGGAAATGATCTCACTGCTGAGAGTGATCTGACTGTTTCCCATGTCTCACCGTCCTTTTTTCATTCCGCGGCGTCTTTGCGGGCGAGGATCTTCACTGCCTCGATCGCCGTTCTGATCGCGCTGTCTGTGTCATGAACAATGGGATTGGACAGGCCTTTCTTCGCTCTTGTCTGATTGGCCATTGTCAAAAGGACCGTACCGGTCCTCACTTTTCTGTATCCGCCCACTATAAACAGTGTCGCGGATTCCATTTCCGACGCAAGACAGCCCAATTTCAGGTAAGCGTCCCAGTTCTGCAGCAGCACCGCGCTGTTGGGCAGAAGTTCGGGATTGTGCTGCCCGTAGAAAGCGTCCTTGCAGTGCACGACACCTATGTGATATCTTTTGCCGAGGTTCTCCGCCGCGTCCTCGAGAGCCCTCAGTACAGTATGATCCGAGACTGCGGGATACTCAACAGGCGCATACTCTCTGCTGGCTCCGTCCATGCGGATCGCGCCTGACGCGATCACAAGGTCTCCGCTCAGAACTTCCTCCTGCATTCCTCCGCAGGTGCCGACCCTGATAAAGGTATCCGCGCCGCAGTTCGCCAGTTCCTCCAGCGCGATCGCCGCGGAAGGGCCGCCGATGCCGGTAGAGGTCACACTCAGCCTCACGCCGTCCACTGTTCCCGTAATAGTTATATACTCTCTGTTGTCTGCCACCAGTACAGGGTTGTCAAAATATTCCGCGATCTTCGCGCACCGCTTGGGATCACCGGGCAGCAGAACATATCTCCCCACTTCACCTTTTGCCACCTGAATGTGGTACTGTCTTTCAGGATCGATCGAATAAGCTGGTATCATGTGTTTTCTCCTTTCCTATCGCAGCACCCGCCTCAGCACATAGCGCAGTGTGAGCACATCCACCGGTTTCGTAATATAGGCATCCATACCGCTCTCAGCGGCCTTGCAGCGGTCCTCCTTAAATGCATTGGCAGTCATGGCAATGATTGGGATCCGGGCTCTGCTTCTGTCAGGAAGGGAGCGGATCCTCTCGGTCGCTTCATATCCGTCCATGACCGGCATCTGGATATCCATAAGTATCGCCGAGTAATACCAGGGATCAGATTCAATGATCTTCTGCAGGGCTTTCCTTCCGTTCTCAGCTGTCTCCACTTTAAAGCCGTCCTCGATCAGCATATCCTCAGCGATCTCCCTGTTGAGCGGATTGTCTTCCACGAGAAGGAGTCTCCTTCCCTCGATCCAGCCGACATCCGCGTTCTTTCTTCGGGCCGCGCTGTCGCGATCCTGAAAGACAGCCATATCTCCGCTGTCCATACCTTTTATTTCCTGACCGCCGCCTTCATCCGCTTCGGGGCTCAGCTCGTCCACCGGCCGAAATTCCAGATCAACTACAAATTCCGTGCCGACATTCTCCTCGCTCTCCACACTTATATTGCCGCCCATCATGTCCACGATCCCCTTGGCTATGGACATTCCCAGACCGCTCCCATAGGAATTATTCTCGATCCTTCCCGTCTCTCTCTCAAAGGGCTCGAAGACGCGGCCGATAAAGCTCTTACCTATGCCGATCCCGGTATCTGTCACCCTGAACACATAGCCGCAGTATCTGCGGCCGCTCTGGTGCGGCTTCTGGTGGATCATAAGGCTGACTGAGCCTCCGGGCTCCGTGTACTTGACCGAATTGCTCAGGAGATTTAGAAGGACCTGGGTGAGCCTCGTCTCATCGCAGTACACTTCGTAGTTAACCACTGACTCTGTGTCGATCGTAAAGGTGAGATTCTTGGCTGTCATTTGCGGCTGCATGATACCACGTATCTTCTCCACAAGGTTCCTCAGATCACACCTGTTTTCATTGATCGTGATCCTGCCGCTCTCGATCCTGCTCATGTCAAGCACGTCATTAATCAGTCTGAGAAGATGATTGCTGGAAGTGCGGATCTTCTCGAGAGCGTCCTTCACCTTCTCTGTATCATCCAGATGAGAGGAGGCGATGTTTGTAAACCCCATGATCGCGTTCATCGGAGTTCTGATGTCATGGGACATGTTAGTGAGAAAAGTGCTCTTTGCCGAATCGGTGCTCCTGGCCCTGTCCAGGGCTCCTTCGAACAGCCTTCTCTGCTGCAGCTCCCTGCTCATCTCATCCTGGATGCAGGATACGCCGACGAAGGCTTTGGGGCCTTCCTCCGCGCGGATCATCCTCATCCGGAAGTATTCCGGTCCCCTGCTTGTGATCGCCCTGAATACGAAACTGCAGTATCCGTCGTTCTCAAGCCTGCTCCTGAGGCTCTCAAGGCTCACAGCTCCGATAAACAGGTCGTAATCATAAGAATAGATGCAGCTGTCCGCGATCTCGAGCATAGTCAGCGAGAATTTGTCCCTGAACATTCCCGAAAGATTTTTGGAAAATCTTCCCGACATTTTGAAGATCTCATAGGAATCATTTGAAGTATCCAGGATCAGTGCCACTTCGTATTCTCGAAGGAGCGCGTCGAGTATGACCTTCTGCCTTGAAGACAGGCCGGATCCTCCCTCATTTACATCCCCCGCCTTTTGAGCGGTCTCTCTGTTTGTATTTTTCATCTGGTAACGCTCCACTCCGGCCTTAAAGGACCAGGCCGGATCCTCCCCGTACATTACATTTTTTAACGGGCCGCCGGTCCGCTGCCGTACTTCCGGCCGCAGACCGCGCTTTTGCGGCTCATATTATGATACCATTTCCCCTGTAAAAATCTCAACATCACGCGCAATTTCCTGTTTTAAAATATTGAGAACATGATATAATAGGCAGAAACCAATGCATCCTTGTATACAATGATTCAAAAAAGGAGATTCCTTATGGATACAAACCTGAATTTCCACGATGATAATATCCTGGCGAGATTCTTCGGCAGATCATCCAACTATACAGATATCCCAAACCCGCTCTTCAGGGAGTACAATGTCAAGAAAGGACTTCGAAATGAAGACGGTACCGGCGTCCGGATCGGCCTGACCAAAGTCAGCGATGTAATAGGATACACAAAGGACGAGGAAGGGAACGTCATCCCCTGCGAAGGCGACCTGATCTACCGGGGCTACAGCATTAAGGATCTGCTCAAGAACCGGCAGGGCCATTTCGGCTACGAAGAGACAGTATTTCTCCTGTTGTTCGGATACCTTCCCGACCGCTCCGAGTTTGATAATTTCAAGAAATGTATCTCCGCCCGCTACGATCTTCCCGCGGATTTCCTCACAAATGATATTCTGCAGACTCCTTCCAGGAATCTGATGAACAAGCTTCAATCCAGTACGATCTCTCTTTATAATTACGCTCAGGATCCGGATGCGCAGGATGTCTATCAGACTCTGCTCAAGGGCATTGACCTCGTGGCCAAGTTCCCTTCCATCGGGTGCTATTCCTATTTTGCCAAGATGCACCATTTTTACAGGCAGTCGCTGATCATCCACTACCCCAGACCCGAGTATTCCATCGCAGAGAACATTCTTTACATGCTCAGAAGCGACGGGAAGTTTACGGAGCGGGAGGCATCTGTCCTCGACGCGATCCTGATGATCCACGCGGATCACGGCGGCGGCAACAACTCCACTTTTACCAATGTCGTTATGGGTTCGACAGGGACCGATCTGTACTCCGCGGTCTGCGGTTCCATCGGCTCTCTCAAAGGTCCCAAGCACGGCGGCGCCAACATCAGCGTCAACAAGATGATGCAGCAGATCATCGCCGACACGCACTATTCCTGTGATGAGGCTCTTCTGCGCTCCATTGTGGACAAGATCCTGGACAAGGACTATTTTGACAATTCCGGTCTCGTCTACGGGTTCGGCCACGCCGTCTACACTCTGAGCGATCCCAGATGCGAACTGCTCCGCTCGCTCTGCAAGACACTGGCAGAGGAACAGGGCTGCCCGGAGAGATACAGATTTTACTCCAAATTCGAGAGTGTCGTCAAAGAAGCTGTTCTCAAGCACCGCGGAAAGCCGATCTGCACCAACGTGGATTATTATTCCGGCTTTGCCTACACGATGCTGGGCATCCCGGAAGATCTTTTCACGCCTCTGTTCGCGATCGCGCGTGTTGCCGGCTGGGTCGCCCACAATGTCGAGAACAAGATGTACGATGGAAAGATCATGCGTCCCGCGACAAAATATATCGGCGATCACCAGAAATATGTCCCGATGAAAAAGAGATGAGAAGCCGCTAGAACATTGTAAACAAAAAAAGGCTGCCACAAAAATGTGGCAGCCTTTTTTAATGCCTGTTTTATTCCTTGCCGTTCCAGCAGTATGTGCACAGTTTGCAGGGCGCAAGATCGATTGCTTCGATCATGTCGTCGAGACGGTGATAATGCAGGGAAGTGAAGTTCAGTTCTTTCCTGATCTCCTCGAGCATCGCGTGATACTGGTCGGAATCGGGATCCGTATACTTTTCTACCATCTCATCCGTGAATTTGGATGTTCCCTCGAGCATTTCGATCTTTCTGCGTGTGATCAGCTCTTTCTCGGAATCGGAGCGGGAGAAATTCAGATACTTGCACCCGAATACAAGGGGCGGACATGCCGGTCTGATATGGACCTCGCTTGCTCCGCTGCTGTACAGATATTCCGTAGTCTCCCTCAGCTGTGTGCCGCGGACAATGGAATCGTCGATCAAAAGGAGTTTTTTGCCGGCGATCAGTTCATGGATCGGAATCAGTTTCATCTTGGCGATCAGATCTCTCTTGCTCTGATGCGTCGGCATAAAGGACCTGGGCCAGGTGGGCGTATATTTGACAAACGGTCTCGAATAAGGGACATTCGATCTGTTTGCGTAGCCTATGGCATGAGCGACTCCGGAATCCGGCACACCTGCGACCATGTCAGGATGAATATTTCCGCGCTTTAAGTCTCTCTCCGCGAGTTTGCGGCCGCAGCCGTATCTCATATCCTCCACATTGAGTCCCTCGTAAGAGGACGCGGGAAATCCGTAATAGATCCATAAAAAGCTGCAGATCCGCATCTCCTTGCGGGCCGGTATCTTCACTTCGTATCCTTCCGGATCGATGAAGACAACTTCGCCGGGACCGAGTTCTTTCTCAGTCGTGTATCCGAGATTGAGGAAAGAGAAGCTTTCAAAGCATACACAGAACCCTGTGTCCTTCTTACCGATCACACAGGGAGTCCTGCCCCATTTATCTCTGGAGGCATAGATCCCCTTGGGCGTCATGATCAGGAATGTCATGGAGCCGTCGATCATATCCTGCGCATACTGTATTCCTTCGAGGATATCCTTTTTCTGATTGATCAGGGACGCGACCATTTCGGTGGGATTGATGTCGCCGCCGCTCATTTCGAGGAAATGAGAGTGCGTGCCGCTAAAGAGCATATCCGTCAGTTCTTTTATATTATTGATCCTGCCTACAGTGGTAATGGCGTAAGTCCCGTGATGGGAGCGGACAATCAGCGGCTGGGGCTCATAATCGCTGATGCACCCGATGCCGAGATTACCCTTCATCTTTACCAGATCTTTTTCAAACTTGGGCCTGAAGTTCGAGCTCTCTATATTATGGATCGCTCTGTCAAACCCTTTTTCTGAATCATATACTGCCATGCCGGCGCGTCTTGTTCCGAGATGAGAATGATAGTCTGTACCGTAAAACAGGTCAAAGAGCACATCCTCGCGCAATGCGGCACCAAAAAAACCACCCATGCTGCCTCCTTAGAAATTGAGCAAAAAATCGCACATCGGTTACAACACGCTAATCTTAACATTGAAAAGCGCAAATTGTAAGACGTGGGAATCCACTAAAAGAAAGCAAGTAATCGGGTGGTTTTAGTCAAAATACACAAACTCGCTACATTCTATTTGTGTAATCTATCTGTAGCCGGGCTGAACAAAACTGAGTATATCTTTGTAGACACTCTCTTTTCCGGTCTCATTGAGGATCTCATGCCTCATATTCGGGTAGAGTTTGAGAGTCGCGCCGGTAAGTCCTAGGCTTCTGTATTTTCTCCAGAGCCACACCGGTCCCTTTCCCATGCGCCCGACCGGATCGTCCTGTCCGGAAATAATATAGATCTTTTCTCTTCGGGATATTTTGCTCATCTCATCCTTGTCCCAGATTCTGGACAGGCCTTTGAGAAACTCTTTCCAGAATCCGCCGGTGTTCTCGTGGCCGCACCAGGGATCTTCAATATAAGCCTTCACATTATCCCTGTTGTATGAGAGCCAGTCAAATTCCGTCTCCCGGTCTTTCACTGCTTTTGAAAAGCTTCCCATACCCATATTCTGCAGCATGGGATTGCTCTGATACCAGTTGTGGTCACGAACGATGCTTCTGGCAAGTGTATAGCCGGTTTTCATCAGCCCGGCCTGCCCGCCGTTGGATCCGCACAGAATGATCCCGTTTGTGCTGCAGGGATACTTTTCCAAAAAGGACTGCACCATGAAGGAGCCCATGGAATGACCCATGAGGAAGGTGGGAAGGCCGTTGGAGGACGCGAGTCTCACCATCTGCATGATCGCCTTCACCGTCTTGTCAAACGCGCCTTCCGGCCATCTCTCCTGCATATCTTCGGACGGCGCGTTCAGTCCCTGGCCGAACGCGTCAAGGCACCAGATATTAACGTGCTGCTCATTCATCCACTCGGCAAACGGCTCATAGCGTTTCGCGTATTCATTCATCCCGGTAATGATCGCAAGATTCGTCACAGAGTCCTTTGCAGGCCAGTGCCAGCCTTTGAGCGTCTCTCCGCTTTTGATCGTGACTTCAAATATTTCGGACATCCTCCGACACCTCCGAATTCCCGGCTTGTACGCCGGTCCCAAATCCATTTTCCAGCTTTTAAAAAAGAGGAATTCCCATGTCAGACCGCCTCTGCCACCGCAATTCCTCTTTACACTACTTCATTTGTGACGCTTCTGTCCGGATCACTCAGTTTCTAAAGCGGGAGCGATCTCACCGACGGCTTCGTTGGCAACATCTACAAGAGCGGAGGCTGCTGCCTCTCTCTCCTCGCGGGCAAGTCTGGCGCTCTCTTCGGCAGATTCCTTTTCCGCCTGTATTTTGGCTGCCTTCTCGGCTTTTACGATCTTTCTGCAGTCGCTGCAGATCGTGGGAATATGCTCCCAGCCCTTATTGATCCTGAAAGTCCTGCCGCACTTGGTACACTTGCGGTCTTCCCAGTTTTCCTTATCCTTGTCAAAACACTCTTTGCAAAGGTTCGGTATATGCTTCCACTCCGTGTTGTAGCGGATCGGAACGCCGCAGATCTTGCAGGGCTTCTCTTTCCACTTGGCCTGCTCCTTGGCATTTTCTTCCTTCAGATACTCAAGCCTTGCGTTAAATCCGTCCCACGCCTCCTGGACCTTGTCCCTGAGGATCTTCTGAGTATCAAGAGCTTTGTTGAACGCCGCCCGCGCCTCATCGAGTTCTCCGAAACAGGACTTCTTGGATTCATAGATCCCGGTAAGTTTCTCCTGCATGGACTGCGCCATTGAGCGGTGCTCGTCGGCAGCATCCCTGTCGCCGCCTGCCCGTTCGCTTCTCATAGCGTTATATTCGGAGTCAATCCCCTTTTTCAGCTCGGTGATCTTCGCATTAAAGGTCTGGATCCTGCTACCTGTTTCATTCAGGCGCGCCTTGGCCTCATCTGTGATCTTTTTTGCTTCTGCGTATGCAGATCTCGCACTGCTGAGTGCTTCTCCAAGTCGTGACAGTTCCGGATCTTTACCAGACATGTTTCAAAACCTCCTGTACCCGTAAGTATATTTCAGATCCCTTTGGGAATCTCACTTTTCTATTATATTTTTGTTAATTCGAAGTGTAAATATAAAAGTTTAATAAATTTTTATATTATATCGATCAGCGCAATTTTTGGAACAACTCTCCTTTCAGATGCTTCGGAGGATCGTCTCAATTTTGTCAGCGCCGGCTTCATCGAGTTTCAGGATCAGTGTCACTTCACCGGTCCTTTCATTCACCGACTGATGGATCGGCGGAAGAAGTTCCGCTCCTACCGCCAGATACAGAAGCTGACAGACTGTTGATTCCGAGTCAGTCCACTCTATCTTCTCCCCGTAAGCATCTCTGCGGACGCGGATCCTGTCGACGGGATAGGTCACCGGATATGTGCGCTGGCTCCGGTTCTCTCCGCGCAAATGGAACATCTCAAGCTGTCCGAGCATGAAGCGCAGGATCTCTCCCACCTGATCGCTGTAGATCCTGTCGGAACTGAGGGCAACGTCTTTGAAACCGACATCGACCGGTTCCTCGCCGCCGAGAAGTTTTACCACTACAGTACCCTCATCCTCAGGTCTTACCGTACTCGCGCTCTCTTTTGACGTCGTGCAGTAGCGGAACAGTTTCCGGACACCCAGTTCATTGAGTTCCCAGTGATTTTTCTTCTGCTTCTCCCGGCGGTCATCAAATACCTTTGTGAAGGCACCCCAGTTTTCTTCCACATCCCTGCGCTTGTCAGCGTTTAATCCGTATTCATTAACGGATCCTCTCAGAAGTTCTTCAATATATCCCGTCCTCTGTTTGTCATCGCGGCTTCTTCTTCCCAGGATCATGTCGACTCTCTTTCTGAGGCCGTCGTTGGGGTAAAAGATCGCGTTCTTGAAGATTACCGCGAAGCGCAGCGCGCTGTCCGGATCCATGCCGGATGCCGCCGCCAGAAACAGGAGAAATCTCTCACACTGCAGCTGGCTCATACCGCGCAGATAACTGACCGGATGGCTCTTGAAGCGCTCGTCCTCCATGATCCTGTCAAAAGACCTCAGCTCCTGTCTCGCGCTCTCTGTCCTGTTCTCTCCCTTATGTTCGGAAAGCTGCAGAAAATAGTTTCCGCGGTTAAACACAGCATTGCTGCGAAGCCCGCCGTAGTTAAATCTCCAGGAGACGGCCGATTTTTCAAAGAAATCCCTGAGCGCCGAGATCTCACCCGAAACGCCTGCCGCTTTCCATCCTCCGACTCTGTCCATAAGCTGGCGCGCGCCGTCATTAGACGGATTCTCCAGCCAGGCGATGGCGGCTTCCGCAAATACGGCCGCGTCATGTTCATTCATTCCGTTGAGGGCTCCGCAGAAGTCAACGAACTTCTCGATCTCCTCCCTGTCCATATTCCTCAGGATACTGATCGGATCCTCGACAAAATCACTGTTCTCAAGTATATCGGCAAATGTCTTGAGATCTTCCGGAACCACATTGTCGGCGATCACGTGGCCATACGCCTCTTCGAATACGCCCCAGTCCGCCTTTACCGTATTCCTGCACTTTTTGTAATTGTATCTCCAAATGGAAACCAGGTCCCGGATCTCCTGTTCGATCGAAAAGTTTCTCTCTTCATCGGTCCTGTTGTCCCATCCGAAAAACGAGTCCATCTCGGTCGCATACTCCTGCTCCGGTTCAAGAAGCCATCTTGTGATCAGATAAGCGGCGAGAGCGGAATTCTCCGAAGTACCGGTAGAAGCGTGCAGCATTGTCAGAAAATGGATCGTCTGCTCCCTCTTCATCTGCTGCCGCAGGAACCTTAGCGGTTCTTTCTGAAATTCCGGGATATTTAACACAGCCTCATCCAGATACAGCTGCGGAACACCCGGTTCCTGCGGGTCCTGCGGAAGATGTTTGAACAGGGCGCCGTATTCCTCCCATTTTTCAGTCACTGCTTTCCTGCAGCCCGAGGAATTGGTGTGCCACCTGTAAGCGGCAGTTCGGAGATAATCATTAAAAAACACTTTTCTTCTGGCGTCGTCCTTGAAATCTTTGCTGTTCATGTCCATATGGACCATAAGTGTCAGCGTCTGGATCTCCGGGTCTTCCGGATATTTGATATAAGTATTGAGCAGATTGCCGAAGTCTCTCACAAAGTCCGCACTGCTCTTCTGTGACCTTACGGCTACATTGGTCCCTGCCGCCTGCTCATATTCATAAATACACTCCGCGATCAGGGCGATAAAATGAAGTCTCTCCTCCTCCCTGATCGCCAGCAGATACTGCACAGGGTTCTCTCTGAATCTTCGTTCTCCCAGTTTTTCATCGTATGGCACAGTTTCCTCAGGAATACCTTCCTGCGCCCTTACAGCCTCGATCCACCTCGCTCTGTAGACGGAAGCGGCCTCCTGCCACTCTCTGCGGCACAGAAGCTGGTTGTCCCGAAAGAACTGGCCCGTGATCCGGTAGCGGTCATTGAAGAAATCCGTCACCTCCTGCATGGAACGAAAATTCTGCCCCTCGATCCATGTGTTGAGCATTCGCACGGAAAGATCCGATCTCCTGACAAGGTACTCGTTGACAGCCATAATATAATCCGTCTCAAAGTATTCCTCGGATCCATTCTCGATCGCGATCAGCGCCTCGAGAAAGATCAGCAGCCAGAGCCGGTCTCTCAGTGTCGCTCTGCTCAGGAAAAAGGTGGGAGAATCCATGAACTCTTCACTGTTTTTTGATGTGCCGGAGAGCACCGAAAAGCATCTCTTCTCTGTTTGTTTTAAATGCAGATCATCCATACTGTTGTCCTGTTCTCCAAACTTCGGGACCGCTTCCTTTTAGAGGGAACGGAAGGTTTCTTCAGCGGATCTCGTTCAGATCATAAGGTGTCCGCTGATAGACGTAATAGTTGAGCCAGTTGCTGTACAGGAGATAGCTGTGGGCGCGCCACTCCAGAAGCGGTTTCTTTTCCGGATCATCGTCGGGGAAATAGTTGATCGGGATCGCGGTGCCCAGCCCCTTGCGCGCGTCCCTGAAGTACTCATCGCGCAGAGTGTTGCGGTCATATTCCGCGTGTCCCATGATAAAGATCATCCTTCCGTCCCTGGACATGCACAGCAGAACTCCGGCTTCTTCGGATTCCGCCAGGATCCTCAGATCCTTGCACCCGTGAAGCGCCCTTGCAGGCACCTCGGTATAGCGGCTGTGGGGGATCAGGAAATAATCGTCGAATCCCCGGACCAGCGGCTCTCTTCTGTGGCGCACTTTATGGGAGTATACGCCGAACAGTTTCTCCGAAAGCATTCTCTTCTGGAGTCCGTAATGATAATAGAGACCGGCCTGGGCTCCCCAGCAGATATGGAAAGTACTGAACACATTAGTCTTGCTCCAGGCGAAAACGTCGCAGAGTTCCGGCCAGTAGTCTACCTGCTCATACTCCATCTTTTCTACAGGGGCTCCCGTTATGATCAAACCGTCAAATCTCTGATCTTTGAGTTCCTCAAAAGTATAGTAAAACTTCTGCAGATGGGAGATCGGTGTGTTGAGTGATTTATGGGAGCTCATCCTCATAAAAGTGATATCGATCTGCAGCGGTGTGTTGGACAGCATCCTCAGAAGCTGGAGTTCCGTCTCCTCCTTCTTGGGCATCAGATTCAGAATACAGAGCTGCAGGGGGCGGATATCCTGATGTGTCGCGCGGTTTTCATCCACCACGAACAGGTTTTCCTTCTCCAGTATTTCCTTGACCGGCAGGTCATTCTGTATTTTGATAGGCATAATAGTTCCTCCGTATTCTTTATTCTCCGCTGATCATTGCAAGAAAATCCTCTTCCGAGAGGATAGGAATTCCGAGTTCCCTGGCTTTCTTATTCTTGGATGACGTTGAAGTCACGTCATTATTGATCAGATAGTCCGTCTTGGCGGACACGCTTCCCGCGGCTTTTCCGCCAAGGCTCAGGATCCTTGCCTTGAGTTCATCGCGATTGGCAAAATGATTCACTTTTCCTGTGATGACAAATGTCTTGCCCGCAAGGGTCTGAGGCGCGTCCTGCTTCTTCTCCCTGATAATATGAAGTTCTGTAAGGAGCGCGTCAAACGCAGAGGATGTGCGTTCATCTTCAAAGTAACCGGCAATATTCTCCGCAAGAACCGGACCGATTCCTTCCACTGAAGAGAGCGTCTCTCTGTCCGCCTCTCTGATCTTATCTGCATCGTCATCAAAATTCGCACAGAGGATCCTGGCGCCCGAGATCCCGATCCCGGGAATACCCACTGCGCACAGCACTCTCGAAAGCGTGGTCTCTCTGGATCTCTCAACTGCTTCGAGCAGTTTGTCACAGGATTTCTTTCCGAATCCGTCCATATCCTCGATCACATCTCTGTGGATGTCGAGATGGTAAATGTCTGCAAAATTGTGGATCAGTCCTGCCGCGATCAGCTTCTCCAAAGTCATCTCGGAGAGCCCGTCTATGTTCATGGCGCTGCGGCTGACAAAGAGTGAAAAAGCTTTGATTTTTTTCGCGGCGCAGTCAGGGTTCATACAGACCAGGACCTCCGTATCATTGTCCTGCCTGATCCTGGTATCCTGCCCGCAGACAGGACATTTGGACGGAATCTCAAGAGTGCCGGACCCGGTCAGGTTCTCCGCGATCTGAGGTATGATCATATTGGCCTTGTAGACCGTGATCCTGTCGCCGATCCCCAGTTTCAGTTCCTTTACAATACTGACATTGTGGACCGAGGCTCTCTTTACCGTCGTACCTTCCAGTTCCACGGGTTCAAATACTGCCACAGGATTGATCAGTCCTGTGCGGCTGGCGCTCCACTCCACTTCCGTCAGCGTGGTCTCCTGAATCTCGTCCGCCCACTTAAAGGCGATCGAGTTTCGGGGGAATTTGGCAGTGGTCCCCAGAGATTCCCCGTAAGCTATATCATCGAAGGTGAGGACAAGACCGTCCGAAGGCAGGTCGTTTGAAGCGATCCTTCGCTCAAACCCGTCAACTGTCTCTGCGACATTACCGGCATTGACGCGGACCGATTCAACTGTCTCAAAGCCCTGTTTCTGCAAAAACTCCATCTGTTTCTGCCTGGAATTGTCAAAATCCTGATTGCCGGCTTTCACCAGCGAGAAAGCATAAAAGCGCACACGCCGCTTCGCCGTGATCCGGTTATTGAGCTGCCTTACGCTTCCGCTGCAGAGATTTCTGGGGTTCTTGTAGCGGACGTCTGAAAGATTCCCGGAAGCTGCAGCCTCCGCCTCTAATTCCTCGTTTATCTTCTCGAAATCCGAATAGCGGATAACAGCCTCTCCGCGGAGAGTCAGGGGCTCTTTACAGGGGATGTGTACCGGGAGGTTCTTAAACACTTTTGCGTTATCCGTGATCACTTCACCGATCTCTCCGTTGCCTCTCGTGACAGCCTTGACCAGGGTTCCGTTTTCATAAGTCAGAACGACCGTGAGTCCATCCAGTTTCCAGGAAAGAAGCCCTTCCTTGTCCCCGAGCCACTCAGCCAGCGCGGCGCGGTCTTTCGTCTTATCGAGAGACAGCATAGGGCTCTCATGCCTCTCTTTGGGCAGCTCATCGGCCGCGGTATAACCGACATGTACTGTTGGTGACCCGGCCAGAACGATTCCGGTGCGCTTCTCAAGTTCCGACAACTCATCATACAGTTTGTCATACTCGAAGTTGCTCATGATCTCGGTGTCTTTATTATAATAGGCTTCCGAGGCGCGGTTGAGTATCTCCGTGAGCTCTTTCATCCGGCTCTTCTCCGCTTCGGTGAGCTTTTTGTCCGTAACTGTCCCCATACTGTTTGCGGCCTTCATTTCCTGTTCCATTTTACACCCTTTCAAGGATTCGAAACCATTCTGCAGAGTTCCTCCAGTTCCTCTCCCCTGATGATCCGCTGTTCACCGGGTTTCATGGCTCCGAGTTCTATATTGAGCACTCTCACTCTCTTAAGTTTTACAACTTCGTTTCCCTCTGCCCGGCACATTCTGCGGATCTGCCTGTTCAGGCCCTGAGTAAGAACGATCCTGAAAGTGAAGTCCCCCAGACGTTCCACCCGGCAGGGACGCGTAGTGACACCCAGTTCCCTGAGCCTGACACCTCTTCTGAAGTGTTCGATGGCGGCATCGGAGATCCTGCTCCTTACGCGCACAATATACTCTTTTTCGTGGCCGTTGGCCCCTCTCATCATTTTGTCGATGAGATCCCCGTCATTAGTCATCAGAAGAAGCCCTTCCGAATCCCTGTCGAGCCGTCCGGCGTAGGTCAGTCTGACAGGAAAAGAAAAGGCTTCATTAAGCGTTCTGTCCGCATGCCGGTCACGCTCAGTGCAGGTGACACCGACAGGTTTGTAAAATGCAACCACGACCTTGTTCAGGGATCCCCTGAGGGGACGTCCGTCCACCGTCACCTCATCTGTTCCCTTGACACGCATTCCCCGGACTGCAGGGATGCCGTTTACATTCACTCTGCCCGATTCGATCATGCGGTCCGCTTCTCTTCTGGAGCATACGCCGCACGACGCGATATACTGATTCAGACGGCTTTCCGGATTACTCTTCGCGTTCAACTGTAAATCTCCGAAATCTGCTGTGCCGCTCTGCTTCTTAAAATGCACTCGCTGTGCTCTTTCATATAAGCCAGGGTAACTTCATCGCAGGACACCATTTCGCCGAATTCGTTGAGGCTGAGCACAATACTGCTATAGTCCTCGGCGGGATCAGCGCCCTTACTGATCAGCAAATAATAGTCCCCTGTCTCTTTGACAAAATAGAGCGATGTCTCTATTCCTCTGCAGGAGGCGAGTATCCTGCAGCATTTTACTGTATCCATGACAGCCGCAAACCGGAAAATGTAAGTGCCGTTATCTGATATCGCGGCAGGCATCCTGCGCCCTGGCGCGCGCCTCATCATTTCCGGAGCCGCCGTCTTTCTCTCCGCCGGCTGCGCAGCCATTTCCTTGTGTTCCAGGATCTTCGCCGATTCCACAGGGTCCTGGGAAATCGTAAGACTCACGGACTGGTCCGGAAGGACAGAGATCCGCATGGATGTATAGTCATTCTTAATGTTCAGATTTACTGAACTGGCTGCCTTTATAATGATCCTCCTGATGAACTCCACTGCATTCTTCCTGCGGTCGAAGAGATCGTCCAGGTCGATGCCGTGCTTTTTAAGGTCATCCTGAGTTATTATGCAGTTTATTGTCGTATCATTGATCTTTCTGAACTTCAATGTGATCCTCCGTCCAAGGGTATTCTTCTGATTCCACATTATACAACACAGTTGCCCGAATCAAAATACTATAAATAAGTCTTATTTGTGAACCGTCTCCAAACCTTTATTCTTGTATGAAGTGAAACAGGCGCTGTGCAGTATACGCACAGCGCCTGAATACAGTTCAGATTATCGGGTCCCGAGGGATTACTTCGCAGCAGCACCTGCCTGAGCCATTACTTCCTCAGCGAAGTTGTCCTGTCTCTTCTCGATGCCTTCGCCGGTCTCGAAGCGAACGAACTCTTTGATGATGATCTTGGTTCCGTTTGCCTTGCCGACCTGATCAAGATACTGACCTACAGTCTGCTTGCCGTCCTCAGCGCGGACATAGACCTGGTCGAGGAGGCAGATTTCCTTGAACTCTTTGTTCAATCTGCCGATGAGCATCTTCTCGATGATATTCTGAGGTTTTCTCTTGTTCTCGGGGAGTTTGTTGTTCTCCTCGATCGCCTGAGCGAGAAGGATCTCTTTCTCGTGCTCTTTGTAATCATCCGGGATATCAGCCTGGCTGATATACTTGGGATTCATAGCCGCAATCTGCATGGCTACGTTTGTAAGAGCGGTCTTGATCTCGTCATTGACAACTGCAGTCTTAGCGTCAACGATAACGCCGATCCTGCCCTGGCCGTGAAGGTAAGTAACTACGCAGCCTTCTGTCTCTTCGATCTTCTTGAATCTGCGGATGCTGAGCTTCTCGCTGATAACAGCGATCATATCAACAAGGGAATCTTTAACAGTCTTAGCTGTATCCTCTGCCCAAGCTTCGCCCATGAATGCGTCGATATCCTCAGCTGCTGTGTTCAGAGCCTGCTGAGCAACCTTTGCCACGTATGTGCGGAACTTCTCGTTCTGGGCTACAAAGTCAGTCTCGGAGTTAACTTCGACAACTGCTGCCTTTGTATCGCCATCCTGTGCGATGTAGCAGATACCTTCTGCCGCGATCCTGTTTGCTTTCTTCTCAGCCTTAGCCTGTCCCTTCTTTCTGAGGAACTCTACTGCTGCATCCATATCGCCGTTGCACTCGGTGAGGGCCTTCTTGCAGTCCATCATGCCGGCGCCTGTAACGTCTCTGAGCTGCTTAACCTGTGCTGCTGTAATTGCCATAATTATACCTCTCTATTTCACAATACTGTATATCCGACAGAATCTATACTTATCAAGGGGATTACAGAGTACCCTCCTGTGCCTGCTCAGCCTCGCTTGCAGCGGACTCCTGAGCCAGCGCATCCTGCTCGGAAGTGTCAACGTTCTCTTCGCCCTGTCTTGCCTCGATGACAGCGTCAGCCATCTTGCTGCAAAGCAGCTTGACAGCGCGGATCGCGTCGTCATTGCCGGGGATGATGTAATCAAGCTCTTCGGGATCGCAGTTTGTGTCGCCGATACCGATCAGAGTGATTCCCAGAGCGTGTGCCTCTGCTACGCAGATTCTCTCCTTCTTGGGGTCGATAACGAAGATCGCATCCGGAATGTGAGTCATCTCTTTGATACCGCCGAGGTTCTTCTCAAGCTTCTCCCACTCCTTGTTCAGCTTAGCAACTTCTTTCTTGGGAAGTACGTCGAATGTGCCGTCCTGAGACATAGCTTCGATCTTCTTGAGGCGCTCGATTCTGCCCTGGATGGTCTTGAAGTTGGTCAGCATGCCGCCGAGCCATCTCTCGTTTACATAGTACATGCCGCAGCGCTCTGCCTCAGACTTGACTGCGTCCTGAGCCTGCTTCTTGGTTCCTACGAACAGAAGCGTGCCGCCCTGCTCAGCGATCTCAAATACTGCTCTGTAGGCCTCGTCAACCTTTACAACAGATTTCTGAAGGTCGATGATGTGGATCCCGTTTCTCTCTGTGAAAATATAGGGAGCCATCTTGGGGTTCCAGCGCCTTGTCTGATGTCCGAAGTGCACGCCTGCTTCAAGCAGCTGTTTCATTGATACAACACTCATTTCTTTTCCTCCGTGTTTGGTTTGTTCTTCCGCATTTCCGTAAGCATTTGTGAAGGTTCGCTACCACCCTGCCGGGTCAGAGCCCGGGTAGAGCACCGGTATATGCCGAAAATGCGTGCTTACTATTACGCAACATTAGAATATTACCACAATCAAAAGGTCCGCACAAGTATTTCTTGTGCGGACTCTCTCACTTTTTACTTAAGTTCCGTGTTCTGATCATTGACCGCAATTCACTGTCTCTGATTCTCAGGCTCGACCTGCTTTTTGAGTTCTTTGAGTTCCCCGTAGATCGCGTCATTGAGGACCTTGATGTAAGTTCCCTTCATTCCCGAGGAACGGGACTCGATCACGCCGGCGGATTCAAATTTTCTCAGAGCATTTACAACAACGCTTCTTGTGATCCCTGCCTTATCCGCGATCTTGCTCGCCACAAGGATTCCCTCGATCCCGTTAAGTTCCTCGAAGATATGCACGATCGCATGCATCTCCGTATAACTCAGTGTGTTGATGGCAGACTTGACAACATTGATCTTGCGGCTCTCCTCCGCGGTCTCTTCCGTGACGGCTCTGAGCATTTCCAGTCCCACAACTGTAGTGCCGTATTCGCAGAGAATGATATCATCAATATCGAAACCTTCGCTGTTTTTATAAATAAAAACTGTTCCGAGTCTCTCGCCGGCGATCTCAATAGGAGCGATGATGCCGACATTGTCACAGTCCTCTTCTTTGACAAACCCCAGAGTTCCGAGGTTCACATTCTCGTTCGTGGACAGAACGCCGAGGAATCTCTCATTGAGGGAGGGATCAATAAAAGTTCCCACCTGATCCGTGATGAGTTCGCTCAGCGCGGGGATCCCGCCGAATTCGCCGAATCCGAGCACTTTTCCCTTCTTGCTGATCACGAGAATATTGGATTCAAGAACATCGCTCATCACTCTGCAGATATCATTAAACACGACCTTTCCCGTGTCATTGTTGTGCAGCAGTCTCTCAATCTTTCTTGTATTATCCAGCAGTTTTACATTGCCGATCATAGCCGATCTGTTCAATTCTCCACCTGGCCTTTCCATATTCTGAATCTGTGATCATACCTCACGGCCGCGATCACTCTTCAGGCCTGTTCTCCATATAACCGCACTCTCTGTCTTCACAGACAAGTTTGTTTCCCTTCTCAAGCATCAGTCCGCCGCATTTGGGACACTTTTTGTCGGACGGTTTCTGCCAGCTCATAAAGTCACACTCGGGATTTCCCATACATCCGTAGTATTTACGGCCCTTTTTGGTCTTTCTGACAACAATCTCCTTTCCGCATTTCGGGCATGCCACGCCGATCTTTTCATAATAAGGCTTGGTATTATGGCATTCCGGAAATCCGGGGCAGGCGAGGAATTTTCCGTGGGGACCGTATTTGATCACCATATGTCTGCCGCAGTTTTCGCAGACCTCCTCAGTCTCCTCGTCCGCGATCTTTACTTTCTCCAGATCGGTCTCCGCCTGGCTGACCGCTTCATCCAGGTCCGGGTAGAAGTTTTCAATGACCGTCTTCCACTTCACATTGCCCTCAGCGACTCCGTCGAGCAGTCCCTCGAGCTGGGCCGTAAAGGCGGGATCCACTATAGAGGGAAACGCGCGCTTCATCATAGAGTTGACGACTTCGCCGAGTTCAGTCATATAGAGGTTCTTGTCCTCTTTGACAATATAGTGTCTGGCGAGGATGGTAGTGATCGTCGGCGCGTAAGTGCTGGGACGGCCTATCCCCTGCTCCTCCAGGGCCTTTACGAGAGAGGCCTCTGTATAATGCGGCGCAGGCTGCGTGAAGTGCTGTCTGGGTTCAAATCTCTCGAGAGAAAGAACGCTCTCTCTGCTGAGATTGACGGACAATTTCTCTCCCTTATCCTCATTTTCCTCCTGGTTATAAACGCACTGATAGCCGTCAAAGAGAAGTCTGGATGTGGAAGCAGTAAAAACATAGCTCTGGTCCGCTGTGATCCTGACCTGTGTGTTCTCGTATCTTGCGGCGCTCATACGGCTGGCAAGGAACCTCTTCCAGATCAGATTATAAAGACGGTACTGGTCTCTCGAGAGCGAATCCTTGATTGCAGAGGGCAGGTTTCCAAGATCCGTGGGACGAATGGCTTCGTGCGCGTCCTGGATCTTGCCTTCATTCTTTCCGTTCTTCTCTCTTACGAGAAGATACTCATCGCCATAGTGCTCTGCGATGTAGTCTGCCGCCATAGCCTGCGCTTCATCCGAAACACGGGTGCTGTCCGTTCTGAGATAGGTGATCAGCGCTACTGTTCCGCTGCCTTTGATCTCGACGCCCTCGTAGAGCTGCTGTGCGACTCTCATTGTTTTCTGGGTGGAGAAGTTCAGCGCACGGCTGGCCTCCTGCTGCAGAGTTGAAGTGGTAAAGGGCAGCGGAGATTTTCTGCTGCGCTCTGACTTCTTCACTTCCGCGACTTCAAAGTGCGCTTCTCCGAGCGCCTCTGTGATCTCTTTTACCTGCGCATCGTTCTCCAGCTCCTGCTTCACGGGTTTGGTGTCCTGCGACATCCTGCCGTAGTAATGGACTGTGAAGGGCTCCTCAGAGCCATCCGCTGTCAGCATCGCGTCAAGCGTCCAATACTCCTGAGGAATGAACGCGTTAATCTCTTCTTCTCTGTCTCCGATCATTCTGAGGGCGACAGACTGAACTCTTCCGGCTGACAGGCCTCTCTTGACCTTGGCCCACAGAAGAGGGGAGATCTTATATCCCACGACTCTGTCCAGGATCCTTCTGGTCTGCTGCGCGTCCACAAGATTGATATCTATGCTCCGCGGATTCTTCAAAGACTCTGTGACCGCTTTTTTGGTGATCTCATTGAAGGTGATCCTGTAGATCTCCTTGTCCTTCATCTCGTCGAGCTTGAGCGCAGCGACAAGGTGCCATGAGATCGCTTCTCCTTCCCGGTCAGGGTCCGTCGCCAGATATATACGGTCGGCCTTCTTTACCTTTTTCCTGAGGTCGGCCAGAAGTTCACCCTTGCCCCGGATCGTTATATATTTCGGCTCGTAATCGTGATCGACATCGATCCCCATCCTGCTCTTGGGAAGATCCCTTACATGTCCGTAACTTGCCGCCACGTCATAGTTGCTTCCCAGAAACTTCTTTATGGTCTTGACCTTTGCCGGGGACTCCACAATTACCAGGTTGTGTTTGCGCTTGCGTGCTGCTGCCATTTCTACCTCTTATGTATCGTTTTATTAGTCTGTCCCGAATCGTCTCACAATTCTTTGTAATATCGATTATTTTGTCAAACAATATCGAATAATATCGACAAACTTCGGGTACTATAACACAATTTCACCTCAGTTTGCAAGACTGTTTTGATCTCCGAATAGTTTTCTTTTCCTTTCGATCATCTCGTCTATGTGATCGATATAGATGGCTGCTTCCTTGGCGTCATCGCATCTTTCGATCCGCCCGCCTTCGAAGACTCCTTTGGAAATGCTGCCTGCTCCCAGTGCCAGAATAGACTGTTTCTCTTCCATGATGAGAATATTGTAGATCCCCGCCTTGCCTTCTCTGGCGTAGCCGACGTTCTCAAAGTTCCCGGACATGTTTTTCTGCCTGTAGAGGTAATAAGGGTGCATGCCCATATCCGCCGCTCCCTGCGCGGCGATCTTCATACTCTCGTCCGTATTGTTGATTGAGGAAAACCCGTTCTTCTCGATCCATTTCTGGAGTTTAGACGCCCGCTTGATCGCAAGGGAGTGAACAGTGAGGTCATCCGGTCCCAGTTCTTTAATCTTATCGATCGTATACTGCACGTCCTCCTGCGTCTCTCCGGGAAGTCCGAGGATAATATCCATATTGATATTGTCAAATCCCTCCTCGCGGGCGAGTCTGAAGGCGGCTTCCGTCTGTGCGGCACTGTGCTGCCTTCCGATCAGTTTCAGTGTAGTGTCCCGCATTGTCTGGGGATTAACACTGATCCTGCCGACTCCGCATTCTTTAAGGACCGCAAGTTTATCCGCGTCGATACTGTCCGGCCTTCCGGCTTCCACCGTGAACTCCTGCAGAGCCGAAAGGTCAAAATACTGCCTGATCATCCCGATCAGTCTCTCAGACTGCGGGGGATCCAGGGTTGTGGGGGTTCCGCCGCCGATGTAGAGCGTATCCAGTATTTTGCCCTCCATAAGGGGCGCAGAGGCCTCCATTTCCTTCTCAAGGGCGTCGAGATATTCGTCCACCCTGCTCTTCCAGGATGTGAGAGGAAATGAAGTAAAGGAGCAGTACAGACAGGTCGTGGGGCAGAACGGAATCCCTACATAGAGACTGTATCCGTTTTCATAATGAATGCCGGAGAGGATCCTCCTCTCCCGCTCAGCGATCTCGGCCGCCAGTTCAGCTTTCTCGCGGCTCACAAGGTGCTCCCTCTGCATATACATAGCCGCTTCCTCCGGAGTATCCCCTCCGCGAAGCCTTCCCATGGCGATCTTGGTCGGCCTGATCCCGATCAGTTCCCCCCAGGGCAGAACTGTTCCCGTGTATTCCGAGAGCATCTCATAAAGCATATGCTTTGCCGCGTTCTTGCAGGCGGGACTCTTCTTGTCAAAGGCCGTTCCATCGGGCGCATTGATCCTTCTTGTGAGCGGGGCATGCGCCTCCGGGTCAGGTGCGCCCTCCGGCAGAAGCGCCATCTCGATACTGCTCTCCGAAAAATCCGCACGCAGAAAAGCCGGTTCAGGATATTTCCTTAAATCCGGCTCACCGACAAATACCTTGACTGTCTCCTGAGGGTAAAAGGCTTTCAGGAGAGAGTGTATTTCGTATCTATATAATTCTATATTTTCTACAGCGATCATTTGTATCCATTCAGACCTTTCCGCGCACAGGCATCAGCCGTGCACGAAAAAGTTGTATTTCTTCTCGTATCCGATGCTCGTGCTCCCCCCGTGTCCGCAGTAAACTTCCGTCTCGTCAGGAAGGACATAGAGCTTTGTCCGGATCGACTCCACCAGATCCTGCATATCACCGGTAGGCAGATCCGTTCTTCCAACAGACTGTTCAAAAAGAGTATCGCCGCTTATGAGCATCGGCGCTCCGCCGGTCTCTTCCGCGTCAAAATAGTAACAGCAGCCGCCCTCTGTGTGTCCCGGCGTTGAGATGACCCGCATAGTCATGCCGGCCTCGGTAACACTCTCGCCGTCGATCAGATAGCGGTCGGCCGTAACCGTTACCGGTCTTCCGATGTCTGCAGAGCCGTTGAGCTGAGGGTCCTCCAGCAGGTCTCTCTCGAGCGCGCTGGCATATACAGGCGCTCCGCACGCCTCTTTTAGTGCCTTTACGCCGCTTATGTGGTCAAAATGACCGTGGGTGAGAAAGATCGCCTTGATCTCAAGCCCCTGCTTCGTAAGCGCTTCGAAGATCTCCCGCCCGTAATCAGCAGGGTCAAATATGATCGCCGCGGACTCTCCTTCTCTGTGAAGGTAATAAACGTTGGTCTGGACCATGCCGACCATATAACTTCTGATCTCTATTTTCTTCATCGGTCCCCTCCGGCTGATCTGTCAGCCGTTCGTTCTCTTTACTGCCTGCACTCCGCGGATATTCTGGAGTTTGCCGCAGATCTCCTGCAGTTCCTTGGCGCTCTTGACCTCAAAACTGATGGTCAGCGTCGCGATACCGTGTTTGCTGGTCATAGTATTGACTTTCAGTATATTGATATCTCTCTCCGAAAAGTTTCTCGTCACATCGTTGAGAAGCCCCGCCCTGTCGTTGGCGTAGATATTGATCTCACAGACAAAGCCGGCTTCCTTCTCATCCTCCGCTCCGTCTACCCAGGAGGCCTCAATGATCCTTCCCCGGTTTTCTTCATCGAGATTGATCACATTGATGCAGTCCGCCCGGTGGATCGAGACGCCGCGGCCTCTTGTCACAAAGCCGACGATCTCATCTCCGGGAACAGGATTGCAGCATTTGGAGAATCTTACCGCTACATCGTGTATGCCCTTGACGATGATGGAACTCTGCCCCTTGCTGTGCATGTGGGGCTTATGCTCGGAGATCTCTCTGAGCACTTCCTCGTCCGTGATCTGCTTCTTGTGATCCTCTTCGTAAAGTTCATGAAGTTTGTTGACGATCTGACCTTCTCTGATACCGCCGTGGCCGATTGCCGCGAGGACAGCGTCCCACTCCCTGAATCCGTACTTCTTCAGTATCGCTTCTTTATATTCGGGTTTGAGAAGATCCGAGAGAACATAGCCCTTTGACTTGCAGTATGAGAGCATGAGCTCTCTTCCCCTGCTTATGTTCTCTTCCTTCATCTCCCTTCTGAACCACTGGTTGATCTTGTTGCGTGTTGAGGCGCTTCTGGCAATGCCGAGCCAGTCAGGGCTCGGTCCCTTGGAGTTCTGGGATGTGATGATCTCGATCCGGTCGCCGTTTCTGATCTTATAATCTATATTGACGATCCTGCCGTTTACTCTGGCTCCGATCATGCGGTTGCCCACAGCAGAGTGAATAGAATAGGCAAAGTCAATGGGTGTAGAACCTGCGGGGAGGTTCTTGACTTCTCCTCTGGGTGTAAAGCAGTACACGCTGTCGGAAAACAGATCCAGATCGCTCTTCAAAAGATCCATGAATTCCCTGTTGTCCGACATGTCCCGCTGCCACTCAAGGATCTGCCGAAGCCAGGTCAGTTTCTCCTCTTCCTTGTTCTCGACCTTCTTGCCGTCGGACTGTTCCTTATACTTCCAGTGCGCCGCGATACCGTATTCGGCAGCCCTGTGCATTGCGAATGTACGGATCTGGATCTCAAAGGGCTGGCCTGTGGGTCCGATCAAAGTCGTGTGCAGCGACTGGTACATATTGGGCTTGGGCATTGCGATGTAGTCCTTAAACCTGCCTGGGATCGGCTTATACATCTCATGGATGATGCCGAGTGCCGCATAGCAGTCCTTCACTGAATTCACAATGATCCTCACCGCAAACAGATCATATATCTGATCCAGAGATTTCCCCTGGTTCACCATTTTCTTATGTATACTGAAAAAATGTTTGACGCGGCCGTCTACCTTGCCTTCGATGCCGGCTTCTTTGATATGCTCCGCCACCTCGACAGCGATCTCCTGCACATACCGCTCCCTTTCGGATTTGCGCTGCGCCACCTTCTCTACGAGATCATAGTAAATGTCGGGTTTGAGATATTTGAGGGAAAGATCGTCCAGTTCCACCTTGATCATGGAAATTCCCAGTCTGGACGCAATGGGCGAATAGATGTCAAGGGTCTCCTGGGCTATGCGGATCTGTTTCTCCGGAGGCATGTGTCCGAGTGTGCGCATATTGTGAAGACGGTCAGCCAGTTTGATCAAAATAACGCGGATATCCTTGGCCATGGCCAGGAACATCTTGCGCAGATTTCTCGCCTGCTCCTCCTGCTGTACCTGGGTCTTATCCTGATAGTCGCCGGAGAGTTTGAGTTTTTCCAGTTTGGTAACACCATCTACTAAAAGGGCGACATCCGAGCCGAACTGCTCCTCGATCTCCTCATTGGTCATGATCGTATCTTCTACCACGTCATGAAGAAGACCTGCCGTGATCGTCTCTTTGTCCAGCTCCAGATCTGCCAGGATCAGAGCTACATAGAGCGGATGAATGATGTACGGTTCCCCGGACTTGCGCTTCTGTCCCTCATGGGCTTTCTTCGCAACTTCATAGCCCTTCTCGATCAGTGAAATATCATCTGAGGGATGATATCTCCGGACACGGTCAATAACATCCGAATAAAGTTCTTCCGGACTTAAATACTCTGCGATATTCTCTATGGTGCCCCTGTCAAACTCTTCGAAGCCCCTTTTGACGATAGTATCGGCCATATTCGCGATCTGATCCTTTCGGTTTTTATAAACTTTTAATAAAGTACTGCCATTATAAGATTATTTGCCAAGTCCGTCAAATAGAATTGTCAGATTACTGTCAGGAATGCTCCGCGCTATGTCAGGGATGTGAGAATAATACAGCACCCAAGTCCGAAATGCTTCGCATTCCGGACTGTGGGCGGCCAGAGACGCTCCGCGTCTTGGCCGCCCCGAAAAAATACAAAAAAACGACCAGATGAGCGAGCTCATCTGGTCTTATTTTTTGCATTTTTTCGGGGCGCTGGTTTATTATCACATCATCCCTGCGCCGCCTGCGGGCATCGGAGGAAGGGGCTCCTTGATCGTAGCGACTGCAGCTTCAGTTGTCAGGAAGCTGGATGCTACGGAAGTAGCGTTCTGCAGAGCGCTTCTGGAAACCTTAGCGGGATCCAGGATTCCGTCTTCGATCATATTCACATACTTCTCAGTATATGCGTCAAAACCGATTCCCTCTTCGGACTCTTTTACCTTGTTTACGATGACAGCGCCGTTAAGTCCGGCGTTCTCAGCAATCTGGTTAAGAGGAGCTTCCAGAGCCTTCAGAACGATCTGGGCACCGGTCTTCTCGTCGCCTTCGAGGCTCTCTACAGCCTTCTCGACAGCCTTGGACGCGTGGATGTATGCGCTTCCGCCGCCGGGGATGATACCCTCTTCCACTGCCGCGCGGGTAGCGTTCAGAGCATCCTCCATGCGATATTTTGCCTCTTTCATCTCAGTCTCGGTGGCTGCGCCGAAATCGGACTTGGTCTCTTCGATCTGCTTCTTGATCTGCGCGACGCGGGAAGCAAGAGCCTTCTTGTCGCCGAGGCCGTCAACGATGACAGTATTCTCTTTCTCAACCTTGACGCTCTTGGCGCGGCCGAGCTGATCAATAGTGGCATCCTTGAGTTCAAGACCAAGATCGGAACTGATCACTGTGCCGCCTGTCAGGATCGCGATATCCTCGAGCATTGCTTTCCTTCTGTCACCATAACCGGGAGCCTTGACAGCAACTACGCTGAATGTGCCGCGCAGCTTGTTGACGATCAGAGTTGTGAGAGCCTCACCTTCAACATCCTCAGCAATGATCAGGAGCTTCGCGCCCATCTTGACGATCTGCTCAAGAAGAGGAAGGATGTCCTGGATCGTGGAGATCTTCTTATCTGTGATCAGGATGTAAGGATCGTCCAGAACCGCTTCCATCTTGTCCATATCGGTTGCCATATACGCACTGATGTAGCCTCTGTCGAACTGCATGCCTTCGACCAGATCCAGCTCAGTAAGCATTGTCTTGGACTCCTCAATGGTGATGACGCCGTCCTTGGAGACCTTCTCCATAGCGTCTGCAACCATCTTGCCGACCTCTGCGTCGCCGGAAGAAATAGTAGCTACGTTTTCAATGTGCGCCTTGCCGTTGACAGGTGTGCTCATTTTCTTAATAGCTTCGACTGCTGCGTCTGTAGCTTTCTTCATACCTTTTCTGAGAACGATCGGGTTTGCGCCTGCAGCCAGGTTCTTCATACCCTCGTTGATCATAGCCTGTGCAAGGACTGTAGCGGTAGTTGTGCCGTCGCCAGCCACGTCGTTTGTCTTGGTGGCAACTTCCTTGACCAGCTGTGCGCCCATGTTCTCAAAATTATCCTCGAGCTCGATCTCCTTAGCGATCGTAACGCCGTCGTTCGTGATCGTAGGTGCGCCGTAGGACTTATCAAGGACAACATTTCTGCCCTTAGGTCCAAGTGTGATCTTTACTGTATCCGCAAGTTTGTTGATTCCGGCTGCCATTGCCACTCTGGCGTCTGTGCCGTGTTTGAGATCTTTTGCCATAGTATTATTACCTCTTTTCTAAACTCAAAATAGTGCCGTCTTATTTATTCGATCACTGCCAGAATGTCATTCTGCTTGACGATGATAAACTTCTCATCCTCGAGCTTGACTTCTGTTCCCGCATACTTGGAATAGATGACCTTGTCACCGGCCTTAACTTCCATCTTTATCTCTTTGCCGTCAACAACTCCGCCGGGGCCGACAGCGATGACTTCCGCCTGCTGGGGTTTTTCTTTCTCCTGTCCGGGAAGAACGATGCCGGACTTTGTGGTCTGCTCCGCCTCAAGCTGTTTGAGTACGACTCTGTCTCCTAAAGGTACTAACTTCATATTTACGCCTCCTTATCATGCGTGAATGATCTATTAATATATTCAGCGATCGGTTGTTAGCACTCATTTATGTCGAGTGCTAACTCTAGTTGGTATAATAGATTTATCCCCCTTTGTTTGCAACCGAATGAATCGCCGAATATTTCCCAAATATCTCATTATTTCTCTTTATTGCTCATTATTTCTCTTATTTACTTATTCATCTCGTTTTTTCATATTTAATATTTTATTTATAGACAAAAAATAATGTGAAGCATATTGAAAGCCATGGCGCCTGGTGCTATATTATATGTAGTTTTCAAAACTACTTATGGCAATTTTCAAAATAAGGAGGAGAGTTATGACTGTAAAAGAACTCAAAGCATTCTTCAAAGAACATCTTGTTCCTTCTCATTTATATAACCTCAAAGGCGGTTCCCGCGGCGGAAGGATCTGTATGGGAAAGAACAAACAGGACAGCTGGGAAGTATACTTCAGTGAAAAGAAAAGAAAGATCGGTCTCATGCAGTTTGCCACCGAAAGTGAAGCGTGCCAGCACATGATGGACGAGGTGCGCAAGGTCATGGAGCAGGTCTACGGCATTACGTGGAAAGGACTCGCCTGACCGGATCTGATCTATCAGAAAACAATATTTCTAAAAAAAGGACTGCCGCGTTTGCGGCAGTCCTTTTAACGTATTCAGCTGTGATATTACTTCACATCGCCGTTTGTGATCGCCGCCTGGGCAGCTGCCAGTCTTGCGATCGGTACACGGAAAGGTGAGCAGGAAACATAGGTCAGGCCGACCTTGTTGCAGAACTCGATGGAAGCGGGATCTCCGCCGTGCTCGCCGCAGATGCCGAGTTTGATGTCGGGACGTACCTTGCGGCCCTTCTCAGCAGCCATCTGGATCAGCTGGCCGACACCGTTCTGGTCGAGATGTGCGAAAGGATCAGACTCATAGATCTTGCTCTTGTAGTAGTCGGTCAGGAACTTGCCTGCGTCATCACGGGAGAAGCCGAATGTCATCTGAGTCAGGAAGCTGAAGAACTGGGCTTCCTCTGCGATCTCGTCAGCCATAAGAGCTGCTCTGGGAATCTCGATCATTGTACCGATGCGGTACTCGATATCGGAGTTCTTCTCCTTCTTGACTTCCTCAGCGGTCTCAACGATGGTCTTCTTGACAAACGCGAGCTCTTTCTTGTCGCCTACCAGGGGAACCATGATCTCAGGGATGATGTCATAGCCTTCCTCAGCATTGACTTCGATTGCTGCTTCCATGACAGCTCTGGTCTGCATCTTAGCGATCTCAGGGAATGTGACAGCCAGACGGCAGCCGCGGTGACCCATCATCGGATTGAACTCGTGCAGGGAATCGCAGCGGGCCTTGACTACTTCTACGGACAGACCCATCTCATCGGCGAGTTCCTTGATGTCCTCTTCTGTTGTAGGAACGAACTCATGAAGCGGCGGATCCAGGAAACGGATAGTAACCGGTCTGCCTTCCATAGCCTTGTAAATGCCCTTGAAGTCGCCCTTCTGGAAAGGAATCAGTTCGTTCAGAGCCGCTTCTCTCTCTTCGACTGTATCGGAGAGGATCATTTTGCGGATCTTCGGGATTCTCTCAGGGTTGAAGAACATATGCTCGGTTCTTGTAAGACCGATACCTTCAGCACCCATGCGGACTGCATTTGCAGCATCTTCAGGGGTGTCGGCGTTGGTTCTGACTTTCAGTCTTCTGAACTGGTCTGCCCAGTTCATGATTCTCTCGAAGTTGCCGGAGATGGATGCCTCGACCGTAGGGATATCGCCGAGATAAATCTTGCCGGTGGAGCCGTCAAGGGAGATGTACTCGCCTTCCTTGATGGTGTAGCCGCCCAGCTCGATAAACTTCTCTTCTTCATGGACCTTGAGGTCGCCGCAGCCGGATACGCAGCAGGTGCCCATGCCGCGCGCGACAACTGCCGCGTGGGAGGTCATGCCGCCGCGCATGGTCAGAACGCCCTCTGCAGCGTGCATACCCTCGATATCCTCGGGGGATGTCTCCTGACGGACCAGGATGACTCTGCTGCCTGCAGCATGTGCAGCCACAGCGTCGTCAGCGTTGAAATAGATGCGGCCTGCAGCAGCGCCGGGAGAAGCGGGAAGCGCCTCGCCGATCTGCTTGCCGTTCTTGAGCTCAGCAGCGTCAAAAGCAGGGTGCAGCAGCTGGTCAAGGCTCTTGGCCTCGATACGAAGAACTGCTTCCTGAGGAGTGATCATGCCTTCATCTACCAGATCGCATGCAACCTGGATAGCAGCCTGTGCGGTTCTCTTGCCGTTTCTGGTCTGCAGGAAGTACAGCTTGCCTTCCTCAATGGTGAACTCCATATCCTGCATGTCGCGATAGTGCTTCTCAAGTCTGTCAGCGATAGCGATGAACTGCTTGTAGCACTCGGGAAGATCCTTCTCAAGCTGTGTGATCGGCTGAGGAGTACGGATACCTGCGACGACGTCTTCGCCCTGCGCGTTGATCAGATACTCACCGAAAATACCCTTTGCGCCGGTTGCAGGGTTACGTGTGAACGCAACGCCGGTACCGGAAGTATTGCCCATGTTGCCGAATACCATGGACTGAACGTTGACAGCGGTACCCCACTCGTAAGGGATATCGTTCATCATTCTGTAGTAGTTAGCTCTGGGATTGTCCCAGGAACGGAAAACAGCCTTGATGGCTTCCATCAGCTGAACCTTGGGATCCTGAGGGAACTCCTCGCCCATCTTCTCCGCATAGATCTCTTTGTACTTGGCAATGACATTCTGAAGATCTTCTGCCTTCAGTTCTGTGTCATATACATAACCATGAGCCTTCTTTTCAGCTTCAAGAATGCTGTCGAAGAAAGTCTTGCTCATGCCCATAACGACATCAGAGAACATCTGGATGAATCTTCTGTAGGAATCATAGGCAAATCTGGGATTGCCGGTTTTGGCGGCAAAGCCCTTTACAGACACATCGTTAAGACCAAGGTTGAGGATGGTGTCCATCATGCCGGGCATGGATGCTCTCGCACCGGAGCGGACGGAAACCAGAAGCGGATTCTCCGTATCGCCGAACTTCTTGCCCTGCACACCTTCCAGCCACTCCAGCGCTTTAAAGATCTGCGCCTGTGTGTCCTCGTTGATGGTCTTGCCGTCATTGTAATAATCTGTGCACGCCTCGGTGGAAATTGTGAAACCGTTCGGGATCGGAAGACCAATATTGGTCATCTCAGCCAGGTTCGCACCCTTACCGCCAAGGAGATTACGCATGTCGGCACTGCCTTCGTTGAATAGATATACCCTTTTGCTCATTCACGTACCTCCTTAATATTCAACTCTTTA
>CACZJD010000007.1 GCA_902781325.1 uncultured Lachnospiraceae bacterium
CGTAGCGAGAGGGGGACTTGAACCCTCGACACCGCGGGTATGAACCGCGTGCTCTAGCCAGCTGAGCTATCTCGCCATATTTGCCGCTTCATCAGTCAGCTTTTATAGTATACGAAAACAAAGATTGT
Organism: uncultured Lachnospiraceae bacterium; assembly: GCA_902781325.1. GTDB lineage: Bacteria > Bacillota > Clostridia > Lachnospirales > Lachnospiraceae > CAG-791. Next base: position 129 of record CACZJD010000007.1, read on the forward strand.
TTGTCAACTCAAAAAATATAAAAAAACAAAAGCATTATGTGTTAATATTTTCCCGTGAGATTTGCTAGAATCTTACATGAACGACAATGAATAATCAATGCGTTTATTGTGGACAGGGCCGCGGATAATAATGCGGCATCGGGAGGATAGAGAATGAACGGACCAATAGCTGCCATAATGGCAGCGTTACTCGCTGCGTCTTCCGCGATCGGAGGCGCAGATTACAGCGGCCTGATCGAAGAAGCCAGGCGGATCGAACAGGAACAGATGGAGAAGGAAGAAGCATCACAATATCTGATCGCGATCGATGCGGGACACCAGGAAAAGGGGAATTTCGGACAGGAACCCATTGGCCCGGGCGCATCGGAAACTAAGACAAAAGTTGCAGGCGGGACGAGGGGAACTGCTACGGGAGTTCCGGAATATGAACTGACGCTGGACATTAGCCTTCAGCTGAGGGATGAACTCGAAGCAAGGGGATACAAAGTGTTGATGATCCGGGAAACAAATGACGTGGACATCACAAACGCGGAGAGAGCTCAGATCGCCAATGAGGCAAACGCGGACGCGTTTATCAGAGTGCACGCCAACGGGTCGGACAGCTCCTCGGCCAACGGGGCAATGACGATCTGTCAGACACCTTCAAACCCTTATAACAGTGAATTCTATGAGGATTCCAGAAGGTTATCCGAACTTGTCCTTGACTGTTACACAGAGGCGACCGGGATCCGGAAGCAGTACGTGCAGGAAACAGACACAATGACCGGAATAAACTGGTGCACAGTTCCTGTCACTATCATTGAGCTCGGTTTTATGACAAACCCTGAAGAAGACCGGAAAATGCAGGACGATGAATTCCAAGAAGTGATGGTACAGGGAATGGCAGACGGAATCGAAGCTTATTTCGGGGAGAAAAAAGAAACCGCCGCTGAAAATGCAGAGGAGAGCCATTTGGCTGCAACAGAGGAGATTGCAGCTGTCCCGGCAGAGGAATCGACTGAAGGATCTACAGAATACGCGGCAGTGACAGAACCGGACGAAGAGGATGAGGAGGAAGAAGAGAGGAAAAGAGAGGAAGAACGCCTCAGAGCGGAGGAAAGGGCCAAAGAAGAGAAAGCGCAGGCTCTGAGGGATATGCTGGCTTCCACGAACTTTGCGCCGGCGCGCAAAACGGAGAGATCCGCCCGGGAGGCAGGACAGATCATTGAACGTGCGGGCAGAGAGGTAACAGAACGATATAAGAAAGAGCTTTATGCAAGGACGAGTGTCGAGATGAAGGCGCTGGAAGAAGACCTTACAAAAGAGATCGGAAAGCTCGGAGGAAAGTGGTCGCTCTATTTGAAGAGGCTTGATACAGATCAGGTAATAGGGATCGGCGACGACGAGAAGATGGTCGCGGCAAGTCTGATCAAACTGTTTATTGCGGGCGAGTTCTATACTTTGGCTGAAGAGGGAGAGCTTGACGCCGACAGCTTCCGTAATATGCCGGATCTGATGATCTCCATCAGCGATAACGGAGCGGCGAATTCTCTGATAAACGCCTGTACAATGGACAAGATCAATGAGTTCGCGAGTGAAAACGGATACGAAGAGACCGAACTGAACCGCAGAATGCTGGAGTGGAACGGAACAGAGAACTATACTTCGGCCCGTGACTGCGGAAGGATGCTTGAGGAAGTCCTGAAGGGAGAATATGTGAGCGCAGAGGCATCGGAGAGGATCCTGGAGGCACTCAGGGATCAGCAGAGGACTTCAAAGATCCCCGCAGGCGTGCCCGCAGAGGTCGAAACAGCAAATAAGACCGGCGAGCTCGATAACGTGGACAACGACGCCGCGATCGTGTGGTCGCCCGAATGTACCTATATTTTGTGCATCATGAGCAGTGATACCGGCGGCAGGATCCCGGAGATCAGGAAACTCTCCTCTATGGTGTATGACTCGATCAACGCTTCAAAGGATTAACGCGTCGGAACGGTGTACAAATAAAGCATAGAAATGCTATAATGAAAATCACTATTATTCAAACCGAAGGGGGAAATTATGGATTTTCTAAAGAATGCAGTTAAGAAGTATACTGAAACCAGCCTGATCCTCAGGATCGTGGTCGGTCTCGTGATCGGTGCGATCCTTGGTGTGACTTTGAAGAGCTGGACCTGGGTAGGACTGTTCGGCACTTTATTTGTAGGAGCTCTGCGGGCAATTGCCCCGATCCTCGTCTTTGTGCTGATCATCAGCGCGCTCAGTACAGGACAGAGCAAACTGGACCGCAAGTTCGGACTCGTGCTGTTCTTCTATATGTTCAGCACATTCCTTGCGGCAGCGGCAGGCGTGACAGCAAGCTTCCTGTTTCCCGTGACTTTGAAACTCGGCGAGGCCGCCCAGTCTGATACCGTTCCGCAGAACGTCGGAGAGGTCCTGCAGAATCTTCTTGTGAAGATGGTTGAGAACCCGGTGTCAGCGATCATTAACGGAAACTATATCGGAATCCTGTTCTGGGCTGTGGTCCTCGGAATCGCGTTTAAGAAGATCGCGGCCGCCGAGACCAGAACGATGCTCAAGGACGCGTCCGAGGCAGTTGCTATGGCGGTCCGCGGGGTCATCAATTTCGCGCCTTTCGGAATCTGCGGTCTGGTGTTCAGCACTGTTTCCGAATACGGTCTTTCTGTATTCAAAGATTACGGACGGCTCCTTGTGGTGCTCGTCGGCTGCATGATGTTTGTGGCGCTTGTGATCGATCCGTTTATCGCGTTCCTGTTCATGAGGAGAAATCCTTACCCGCTGGTATTCAGATGCCTTAGGGAGAGCGGCATTACCGCATTCTTCACACGAAGCAGCGCAGCTAATATCCCGGTAAATATGGAACTGTGCGAGAAATTAGGACTTGACAGAGACATGTATTCGGTATCCATTCCTTTGGGCGCGACGATCAACATGGATGGTGCGGCGATCACGATCACTGTCATGGCACTGGCAGCTGCCAATACAGTGGGTGTTCACGTGGATATCCCCTCAGCGCTGTTTCTCAGTATTGTGTCCACGCTTGCAGCCTGCGGCGCTTCCGGCGTTGCCGGCGGATCCCTTCTACTGATCCCCATGGCGTGCTCACTGTTCGGTATTTCCAATGATGTCGCGATGCAGGTCGTCGGCGTCGGATTTATCATCGGCGTGATCCAGGACAGCGTCGAGACGATGCTCAATTCTTCCGGCGATGTCATGTTCGCTGCTACCGCGGAGTATTCCACCTGGATCAAGGAAGGAAGAGAGGATGATCTTCCCACATTCCTGGGCGGAAAGAGAAAAGTTGAGGTCTGACAGCAAGGAAAACGTTGCGTATTGAAAGAAGTTGCCTTATGATACATTTGCAAAACGGAAATGTGTTGGTACAAAGTCTACAGTAGTTGGCCGTTTGCCGGGGATTCCGAGAGGAGTTCTCGGTGAACTTAACAGAGAGGAGAGATATTTTGGCAGACTTTGAGAAAATTCTGAGAGAAACAAGTTATCCTGGCCGCGGCATCATGATCGGAAGAACTGCCGACGGTGCTAAGGCTGTGACTGCTTATTTCATCATGGGCAGAAGCGTCAACAGCCGCAACCGCATCTTCGTGGAAGAAGGAGAGGGTATCCGCACAGAGGCATTTGATCCCTCCAAGATGGAAGATCCGAGCCTTATCATCTATGCGCCCGTCCGTGTCTACGGCAACAAGACGATCGTGACAAACGGTGATCAGACGGATACGATCTACGAAGGACTTGACAAGCAGTTCACATTTGAGCAGTCGCTCCGCTCAAGAGAATTTGAGCCTGATGCTCCCAACTATACACCCAGGATCTCCGGCGTCATGCATGTTGAGAAGAACAGGTTTAACTACGCGATGTCCATTTTGAAGAGCGATCAGGGAGATCCTTCTTCCTGCCTTCGCTATACGTTCGCCTATGAGAACCCCAAAGCCGGAGAGGGCCGCTTCATTTCCACCTATATGGGCGATGGAAACCCGCTTCCGAGCTTCGAGGGAGAGCCCAGGGCACTGGAACTGGATACAGCATTCACAGAGAATATCGATGTTTTCACAGACCGAGTCTGGAAGGCACTCAACGAGGACAACAAGGTATCCCTGTTCGTCCGTTTCATCGATATCGCGACCGGAAACTATGAGACCAGGATCGTCAACAAGAATAAGTGAGCAAGGAGATAAAGAACAGAATGAAAGAAATGGAACTCAAATACGGATGTAATCCCAATCAGAAGCCTTCCCGCGTTTACATGGAAGACGGATCTGATCTCCCTTTCGAGGTCCTTAACGGAAGACCCGGCTATATCAACCTTCTTGATGCGTTCAATGGCTGGCAGCTTGTGAGCGAACTCAAAAAAGCGACCGGCAAAGTTGCCGCGACATCTTTCAAGCATGTTTCTCCCGCAGGCGCGGCGATCGGACTTCCTCTTACGGATGTCGAGAAGAAGATCTACTGGGTAGAAGATATGGGAGAACTTACTCCTATGGGCAGCGCCTATGCGCGCGCGCGCGGAGCGGACAGAATGTCCTCCTTCGGTGATTTCATTTCCCTTTCCGATACCTGCGATGTCTGCACGGCTAAGCTTGTGTCCAGAGAGGTTTCCGACGGCATCATCGCTCCCGACTATGAGCCGGAAGCGCTTGAGATCCTCAGAAAGAAGAAAAAGGGGAACTACTGCGTGCTGAAGATCAACCCCGATTACAAGCCCGCCGCCCTGGAGAAAAAGCAGGTGTTCGGCATTACTTTTGAACAGGGCAGAAATGAACTGGTCATCGACGACGCTTTGTTTGCCAACATCGTAACCGAGAACAAAGAGCTTCCTCAGGCAGCGCGCGACGATATGGCGATCGCTCTGATCACTCTTAAGTACACACAGTCCAACTCTGTCTGCTATGTAAAGGGCGGACAGGCCATCGGCATCGGCGCCGGCCAGCAGTCCAGAATTCACTGCACAAGACTTGCAGGAAGCAAAGCGGACAACTGGTATCTCCGCCAGTCTCCCCAGGTCCTGGGCCTTCCTTTCAAGGAGGGAATCCGCAGAGCGGACAGAGACAACGCGATCGATCTGTATATGGGCGAGGACTATATGGACGTGCTTGCTGACGGCAAGTGGGAAGCGCTCTTCACAGAGAAGCCCGCAGTGTTCACCGCAGAGGAAAAGAGAGCATGGCTCGACGGAAATACCGATGTGACTCTCGGCTCCGACGCGTTCTTCCCCTTCGGCGACAACATCGAGAGAGCATTCCGCAGCGGCGTCAAGTATGTCGCGCAGCCCGGCGGCAGCGTCAGAGATGACAATGTCATTGAGGCCTGCAACAGCCACAACATGGTGATGTGCTTTACAGGGATCCGCCTGTTCCACCACTGATCTGAATATGCAGTTCAGAAGGACCCTGCCGGGAGCGGGAAGCACGGACTTTTATCTGACAGACCCTGAAAACGGCGGGCTCAGCATAGAACAGCAAATGTATGCGGCGGACCTGATCATGGCTTACCGAAGGATGTATCCGAATCTGAAGATCAATGCGGTCTGGGATTTCGGGATGGAAGAGGCAGATCCGGTCCAAAGCGAGAAATTCGGCGTGTTTGAAGACAGCAGGGACAATGCTGTTTACAATGCGAAGATGCTGACCATCTCCCTGAACCATGCAAAAGTCAGAAAAATGCCTTGTGATGCCTACATGAAACAGATCAGTGAGATCGAAGAGTACTATGCAGGACATGCTGATCTTGCAGCCGTGTATGCTCAGAGGCAAAAGGAACTGATGGCACAGGGAATTCCCTGGCCCAAGATAGAAGGCATCATCAGAGAAGAAATACAGATCACGCCCTGCGCGGAGAATATGTTGTCCGCCGGCGACCTCTATTTTGCCGATGTTCAGGCGATCCGAATGTTGGAGAACACGGAGAGCATGCAGAGACTCCTGATCCATGAGATCGGACACATGCTATCGGAAGAGTCCGGCGCGGTGAATCACAAAAAGATCCGGAAACTATTCGGAAAATGCAGGGACGGATTTGAGAATATTTACGAGTTTTGTGCGGAGTGTTTTATGGCGTCCGAACTCACGGACAAGATAAGGCTTGCAAATGAATACAGAGAGACGCTGCTTAGCGTGATGTAGAAGTAAAGGGCTGTGACGGAAATCACAGCCCTTTTATATTTCAGTCTTCTTTTATCATGTGGTTTCTGAGATAGCGCATTACATCCCTTCTGGTTATGATCCCGATAAAGGCGTCTGTGTCGTCGACGACGGGAACGAAGTTCTGAATGGTCACGGAATCCAGCAGATCCTCAATGTCCGCGTCAGCCTTAACAGCACCGTAATCTCTGCGCCTGGTAACTGATTTGAGCAGCTTGGACCCCGCTTCTGCCGGAGTAAGGGAAGGATTATTGTATAGTTCCCGAAGAAGATCATCGTTAGCGAGAGTACCTTCGTACCGGCCTGTGACTTCGTTGATCACAGGGACTGTGGTGAAGCGGTATTTCAGCATCTTCTCCGCGGCCTCGCTCACAGTATCGGAACTGTAGACAAATCCGACGTTAACCTTGGGTGTCAGGAAGAAAAGTATATTCATAGATCAGCCTTTCTGTTATTGATAGTAGAGTATATTCTTTCCGAGTTTGTCGGCGGCTTCGCGGCCCTGGCAATACTCTACAATGGCCAGCGCGAACGGGATCGCGGTGCCCATTGCGCGGCTGGTAATGATGTTTCCTGAGGTGACGGCGTTCTCCTTAACGAGGTCAGCGCCATTGTCGAGAAGGATCTGCTCAACGCTGGGGTTGCATGCTGCTCTGATACCGCTGAGAAGTCCCAGTTCTGCAAAGATCGAGGGCGCGGCGCAGATCGCGGCGATCAGTTTCCTTTCCCTGTGGAAACGGACCACCTGCTTCATCAGCGGCGCGCATGCCCTGAGGTTGGGAGTCCCCGGAACTCCTCCGGGTAGGATGAGCATATCATATTCATCCCAGTTCAGGTGATCCGCCGTGGTGTCGGCGACGACGGTCACATTGTGAGATGTAACGACTACGGGTGTGCTGTTCACGGAAACCTTCGTGCAGGGAATACCTGCGCGGAAAAGCACGTCGGCAACGGTCAGAGCTTCGATCGTCTCGAATCCATTGGCGAGAAAGAGGGCCGCTTTGTGTTCAGATACAGTATTGGACATGATGATTGTCTCCTTAAATTCAATATTTGATCTGTTTGTGAGAGCGGGATCCGGTTCAGGGCCGGTCTCGATTTTTTGACATTCTAATTATAAGGGATAAAAGAAAGAAATGTGTGAATTTGTGATAAAAGTTCTATAAAAACAGCGGCGCTTTTGGTACAATATGTTTAGTTAAAATTGTGACACTATGTATATTTACAGTACAGAGAATGTCGAAAGGAGAATAGAATGGTAACCAATGATGCTACCCTGGTGCGTCTTAAGCACAAGATCATGGAGGAAACTGCTAAACTGGCTTGGGAAGGCAAACTCGACGAAGAGCATAAGGAAAAGCTGATCTATCAGATCATCCCGGGGCCCATGGCGACATACCGCTGCTGTGTATACAAAGAGAGAGAGCTCGTTAAGCAAAGGATCAGACTTTCTCTTGCGCAGTGTCCTGACGGAATTTCCCAGTCTGAGAATATTGTACAGGTCATCCGCCCTGCATGTGAGGAATGTCCTCTGTCCGCTTATACTGTAACGGATAACTGCCGTCTGTGCATGGGCAAGGCATGTATCAATTCCTGTAAGTTCGGTGCGATCTCGATCGGTGAGCGCAGAACTCATATCGATCCCAATAAGTGCAAAGAGTGCGGCATGTGCGCGAAGGCCTGCCCTTACGGTGCGATCGCTCACCTGGTACGTCCCTGCAAGAAGGCCTGCCCTGTCGGCGCGATCACTTATGATGACAACGGCATCTGCGTCATCGACGAGAGCAAGTGCATCCAGTGCGGTCACTGCATCCACTCCTGTCCTTTCGGCGCGATCGGATCCAAGACCTATCTGGTGGACATCATCAATGATATCCGCGCGGGCAAGGAAGTCATCGCCATGGTCGCTCCCGCTACAGAGGGACAGTTCGGTGGAGATATCACAATGAAGTCCATCAAGGAAGCTTTCCTCAAGATGGGATTTGCCGATATGATCGAAGTCGGTCTGGGCGGCGATATGACAGCGGCTTATGAGTCCATGGAATGGTATGAGGCCAAGGAAGAAGGCAAGAAGATGACCACTTCCTGCTGCCCCGCTTTCATGAACATGATCAAGAAGCACTTCCCCAAGCAGTACGAGGAGAATGTATCCGCTACGGTTTCTCCTATGTGCGCGATCTCCAGATATCTTAAGGCAACACGCCCCGGCTGTGTGACAGTATTCCTCGGCCCCTGCATCGCTAAGAAGTCTGAGGCGGCTGACAAGAGCATTCCGGGCAACGCCGATTATGTTATCACTTACGGTGAGTTCCGCGCTCTTATGCGCTCCAAGGGAATCCAGGTTGAATCGGATGACAACTCCTATCAGGAATCCTCGATCTGGGGCAAACGCTTCGCTACATCCGGCGGCGTAGCGAACGCGGTTCTCGAGTGCATGCACGAGAGAGGACAGGATACTTCTCATATCACCTATGTACAGGTCGCGGGCGGCACAGAGTGCAAGACAACTCTGACAATGCTCAAGGCGGGACGCCTGAAGGAAGACTTCGTAGAAGGAATGATCTGCGAGGGCGGCTGCGTAGGCGGACCTTCCAAGCATAAGACAGAGATGGAGATCAAGAGAGCAAGAGAAGGCCTTCTCAAGCAGGCGGACGGCCGCAAGGTCCTCGAGAACCTCAAGTCTTATCCTATGGACAAGTTCTCCATGTACCGCGACGGCCACATGGACGAAACCTGCAAGGTCGAGATCAACGGCTGAGATGATTTATGACTAAGAGGCTGTGAAGAGCAGAGTTTGACATCAAACCCGGTCTTCACAGCCTTTCTTTTTCGGATTCTGAATGCTATAATAATATGCCGTAACAGATGTTTACAGATGCGAATGAGGTTTATTATGCGGATCGGAACAGGATATGATGTGCACAAACTTGTGGAGGGCCGCAAGCTTATAATGGGCGGAGTAGAGATCCCTTATGAAAAGGGGCTTCTTGGTCACTCGGATGCCGATGTTCTCGCCCATGCGATCATGGACGCTCTTCTGGGCGCGGCGGCGCTGGGAGATATTGGCAAGCATTTTCCCGACACGGATGAGAGATATAAAGGCGCGGATTCCATGGAACTGATGCGGGAGGTCCGCAGGATTCTGGAGGAGAACTGTTATCTGATCGGCAATGTGGACGCGACGATCATCGCGCAGGCTCCCAAGATGAGGCCCTATATCGATCAGATGCGCCAAAACATAGCGGACGCGCTCTTGATGGATCTCTCTCAAGTCAGTGTCAAAGCGACCACGGAAGAGAGGCTCGGATTTACAGGGCGCGGCGAGGGGATCTCCGTGCAGGCTGTTGCACTCATCACATCTCCAATGGATCTGGAAGCAGTACCTGCTTACAGTTCTGAAGGGGGATGCGCGGGCTGTCCCGCCAGACAGTGAAGGAACTAACTGCTAAGAACAGCTTAAGGCAATAATGCTGCCTATAATACTATAAAGCGAGGAATAAGAATGAAGATCTTTAACACAATGTCCAGGAGCAAAGAGGAATTTGTGCCGATCAAACCCGGCAAAGTCAGCATGTATGTATGCGGCCCGACTGTCTACAACCTGATCCATATCGGCAACGCCCGTCCCATGATCGTGTTTGACACGGTGAGACGCTATTTTGAATACAAGGGATACAAAGTCAACTATGTATCCAACTTTACGGATGTAGATGACAAGATCATCAAGAAAGCGCTGGAGGAAGGCGTCGATTCCTCCGTTATCTCCGAGAGATATATTGCTGAGTGCAAGAAGGATATGGCCAGCCTCAATGTCAAGCCGGCGACCATGCATCCCAGGGCAACGCTCGAGATCGACGGTATGATCGAGATGATCCAGACGCTGATCGATAAGGGTTACGCATATGTCGCGGAAGACGGAACGGTCTACTACAGCACAAGGAAATTTGACGGATACGGCAAGCTGTCCCACAAAGATCTGGACAATATGCGCAGCGGCAACCGCGACCTGAAGGTCACCGGTGCGGACCAGAAGCAGGATCCTCTGGATTTCGTGCTATGGAAACCCAAGAAGGACGGAGAGCCTTACTGGGAGTGCCCCTGGTGCAAGGGAAGACCCGGATGGCATATCGAGTGCTCCGTTATGAGCAAACGCTATCTCGGACCGGAGATCGACATCCATGCCGGCGGCGAGGACCTCATATTCCCTCATCATGAGAATGAGATCGCGCAGTCCGAGGCGGCAAACGGAGTTCCTTTTGCAAAATACTGGATGCACAACGCGTTCCTGAATATTGACGGCGTGAAGATGGCTAAGTCCAAGGGCAATTTCTTCACGGTGCGCGATATTATAGCCCAGTATGATCCGCAGGTACTTCGCTACTTCATGCTTTCCTCTCATTACAGAAGCCCCCTGAACTTCAGCAGAGAGCTGATGGAGTCCGCCAAGGCTTCTTACGAGAGGATCCTCAACTGCGGAGAAAACCTTAAATTCCTCCTGGGCAAGGCGGAAGGCTCCCTGACAGAGGAAGAGGCTGCTCAGCTCGCGGAAGCGGAGAGCTACCGCACCCAGTTCGAGACAGCCATGGACGATGACTTTAATACAGCAGATGCGATCTCCGCGGTATTTGAACTTGTCAAATGGATCAACAGCCGTGTCAGCGGCAGCTCTTCCAAGGAGTTTATTGAAAAACTGGACGGAGAGCTCCACGACCTGACAGATGTCTGCGGACTGATCATTGAGAGAGATAACGAGCTTGAGGACGACCTTGCCGCTTATGTCGAAGAGAAGATCGCAGAGAGAAAGGCTGCAAAGAAGGCGAGAGATTTCGCGAAGGCCGACGCGATCCGCGACGAACTCAAGGCGAAAGGTATCATTCTGGAAGATACCAGAGAAGGAGTTAAATGGAAGAAAGCCTGAGAACTCTGATCCTCAAGGAGTTTCCTCACGAAGAGATCGATATACGCACCTATTCCCCCGGAACACTGGCTTTTCTGGGGGATGCGGTTTATTCCCTTGTGATCAGGACTATACTGGTATCCAAGGGGAACCGGCAGGCAGAGAAACTTCATAACGAGACTACCTATTATGTCCGTGCTGAGCAGCAGGCGGCCATTGGAATGGCTGTCTATGATCTCATGACAGAAGAGGAGAAGAAAGTATACAGACGAGGAAGAAATTCCAATCCGTATCATCACGCAAAGAGTTCCTCTTTGGAGGAATATCTTCAAGCAACCGCACTGGAAGCCCTGTGCGGTTACTTGTATTTACAGGACAGGACTGACCGGCTTCTGGAACTGCTCCGGGAGGGAATAAGAAGAACAGATCGTAAGGGCAGACTTGGTCCGAGAAAGCTCTATGAAGAAGAGACAGGAGATTACGAAGAAAATGAATGAGAACCGGATCGAGGGAAGAAACGCCGTGATCGAGGCATTCCGCTCGGGAAGAACGATCGACAGGCTGTATATGCTGGACGGCAGCAGGGAAGGTGCCATGCAGACTGTGCGCAAAGAGGCCGCCAAGCATGGAACGCCTGTGAAATATGTGACCAAGCAGCGTCTGGACCAGATGTCTGAGACAGGAAGGCACCAGGGAGTGATCGCTGAGGTGGCTGCTTACTCTTATGGAGAGATGGAGGATCTGTTTGAGAAGGCCAAAGAGAGAGGAGAAGCTCCCTTCTTTGTTCTGCTCGACGGAATTGAAGATCCCCATAATCTGGGCGCAATCATCAGGACGGCGAACCTGGCAGGCGCCCATGGAGTGATCATCCCCAAGGACAGGGCTGTTGGGCTGACTGCGACAGTGGCTAAGGCTTCCGCAGGAGCGATCAATTATACTCCGGTGGTCAAAGTGACCAATCTGGTGCGCACTATGGAGCAGCTGGCAGACAGAGGACTGTGGTTCGTTTGCGCGGATATGGACGGCGTTACGATGACGCAGCTTAATCTCAAGGGCCCTATCGGGCTTGTGATCGGCGCGGAGGGAAGCGGCGTAAGCAGACTGGTGAGAGAAAAATGCGATATGATCGCTTCCATCCCAATGAAGGGAGAGATCGATTCCCTCAATGCTTCCGTAGCAATGGGCGTTCTTGCCTATGAGATCGTCCGCCAGAGAAGTTTATAATCCTTCCGGGAAAATATGTTTTGCCCTTTCAGGAGGAGCAGGATATGAAAAGAGAGAAATACGGGAGTATGACCGACGAGGAACTGATCGCACTGTTTCGGGACGGTGATCAGGATGCGATGGAACATCTTCTGGATAAGTATAAGGATCTGGTCCTTAAAAGGGCGAGATCTATGTATATACTCGGAGGGGATTCCGACGACCTGATCCAGGAGGGCATGCTGGGTCTGTTCAAGGCTGTTCGCGATTATGACTGCGGAAGAGACGCCAGTTTCAGTACATTCGCACAGCTTTGTGTGACCAGACAGCTTTATACGGCAGTAAAAGCTTCCGCAAGAAAAAAACACCTGCCGCTGAATACGGCACTATCCCTGAGCAGGCCTCTCAGAGAGAGCGGCGATGGAGAGGAAGAGGAGTTTATGGACTGCCTGGAGGCTGACGCCAGTTCCAACCCGGAGGAGTATATCATAGGGCAGGAGGAAATGGAAAGGCTCGAAGAAATGATCGAGAGAGAGCTCAGCGCATTTGAAAAACAGGTCCTGGAACTGTATCTGACCGGAATGGGCTATGTGGAGATCGCACATGTGCTGAACAGAGACGAGAAATCAACAGATAACGCTCTTCAGAGAATCAGGGCCAAACTTAGAAAGAGGAGGTAGGAAAAAGATGGCAATGAATCCAATGCAGCTTATGCAGCTGGCGGAGAGATTGAGGATTTTCAAGTCGCAGCACCCGAAGGTACTGGACTTTATGCACGATGTGGTCAGAAATGACCTGCAGCCCGGCGTCGTAATGGAACTGCGGGTGACGGATAACGACGGAAAGACTTCTGTCACCAACATCAGGCTGACTGAAGAGGATGTCGAGACGATCGGGATCCTGAAGGAACTCAGAGGAGATAACTGAGTTCAGGATCATTATAGAATTCAAAGAATACCATACAAATCAAAAAGGACTGCGGCTGCGCAGTCCTTTTTATGTGTGCTGTTATTGCATAGCTCCGTCGCTTCCGAATGTGTATGTTTTGCCGTCGATCGTTCGTGTGCCGGTGACCGTAGCTCCGGTGTCGGGATCGAGATAATACCATGCGTCCTTTTCAGGCACCCATTCCCATCCGGTGTGCATATAACCGCTTAGAGGATCAAAATAGTATTTTTCTCCATCGATCCTCTTCCAGCGAAGATACATCTGGCAGCCGGCGGCAAAGTAATACTTTTTGCCGTCAATCGTCTTCCAGCCTGTAGCGCACACGCCGTCTTTGTCAAAATAGTACATCTCTCCGTCGATATTCTGGAAACAGTTGGTGAGGAAGGATTCGCCGACTTTAAATTTCCAGGTGCCATTGGAAGAGAACCATGTTCCCGTTGAAGCGCTCTTGAATGGAGCACTGGTGCATACCGGCAGGCAGGTGAAATGGACGATCTGCCGCGCGGTACTGGGTGCTCCGCTGATGATCACGCCGTAACCGGCTGCGCACTCTACGACCTTTCCGCCGCCAATGTAGATCATTACATGACTGTTGCTGCCCGAAGTTCCCCTGCCAGTGCAGATGATATCACCGGGGGAAGCTTTGCTGACGTCCGTTCCGATGTTGACGCCGCCGGGGTATGTATCAGGGTCATTTCCCCATTCGTAGGAGTGAATGAACTCATCCCCGACAAGACCGAACTTATGCAGCACATGATAGACAAACCATGAACAGTCGGTCTTTCCGCCGACTCTGAGTCTCTTGGACCGCAATCCGGTCGGATCGTCTCCGGTCACAGATGAAGCGTAGTCGATCTTGTCCACAAAGTAAGTGGCGTACGCGATCATGTTATTGACAAACGCAGTGTTCCTCTTTGTGCTGTAATCGAGAGGCATGTCGCTGTCACTGGCATTATCCCAGGAGTTTGTGCGGCCGGAGGTCGTATAAATGTCATAGCTCCAGGAAGCGGCAGAGACGGTTCCGGAATCAGAGGAACCGGTCGAAACCTGCGAGGGGGCCTCTCCGATAAGGCTGCCGCCGCTCCTGAATGTATAAGTCTTTCCGTCAATAGTCTGCGTGCCGGTGACCATGACGCCGTCCGTACCCAGATAGAAGGTATAGCTGTCGATCGTGAGCCAGCCGGTTTTCATATCAGCATTCTTCCTGTCAAAGAAATACCATTTGCCGTCGATCATCTGCCAGCCTGTCCCGGCGTAATAATCTCCGGGAGTGAGATAGTATTTTTTGCCGTTGTAATCCAGCCATCCCTCGAGGAGATATCCGGTCTCAGGGCTCAGGTAGTACCAGGCGCTGTTCTCGGAAACCCACTCCCAGCCAGTGTGCATATGGCCGTCAATGGGATCAAAGTAGTACTTCCTGTCGTCGATCCTCTTCCAGCCAATAAGCATCATTCCGCTGGCGTCAAAATAGTAGGTCTTTCCGTTGACTTCATGAAAACCGATGAGCATATTTCCGTTTTCGTCGAAGCAATAGGTCTTTCCATTGATTTTCCGGAAGCAGCCGGTGAGATATTTCCCGTTCAGGAGGTATTTCCAGTATCCGTCGACCTTTTCCCACTTGGTCACATTGGAGGCAGCAGAGGTACCGGAAGAAGTTTCTGCTGAGGAAGTGCCGGAACTGCCGGCGGGAGCCTGTCCTGAGAGGGCGCCGCTCGCACTGAAAATATAAGTCTTTCCGCCAATCGTTTGCGTGCCGGTCACCATAACGCCGTCCGTGCCCAGATAGTAGGTCCTGTCACCGTCGGTGAGCCATTCGGTCTTCATAGCCCCATTTGTCTTGTCAAAGAAATACCACCTGCCGTCAAGCTTCTGCCAGCCGAGGAGCATCTTTCCGCTGCCGTCAAAATAGTAGGTCTTTCCATCGACTTCATTGAAACCGAGGAGCATATTGCCGTTCTCGTCGAAGCAATAGGTGTATCCGCCGATCTTATAGAAGCAGTCGGTGAGATATTTCCCGCTCAGGAGATATTTCCAGTAACCGTCGATTTTTACCCATTTTGTCTCATTGGAGACAACAGAAGAACCGGAAGAGGAAGTGCCGGAACTGCCGGTCTGAGCCTCTCCGATAAGGCTTCCGCCGGCGCCGAATGTATAAGTCTTACCGTCAATAGTCTGTGTGCCGGTCACCATGACACCGTCCGTGCCCAGATAGTAGGTCCTGCTGCCGTCGGTGAGCCATTCGGTCTTCATAGCCCCATTTGTCTTGTCAAAGAAATACCACTTGCCGTCAAGTTTCTGCCAGCCGAGGAGCATTTTTCCGCTGCCGTCAAAATAGTATGTTTTTCCTTTGACATCGTTGAAACCGAGGAGCATATTACCGTTCTCGTCGAAGCAATAGGTGTATCCGCTGATCTTATAGAAGCAGTCGGTGAGATATTTCCCGTTCAGGAGATATTTCCAGCAGCCGTCGACTTTTACCCATTTTGTCTCATTGGAGACAACAGAACTGCCGGAAGAAGTTCCTGCTGAGGAAGCAGCGGAAGAAGTCCCTGTTGAGGAAGTACCGGTACTGCCGGCGGGGGCCTGTCCTGAGAGGGCGCCGCTCGCACTGAAGGTATAAGTTCTTCCATCGATGTTGTGTGTGCCGGTCACCATAACGCCGTCCGTACCCAGATAGTAGGTCTTTCCATTGTCTGTGAGCCAGCCGGTCTTCATATCCGCATTCGTCTTGTCGAAGAAATACCACTTGCCGTCAAGCTTCTGCCAGCCTGTGACAGCGTAGAAGTCGATGGGAGCGAGATAGTACTTTTTGCCTTTATAATCCAGCCATCCCTCAAGGAGGTATCCTGTCTGAGGGCTCAGATAATACCATGCATTTTTCTCGGATACCCACTCCCATCCGGTGTGCATATGACCGTCTACCGGATCAAACAGGTATTTTTTGCCGTTAATTCTCTTCCAGCGAAGCAGCATGATGCCGTCGGGATCGAAGTAGTAAGTCTTGCCGTCAATTGTTCTGAAACCGGTTACACGGTATCCGTTCTCATCAAAATAGTATGTCTCGCCATCGATCTTCTGGAACTGACCCGCGCTGTAAGAGCCATCCTTATTGCGGTATTTGACTCCGCCGGAGGTCTCGATGAACTTGGCAACATATGCATACCTTTCCGGCAGAGTTGTGGCGGAATCGTCAGAAGAAACAGTTGCCGCGGTGCTCTTCATGCTCGCTGTGATGACGTAGTCCAAAGCGTTGTTAAACTGATAGTTTACGGTATTGATGACCTGTCCCGAACTGTCTTTGATCTGGATGTTCACGGAATTCATATTTCTCTCGCCGGCAACACTGATATGACCGGCCTTGACGGAGAAGGTGAGCATTCCGTTGTATCTGGTGCTGTATATATTGCAGGTGTTTTTGAGATTATTTATCGCGGTCTGAACCCAGCTGCCGCCGAAAGAGGAGGGGCTGTCACCCACCCAGTTATAGTAAGCAAAGGAAGGATTCACTTTTTTGAGAAAAGCTGCAGAATTACTGGTGTTTCCGCCGTGATGGTTGAGTTTGAAGATGTCAGCTGAGATATTGATCCCGCTGCTGACGATCTGGCTCTCGGTCTGCGTCTCGATATCTCCGCAGTTGAGATAGGATACCGTGCCGGAAGTGACCTTGGCCACGAGGGAATTGTTGTTAATGTA
Organism: uncultured Lachnospiraceae bacterium; assembly: GCA_902781325.1. Classification (GTDB taxonomy): domain Bacteria; phylum Bacillota; class Clostridia; order Lachnospirales; family Lachnospiraceae; genus CAG-791. The sequence goes on from CACZJD010000007.1 coordinate 17,025, forward strand.
ACTGGCATCGTAAGTACCGCTGCTGTAACTGCATCCCCAAAGAATATTAATGTTGGCATTGCCAACTGTAAAAGAAGACCCTTTCTTGAGATAAACGATCTGAGTTCCCGTATCATTGGCTGCGGTTACAATATTGTTATATCCGTCGAGAAAGCTCTTGCAGTAACTGCTGGATTGAGCTCCTTTTTTAAGATAGGCAGGGTCAGGCAGATATACCTTGCTCACATTGAACCTGCTGTCGTAAAGGATCGACGGGATCTGGTCCATGTGGTCGTAATGATAGTGGGAGAGATAGATGTCGAAGGTATAGAAATGATGGTCATCGAGATAGTTCATCAAAGTGTCGTAATTATCTTTGATATAGGTGTCCATCAGAAGATTCTTTCCGCCGCTGGAGATCATCGTTGAGTCGCCCCAGTTGCCTGAATCTCCGAAATCGATCGGGGTGATCTGCATATTACCGCTGGCCGCGCGGGCCGGAATGGACGGAGCAGCAGCGCTGAAAGCCATGAGAGCTGCCAAAAGGAGTGTGAAGAGAGAACGTGCGGCTTTAAGAATGATATGCCTGCTCTCTGAGATTATATGTCTGTTCATAGTTACCCCTGTCTGCCCGCACCGGATGGCGGGACGGATTTTCTGATACTTTATACTTGTGGCAGAATAAGGATAACATATAATTACAGAAATGTTAAGAAAAAATTAAAAAAATATTCTATTTTATACCGAAATATATCACGCTAGTAACAAAAAACTAAATATACTTGCGGATCAGAATGCCTGCAGCATACATTATGAAGCCTGCCAGGAGAAGAAAACATCCCGCATTCATCAAGACCTGCTGATAAACGGAGGAATTGCCCGCGATCTCAAAGATTCCGCGAAGAAGGCTGCTTACAGTAACCGCCGCCGCTCCGGTGTTCCAAAGCAGGGAGGAGATGAGACTGGGGCCCGGCAGAGCCCGGATCATCAGGATAAGTCCACAGGGAATGACACAAAGGACCAAAGGCCAGGCGAACAGAAAAGTCATATAGGGGGAGCGCACGCCATGTGAGAAAAGATCATAAATAAGAAAAAAGACCAGACAGAATCCGGAGCAGGATGACGAGATCAGGAAAACTCTGCGCAGTTCTTCAATGTTTTTATCACTTACTAATATAGACAATATCACTGATTTTCCTTTCCGCAATCGTGTCGCCGAATGTAGTCGGTTTATTGAGAACCCTGCCGTTGAACCACATGGTCGAGGAGCCTCCGCCGTCAAGATTATATGCTGTTTCACAGCCGAGGTCTTTCATCAGACCTGCGAGTTCAAGAAGAGAGAGACCGACACTCTCATCGGTTCGTCCGTCAGAGACAACAAACAGAAAATGGAGAGGGGAGATCACACCGAAGGCAGTCCTGGGATTGGTGACCTGGGCTCTTTTGACTTCTTCCCCTTTCTCTACACAGATCTCGCCGTCGATCACAAGGCCGGGACCGAAAGAGAAGATGTCCTCGGCGCCTTTTTCCCAGAGTTCCTCAGCAGTCACGTCTGTTTCCCTCACGATGCCTACAGAACCGTCTTCATAAAAGACGAGATCCTCCTGCTGCGGATCCTTAGCCGGCACTGAGCGGTAGAGATAGCCGTTGCGCAGGACATAACCGGTGTCCCTGAATCCATAGTAGTCTCCGTTGATCGCGAGGATGGCATCGTTCTGCTCCGCGATCGTTGAAGTCCTGTCTGTCAGATTGCGGCCGAAAGCGCCTTCTGCAAGCGCGGTTCCAAGGTAAGAGGGATCCCGCAGGGTGATATCCGCGACATACACGTCGGTGTAAAGCGTTCTCATGTAACGGATCTCAATAGAAACTTCGCCGTTATTATAGGAAGTATCTGTGATGACCGGATTGGTCAACAACCTCATGCGTTCTTCTTCCTCTTCATCAGTCTCTGTAAGATGATCCGAAGGATCCACGACTTCCCCGCCGGACATTTCCTCAGAGGATGATTCCGCGAAGAATTCCTCCGCCGCTATGATATCTCTTGGGATGATAAAGGCGTCGAGCAGCGTAAAGATACTCCAAAGCAGGATCAGTACAAATGATATTGCATACCATCTGCGGGCGAACCGTTTCCTGAATGAATTGGATGTTTTATTTGTTTTTTGTGATTCTGGTATTGTTTTCTTCATAATTTAATATCGGCAGGTTACCACTGATTATGTGATTTCCAGGACTTTTATTATAACGCTTTTGGTCATAAAGAAAATCAAAATAAAGTGACATTTTTGTGAAGTCCTTTATTATGGAGAATTCTTTTGCTATAATACAGAGATGAATTTGCATCTTGGAAAGGAATAGGTTCATATATATGAATTTTGGACGGAGAGGAATTCGCAGCAGGCAGGACTATCTTGCATCAAAGAGCAGAAAGAGGATGAAGAAGATCATCCTTGGTGTTTCCCAGCTTTTGCTGGTAGGCGTGATCGGGCTCTGTGTTACCGGAGCAAGCCTAGCAGCCGGCGTTTTCCGCGGCGTGATCGACAGCGCGCCTAATCAGACAGTCATTGATGTAAGCCCTAAGGGATTCTCATCCTTTGTGTATGATTCACAGAATAACGAGGTCGCAAAGCTCGTTTCCGCGGATTCCAACCGAATTCCGGTGTCAGGAGACATGATCACAGACTCGCTGGCTCACGCGTTTGTGGCGATCGAGGATGAGCGCTTTTATGAGCACAAGGGCATCGACGCCCCAGGTATTCTGCGTGCTGCTGTGATCGGAGTGACCTCGGGCAATTTTTCCGAAGGCGCCAGTACGATCACCCAGCAGCTGATCAAGAATAATGTCTTTACGGAATGGACAAACGAGACAAGTGTCGAGAGGATCAAGAGAAAACTGCAGGAACAGTATCTTGCGATCGAACTGGAGAAGAGCATGAGCAAGGACACGATCCTGCTCAATTATCTCAATACGATCAACCTCGGTCACGGCACTCTCGGCGTGGAAGCCGCGTCTCAGCGCTATTTTGACAAGTCATGCAACGAGTTGTCGGTGTCAGAATGCGCGGTACTCGCGAGTATCCCCCAGAACCCTACGCAGTTTGACCCTGTCATTTATCCCGAACAGAACGCGCAGAGAAGAGAAGTCGTTCTTCAGTACATGCTCAATCAGGGATATCTGAGCCAGGAAGAGTACGAATCGGCGATGGCGGATGATGTGTATTCCCGTATTCAGGAAGTGAATATTGAAAAGCAGGTGGAGGACAACAGGATCAACTCCTATTTCGTCGACGCGCTCCAGAACCAGATCCTTAAGGATCTTCAGGAAGATGCGGGCAAGACGGAGGAAGAGGCCTATTCACTGCTTTACAGCGGCGGTCTCAAGATCTATTCGACCCTCGATCCCGAGATCCAGAGCATCTGTGATGAGGAATGCAGTGAGGATTCAGGCAATTTCCCGGAAAATGTCAAGTATATGCTCAGTTACAGACTCTCAGTGATCAACGAGGACGGCACCACATCCAACTATGACAGCAACAGCCTTGCCAACTGGCTGATTGAGCAGGAATGGGACGCCGACCTGATGTACAGTTCGAAAGATGACGCCTACAGCGACATTGAAGACTTCCGATATTCGGTCATGTCCAATCCGGATACCCAGAAGTATACGGAGAGCATCAACCTGGCTCCTCAGCCCGAGATCTCTTTGACAATCGAAGATCAGTATACCGGCCATGTGCTGGCGATGGTAGGAGGACGCGGTGATAAGGAAGCGAACAGAACGCTCAACAGAGCGACTGATACGCTCCGTCAGCCGGGATCCACTTTCAAGGTCATTACAACATATGCGCCTGCTCTGGAAACAGGAGAGTTCACACTTGCCTCTTCCGAGGAAGATGAGCCCTTCGAGTATGACAGCGGTGTCCCGGTGAGAAACTGGTACAAAGGATATAAAGGGCTGTCAACTCTCAGAGAAGGTATTGTGCAGTCTATGAATATCGTCACTGTTAAGGTCCTTACCAAACTGGGTCCCAGAGTCGGCTATGATTTTGCGCAGCAGTTCGGCATTTCAACACTGGTCGACGGAGTTGATATTAACGGCAGTACCTATACGGATGTCAACCAGACTCTTGCGCTTGGCGGTATTACATATGGTGTTAAGAACATTGAGCTGAATGCGGCCTATGCCACGATCGCAAACGGCGGATATTATATAGAACCCAAGATGTATACACAGGTCTATGACCATGAAGGAAACCTTCTCTTAGACAGTGCGAATACCGCGGCTCAGAGGCGTGTTCTCAAGGAGAGGACAGCATGGCTGCTCACTTCCGCTATGGAGGATGTAATATCATCGGGTACCGGAAGAAGCGCTGACTTCTCATCCACCATGACAGCAGGCAAGACCGGAACGACATCAGATGAAAACGATGTATGGTTCTGCGGCTATACCCCCAGCTATACAGCTACAGTCTGGGTGGGCTATGACAATAACGAAGATTTGACAACATCTGAGGAGCAGGGCCTCGCAAAATATATTTGGAAGCAGGTCATGCAGGAACTTCCGGGCAATCAGGAGTGGCAGGACTTTGAACGTCCCGACGGGATCGTACAAAGAACGGTATGCAAGGTTTCCGGCCAGCTTCCTCTCAGCGGGGTATGCCCTTCAGTCAGGGAATTTTTTGACGAAGACTCCTACTTTGATGATGAGTACTGCGATTACCACTATGAGGAGTACCTCGAGATGAAGCGCAGAGAGGAAGAGGAGCGCAGAAAGGCGGAAGAGGAAGCCAAGAAGGCGGAAGAAGAGGCTGCCAAGAAAGCGGCGGAAGAGGCTGCTAAGAATGCGGGCCAGACTCCCGAAACTCCTCCCACTCAGTAAAACCTTTTAATTTTGTTTGACAAGCAAGTATCGCTGTGCTATTATACATATGTTGTCGCCAAGACAACATAAGCTGGCATAGCACAGTCGGTAGTGCGTCGCATTGGTAGTGCGGAGGTCACGAGTTCGATTCTCGTTGCCAGCTTTTTTCTAACCCGAAAGCGTTAATATGCAGCGCTTTCGGGTTTTTTCGCAGATGGTCATTTTTGCGGAGGTCAGTATGGCTGCACAGAAGGAATATCTGACAGTAGGGAGTACCGGAAAGGGAGAATATTCGGAGAAGAAATCCCGTTTTCTCGGAGAGATCCATCCTGTTACTTCGGAAGAAGAAGCAGCTGCAGTCGTGGCGCAGGCCAGAAAGCGTTATTATGACGCAAGGCATCACTGCTACGCCTGGATTCTCGGGGAAGACGGCTCTGTCAAAAAAGCGTCGGACGACGGAGAGCCCTCCGGCACTGCAGGCGTCCCGATACTGAAGGTATTAGATGGCGCAGGGATCAGAAATGCCGTGGCTGTAGTGACACGCTATTTTGGCGGAACACTTCTGGGAACCGGAGGCCTCGTGCGATCTTATACACAAGCGGCCCAGGCTGCCCTTAAAGACGCGCGGATCGTGCGCATGTGTCAGTGCAGTATCATCGGTGTTGAGATCGATTACAGCCTCTTGGACAAAACACTGTATTACCTGAGGCAGCAGGGAATCGATCCCTACGACCAGGTTTATACTGATAAGGTTTCATTTATGCTCACGATCAGGGAAGATATGGCGGATCAGATCTGCAGCGGCCTTACAGCGCTCTCCGGTGCCTCAGCGCAGATCATTACCGTTGATGAGGGCTTTTTCCCTCTTGAAGCCGGCGGGGCTGATTGACAAAGGAATTCAGAGAGACTAAACTGAACACGACCGAAGCGGATAGTAAAAGAAACTGTTGATTTTTTCTTTGAAGTCCATGTCAGGAGAGGAGGTGGTTTTTGTGGATAGAAGTACATATAGTTCCGGTACAGATAATCCCCTTCCACGAACGCGGAAAAACAGAGATCACCTGATTGACGGAGGACTGATATGGAAGATAAAAAAACAGAAGAATACGGAAAACTGCTGAGAGAACTTCTTGAGCAGAAACAATATACGAGACTGCGCCAGGAAGTGGCTGACATGAATGTGGCCGACGTCGCAGCTGTGATGGATGAGATGGAGGATGAGGAGTCTCTGAGAATATTCAGGATCCTGCCCAAGGGGATCGCGGCGGATGTGTTCGCAAACCTTGAGATCGAGGTGCAGCAGTACATCATCCAGTCCCTTTCCGATAAAGAAGCTTCCAGCATCATCGATAACCTGATGGCCGACGATGCTACGGACCTTCTGGAGGAAATGCCGGCCAATATCGTAAAGAAGATTCTTATGAACGCCAAGCCGGAAACCCGCAAGGACATCAACCATCTGCTCAGATATCCGGAGGACTCGGCAGGAAGCATCATGACGGTCGAGTATGTCGACCTCAAGGAAAATATGACAGTCAGTGATGCGGTAGACCGCATTCGCAAGATCGGACTTGATTCCGAGACTGTTAATATTTGCTATGTTGTTGACGCGCAGAGAGTGCTGATCGGTACAGTAGCGCTGCGCTACCTTGTTATTCTCAATCCCGACGCGATCATCGGGGAAGTGATGAATGACAATGTCATCAGTATCAATACCCTTACCGACCAGGAAGAAGCAGCCCGCATCTTCCAGAAATACGACTTTACGGCGATGCCTGTGGTGGACAACGAGAACCGTATGGTCGGTATCATCACCATCGACGACGTAGTCGATATCATCCAGGAAGAGGCCACCGAGGATATCGAAAAGATGGCGGCTATCATTCCTTCCGACAAGAGCTATTTCAGGACGGGTATACTGGATACTTACAAGAACAGAATGCCCTGGCTGCTGCTCCTGATGATCTCAGCTACCTTTACCGGGGCGATCATCACAAGTTACGAGAAGGCTCTTGCCTCTTATGTGATCCTGACCGCGTATATCCCCATGCTGATGGATACAGGCGGTAACGCCGGCTCTCAGGCCAGTGTATCGATCATCCGCGGCATTTCCCTGCGGGAGATCGAATTCGGAGACCTTTTAAAAGCGCTGTGGAAAGAGGTCAGGGTCGCTGCTCTGTGCGGCGTTACATTGTCAGTATGCAATTTCGCCAAGCTCATGCTGTTTGACAGAGTCGGGTTCCAGATCGCCTTGATCGTTTGCGGCACACTGGTACTTGTTGTCCTTGTCGCGAAGACGATCGGATGTACATTGCCGCTTTTGGCGCACAAACTCGGTTTTGACCCTGCGGTCATGGCCAGCCCTCTGATCACGACGATCGTGGACGCGATCTCGCTGACGATCTACTTCATGATCGCGACGAATGTGCTGCATCTCGCGACATAGAGGAAGTATATTAACAGATTTATGATGGGGCACATAGTCCTGCTGAAATACGTTGAAAGAATGTAGTTTCACTATGATTTTCTGCTGCGTTTCGGCGGGAAGCGCGTTCATGCGGACATTTGTCCTGCTGACGCGCATGGCGCTTCCCGCCTGCAACTTGCAAAAAATCAAGTGAAAGCTTGACATTCTTTCAAAGCTTTTACATCAGGACTATGTGCTCCCTGCCATTAAGCTGTTAACTGCCGGGAGATAGAAGTTCTTATATTGAGATAGTTGAAAAGAGGGTGCTGTATTGTACAGCACCCTCTTTAATAATTGTTTCTATTTTCTGACAAGTGGCTCATCTGTCTATTTCGGTATCGAAGCATTGATACATCATTTTCTACCTAAATCACTTACTATTAAAGCAATCTCACGCTGTTCGACCATCTCCTTATAAGAATTTCCCATCTCTCGGCAGTCGAAAACAGAAAAGAAGGGAGTACATAGTCCTGATGAAATACTCTGAAAGAATGTATGGCTTTCACTTGATTTTCTGCAAGCGGAGGTGTGGACCGCCATGCGCGTAATCAGGACAAAAGTCTGCATGCCGCGGTCCACACCGCAGCGAAGCATAAAATCATAGTGTAACCACATTCTTTCACCGTATTTCAACAGGATCTGTGTACTCCCGTACAATCTGGTTTCGATCTCTTATCATTCCATCTCAGCCGCGCTCTTCATAGCTGCGCTGATGTTGGCGCGCTTTCTGAGGCGGGGATCGAGGATCTTCTTGCGGAGGCGCAGATGATGAGGAGTGACTTCGAGAAGCTCATCTGTGTCCACATATTCGATGGCCTGCTCCAGGCTCATGATCCTGGGCGGAACAAGGCGGAGAGCCTCATCCGCGCTGGAAGAGCGGGTATTGGTCAGATGTTTGGTCTTGCAGACGTTGACGTCGATGTCCACGGACTTGCCGCTCTGCCCCACGATCATGCCTGCGTAGACTTCATCGCCGGGGCTGATGAAGAGCTGGCCGCGCTCCTGGGCATTGAAGAGACCGTAAGTGACTGCGGTCCCTGCTTCAAAGGCGATCAGGGATCCCTGCTTGCGGTAAGTGATATCTCCCTTGTAGGGCGCGTACTTGTCAAAGATCGTATTCATTATGCCGTTGCCCTTGGTATCGGTGAGGAAATCGCCTCTGTATCCGATCAGGCCGCGGGAAGGAATAGAGAACTCAAGTCTCGTATAACCGCCGTTTATGACGCCCATATTGAGAAGTTCGCCCTTGCGCTCGCTGAGCTTCTGGATTACGTTGCCGGCAAATTCCTCGGGAACATCGACAAAGCAGGTCTCCATAGGCTCGAGGAGCTTTCCGTTTTCGTCTCTCTTATAGATGACTTCTGCCTTACTGACCGCGAATTCATAACCTTCGCGCCGCATTGTCTCGATCAGAACGGAAAGGTGAAGTTCTCCGCGGCCGGATACCTTGAAGGATTCCGTGGTATCTGTGTCCTCTACGCGCAGTGAGACGTCGGTATTGAGTTCTCTGTAGAGCCTGTCACGGATGTGGCGGCTTGTGACGTACTTGCCGTCGCGTCCTGCAAGAGGAGAGTCATTGACACTGAATGTCATGGAGATCGTGGGCTCCGAGATCTTCTGGAACGGAATCGCATTAGGAGCGTCGGGAGAGCAGATCGTATCGCCGATGTGAAGATCGGAGATACCGGATACAGCTACGATGGAACCGATATGGGCCTCATTGACTTCCACACGTGAAAGACCTTCAAACTCATAGAGCTTGCTGATCTTGACCTTGCGCATCACGTCGGGGTTGTGGTGGTTTACGATCACACACTCCTGATTGACTTTGAGGCTTCCGTTGTCAACTTTGCCGACGCCGATCCTGCCTACGTATTCATTATAGTCAATGGTGCTGATGAGCATCTGGGTACCTGCCTCGGGATCGCCCTTGGGAGCAGGAATATAGTCGATGATGGTCTCAAACAGGGGCTTCATGCTGGCGCCTACGCTGCCAAGATCCAGCGTCGCGATGCCGGATTTGGCAGACGCGAACACGAAGGGGCAGTCGATCTGCTCGTCACTGGCTCCCAGGTCCATGAGAAGTTCGAGGACTTCGTCGATGACCTGAGTGGGGCGGGCGCCGGGTCTGTCGATCTTGTTGATGCATACGATCACCGGAAGATCCAGTGCCATCGCTTTGCTAAGGACAAATCTTGTCTGGGGCATAGGTCCTTCAAAGGCGTCAACGACGAGGATGACACCGTTTACCATCTTGAGGACACGCTCCACTTCTCCGCCGAAGTCTGCGTGACCTGGAGTGTCAATGATATTGATCTTGACCCCTTTGTAATAAACGGCTGTATTTTTGCTCAAAATAGTGATTCCGCGCTCTCTCTCGATATCGCCTGAATCCATGACGCGCTCCTGGACCTCCTGGTTCTCGCGGAAAACGCCGCTCTGCTTGAGGAGGCCGTCGACCAGGGTGGTCTTGCCGTGGTCGACATGGGCTATAATTGCTACATTTCTGACATCTTCTCTAGTCTGGATCATTACTTCTCCTTACATCTGCGGGGCAAATAACTCTTACTATACCCCTTTTTCCTTATATTAAGGAAACAAAACCGTTTTTCTTCATAAACTGTAACAGTATAGCATCGGATACCGTCCCTTGTAAATGGGAGATATCTAATGTAAAATGGTTAATGATATTATTAACCATGGAGGAATAACAGATGAGCAGAATCATTTTGAAGCTGAGCGGCGAGGCGCTGGCAGGACCCAAGAGTATGGGATTTGACGAGAATACTGTCAGAGGTGTTGCGAAACAGGTCCGTCAGCTGATCGACGCCGGATACGAGGTAGGCGTCGTGACCGGGGGCGGCAATTTCTGGAGAGGCCGCACGGGCAATGAGATCGACCGCGTCAAGGCGGACCAGATCGGAATGCTGGCAACGGTCATGAACTGCATCTATGTATCGGAGATATTCAGAACTGAGGGAATGAAAACAGTCGTGATGACACCTTTTGCTGTAGGCGCTTTTACAGAACTGTTTTCCAAGGACAAGGCCAACCAGTATTTTGCCGGCGGAACTGTAGTGTTCTACGCGGGAGGCACAGGACATCCTTATTTCTCGACAGATACGGGAATCCTTCTCCGAGCGATCGAATCCGAGGCGGATATGATCCTTCTTGCCAAGAATATCGACGGAATCTATGACAGTGATCCGGCGAAGAATCCTGACGCGAAGAGATTTGACACGATCTCCATCGACGAAGTGATCGCGAGGGGACTGCAGGCAGTTGATATGACTGCATCCATCCTGGCCAAGGAGAACCATATGCCGATGCGCGTGTTCGCGCTTCAGGAAGAGAACAGCATCGTGAAAGCGGCTGCGGGAGATTTCAACGGAACCACGGTCACGGCCTGAATGACCTGATCACAACGATAAAGAGCCGGCGTGCCGGAGAATTAAAATAACAGGGAGGTTATTATGAGCAGCGAAAGAGTTAAACCTTATGAAGAGAGAATGGAGAAGACCATTTCCTATCTGCAGACCGATCTGCAGGCTGTCCGTGCCGGACGCGCAAATCCTCATGTACTGGATAAGATCCGCGTAGACTATTACGGATCACCCACGCCCATCCAGCAGGTGGCTAATGTTTCCGTACCTGAGGCAAGGATCATTCAGATCGCTCCCTGGGAGAAGAAGATGATCAAGGAGATCAGCCGCGCCATCAATGCATCCGATATCGGGATCAATCCCACTAATGACGGACAGACGATCCGCCTGGTATTCCCTGAACTGACCGGTGAGCGCAGAAAGCAGCTCTCCAAGGACGTCAAGAAGATGGGCGAGGATTCGAAGGTTGCCCTGCGAAATATCCGCAGAGACGGAAATGACGCGTTCAAGAAACTTAAGAAGACAGAAGATCTCTCCGAGGATATCGTAGAAGAGCTTCAGGATGAACTTCAGAAGTCAACTGAGAAGTACATCAAGAAGATCGACAAGATGATCGAAGAGAAGACCAAGGAAATCACAACGCTGTAATTTGACGGCGTAATCAGACAGGGGTATAAATTGCAAAACGAACGAAAAATACCCGTTCATGTAGCGATCATCATGGACGGAAACGGAAGATGGGCTAAGAAGCGCGGATTACCCCGAACGGCCGGGCACGCGCAGGGCGCCAGGGTTGTGGAGCAGATTCTTGAGGATGCGGATCACATGGGGATTCGTTATCTGACAGTGTATGCTTTTTCCACCGAGAACTGGAGCAGACCTGACAGTGAAGTCAAGGCCCTGATGAATCTGCTCAGGACCTATATGAAGACGAGCCTTGCGAAATGCGCCAGGAATAATGTCAGGATCAGGGTGATCGGCGACAAGAGCAGACTTGACAGCGACCTTCAGGCCTCCATCGCGAATCTGGAAAAGGAAACAGCTTCCAATACCGGCATCGGCTTCCAGATCGCGATCAACTACGGCTCGAGGGACGAGATCATAAGGGCTGTCCGTAAGGCATCGCAGAAAGTGAAGGATTCGGAGCTGAATCCTGAAGACATCACGGAAGATATGATCTCGGATGAGCTGGATACAGCAGGAATACCGGATCCGGATCTTCTGATCCGGACAGGAGGAGAGCAGAGAATATCCAACTTTCTTCTGTGGCAGACCGCATATTCGGAACTGTATTTCTGTGATGCCGCATGGCCTGATTTCAATAAGGCTGAGCTGGAGAAGGCCGTAGATGCATTTAATAACAGAGAACGCAGATACGGAGGTCTGATCTCATGAAAGAGAGAGTGATCAGCGGCGTGGTCATTGCCGCTCTGATCGTCGGCGCGGGACTGCTGGGGGGATATCCTCTGGCAGTTCTCATCATGGTGTGCTCTATGATCGGCTTTCAGGAACTTGCCCGAGCAACGGCAGTCCTGCAGAGCGAAGAGAAAGTAAATACGCTGTCGGGGTTTGTGCTCGTAATGACAGCGATCTACTATGCCGGGCTCATGGCTTTTCAGGCAAGATGGGGGGCAGTTCCGGACCAGCTGGTCCTCGCATCTGATTTCTTTACTACAGTGATCATCATAGTTGCTTTTTTGGGAATCATGACAGTTTATGTCCTTACGTTCCCGAAGTTTCGGTCGGAACAGGTGATGGCTGCTTTTTTCAGCTTTGTCTATGCTCCGGTACTGATGGCATTCGTATACAGATCGAGAACGCTGCCGTACGGTCTTTTCATGTACGCGCTTATTTTTGTGTGCAGCTCTGTATGCGATACCTGTGCGCTGGCGGCAGGGATGATGTTCGGGAAGCATAAAATGGCGCCCGTGCTCAGTCCCAAGAAGACGAAAGAAGGCGCAGTCGGAGGGCTCCTCGGGTCTGCGATTTGTTCGGTTATCCTTGCGTATATCCTCAGATCCATATATCCCGAAGCGGATTACAGAATTCAGTTTCTGATCATCGGTATCTGCGGAGCGCTGATCAGCATGATCGGAGATCTCGCCGCCTCAGCGATTAAGAGAAACCACGATATCAAGGATTACGGAAACCTGATCCCGGGACATGGAGGCATCATGGACCGGTTTGACAGCATCATCTTCACAGCGCCTCTGATCTATATTCTGGGCGTGATCCTGATGGGGACGGCTGCATTGTAAACATAATAGACAAGGGCGGGCATTGTGTTCGCCTTTTTCTTGCTTTTGGCGGCAGCACAGCCGCAGTATCTGTTTTAAACGGGAGTAGTATATTTTGTTCAGTAATTGGTTAGTCAGTATTTTGATCTTTGCCCTGATACTGGGAGTCATCGTGGTATCCCATGAGCTGGGGCATTTTGCCGTCGCGAGAAGAAACGGGATCCATGTCAATGAATTTGATGTGGGCTTTGGACCGACTCTGCTCAAAAAGAGGTTCGGGGATACGGATTTCTGCCTCAAGCTTCTTCCCCTGGGCGGCGCCTGTATTTTTGAGGGAATGGATTCTCTGGACGAGGATGAAAGGTCAAACCTCTCTCCGGATGCTTTCCCCAACGCGCCGGTGGGAGCAAGAATCGCCACAGTCCTTGCCGGTCCTATGGCGAACTTTCTGATCGGCTATGTCTTTGCCCTTATCATTGTCGCGTTCTGCGGTACGGATCTGCCTGTCATCAATAAAGTCATAGATGATTCCGCGGCTATGGAAGCAGGGCTTATGGACGGCGATACGATCGTGAAGATCGGAAGGGAGAATATCCATCTTTACAGGGAAGTGAGTCTTTACTCAATGATGAATTACGGCGAGCCGCTGGAGATCACATATGAGAGGGACGGGGAGAGACATACTGTAACGGTGACGCCTAAATTTGATGAAGAGGCAAACCGTTATTATATCGGAATACTGGGGGCAGGAGAAGCACATGAGTGCTCAGCGCTTGAAGTGTTCAAGTATGGGTTCTATGAGATCGAGTACTGGATGAAGGTGACCTTTAAGTCACTCGGAACTATTTTCAACGGTCACTTTTCCAAGGATGACGTTTCAGGTCCTGTAGGAGTGGTGCAGGTGGTTAATGAAACATATACGGAGGCACAGCCTTATGGAGCTATGACCGTGGTCTTGTCTATGATCAACCTGGCGACACTTCTGACTATTAACCTGGGGATCATTAATCTGCTCCCGCTGCCCGCTCTGGATGGTGGAAGGCTTGTCTTTCTGCTGATCGAGGCAGTGCGCGGAAAGCCGATCCCACCCGAGAAGGAAGGTATGGTTCACCTTGCGGGCTTTATGGCTCTCATGGCGCTAATGGTATTTGTGATGTTCAATGATATATCAAGGCTTTTCGGCTGAGAAAAGATAAGCAGAAATATAAAATGGAGGAGTATCCTTATGGCATACAGAGATCACACAAGAGTTGTAAAGATCGGTGACAGGCTGATCGGAGGAGGCAATCCTATCCTGATCCAGTCTATGACAAACACCCGCACGGAGGACGTGAAGGCGACTGTGGAACAGATCCACAGACTGGAGAATGCGGGATGTGAGATCATCAGATGTACTGTCCCGACTCCTGAGGCGGCCAAAGCTGTCGCCGAGATCAAAAAAGAGATCAGCATTCCGCTGGTCGCTGACATTCATTTTGATTACAAAATGGCAATCGCCGCGATGGAAAACGGCGCGGATAAGATCCGTATCAATCCCGGCAATATCGGCGGGAAAGACAGGATCGCTGAAGTGGTAAGATGCGCCAGGGAGAGACAGATCCCGATCAGGGTGGGCGTCAACAGCGGTTCCCTGGAAAAGAATCTGGTGGAGAAATACGGCGGCGTGACAGCTGAGGGGCTCGTGGAGAGCGCCCTCGATAAGGTCGGCATGGTCGAAGACTGCGGCTACGATCAGATGGTGATCAGCATCAAGTCCTCGAATGTGATGATGTGTATCCGTGCTCACGAGATCCTCGCGCAGAAGACAGACTATCCGCTTCATGTGGGCATTACTGAGGCGGGAACGCTGATGAGCGGCAATATCAAGTCGGCAGTAGGCCTCGGCGTCATTCTCTATCAGGGAATCGGCGATACGATCCGGGTTTCCCTGACAGGAGATCCGGTAGAGGAGATCAAGTCCGGAAAGCAGATCCTGAGGACACTCGGACTGAGAAAAGGCGGTATTGACGTTGTTTCATGCCCGACATGCGGCAGGACCAAGATCGATCTGATCGGTCTCGCCAATCAGGTAGAGACACTGGTACAGGGATATCCCCTGAATATCAAGGTTGCCGTCATGGGCTGCGCGGTGAACGGCCCCGGCGAAGCGAGAGAAGCAGACATCGGGATAGCAGGCGGAGACGGGGAAGGCCTTCTTATAAAGCACGGAGAGATCATCCGCAAGATGCCGGAAGATCAGCTTTTGGACGCGCTTAAACAGGAACTGGACAGCATGCTCTGATCTTGCTGCCGAGGGTTCGTGTTCATTGAAGACAATGAAATAGCAAGAGGACTTTATTTGTAATGAAAGCTTTTTTTGACGTATTTCCCTCTTTGGAGGTCAAGGCGGACCTTCGGGAATATTTTGCCGAGACTCAGATTGAGAGACTGACAACAAACAAAGACCGGACAAGGATCAAGATCGTTCTACACTCGGATCATCTGATTCATAAGGACCGCATCTACAGGATGCAGGAAGAGCTCTCCAGGCAGGTATTCGCGGAGAGGACCAGGGAAATCTATATAGATGAGCACTATTCGCTCAGCGCCCAGTACACACCAAGGCGCCTCATGGAGGAGTATCACGATTCGCTGGTGAGCGAGGTCGGGAGTTTTTCTCATGTCATGGGGCTTTATTTTCGTGAAGCCGGGGTCGACTACATGGAGAACGGCGCGATCGTGATCACTCTGGAGGATACCTGCCTGAGCAGAAAACTGGCCTTTTCACTGGAGGAAGCTCTCAACAGGATCTTCCGGGAGAGATGCGGCGTGCCTGCGGAACTGAAGGTGGAACTGAAGGCGCGCGGGAAGAAAACGGCTCTGGTGACAAAAAAGAGGACAGCTCCTCTGCAGGGAGCAGATGCTGCCTTTACGATCAGTGAAGGTGCGGCGAAAGAACTTCCTCCCTGGGACCCGAATGCGGCTTCTGAGGAAAAAACGCGTGAAAACGCTCCGAAACAAAAGCTTTCATTTGTTAAAAAAGAGGAGAGCACCGCGTCTCAAAACACAAAACAAGGACGTAAGCTTTCCGGAAACGGCGCTTCAAACAGAGGCAGAAAGCCGTTTGGCCTTAAGCGCTCTAATAATCCGGATGTGATCTATGGCAGAGAAGTGAATGAGGACGCAATGCCGATCAGCGATGTCGTCGGCGAGATCGGAGAAGTTGTTATCCGCGGAAAGGTACTGTCAAACAGCCGCAGAGACATCAGGAATGAAAAGACGATCGTCAAATTCTCAATGACGGATTTCACGGACTCAATATACTGCAAACTCTTTGTCCCCACTTCGCTGGCTGACGAACTTCTCGGTTTGCTGAAAGCGGGGAGCTGGATCAAGGTGAAGGGCGCGGCGATCTTCGATGCGTTCGACAAGGAGGTCTCGATCTCTTCACTGCAGGGAATCATGAAGATCCCGCCTATTATCAAAAAGAGAGAGGATAACGCGGAACTGAAGAGAGTTGAACTGCACTGCCATACGAAAATGAGCGACATGGACGGTGTATCCGAGTGCAAGGATCTGGTCAGAAGAGCATATGAATGGGGCATGCCCGCTATTGCCATAACTGACCACGGAAATGTTCAGGCTTTTCCGGACGCCAATCATGTGAGGGACGCGCTTCTTTCTTCCGAGAACAAGCGAAGAAAAGAAGAGGGACTGCCTCCCGCGGATCCTCAGAAGTTCTTCAAGATCATCTACGGTGTGGAATGCTACCTTGTTGATGATCTTCAAAAGAGTGTAGAGATCGGGGAGAAGGATCATCTCTCCGATGCGCTTGACGCGCACAAATATGTGGTCTTCGATCTTGAGACAACAGGGTTTTCACCTGAGAAGAACCGGATCATTGAGTTCGGCGCAGTAAGGGTCGAAAACGGCGAGATCACAGGCCGTTTTTCTGAATTTGTAAATCCCGGCATTCCGATCCCTTACAGGATCACACAGCTGACGGGGATCACCGACGATATGGTCATCGAAGCGGATCCGATCGAGAAGGTCCTGCCAAGATTTCTGTCCTTTTCGGAGGGCTGTGTGCTGGTTGGACACAATGTCGGATTTGACATCGGATTTGTGAGGGAAAACTGCAGGCGTCAGAGTTTTGACTGCCCTTTCACGACAGTGGATACCTTGGGGATCGCCAGGGCGATCCTCCCCGGGCATGCCAAGTATACGCTGGATGCTGTTGCCAAAATATTGGGAGTTTCACTGGAAAACCATCACCGCGCGGTGGATGACGCGGAGTGTACGGCGGGGATCTTCAGAAAGTTCCTGCCTATGCTGAAGGAGAGAGGCGCGGATACCTTTGAGAAGATCAACTCTCTCAGTGACAGCAATCCGGATATCATAAAGAGGCTGAGAACACATCACTGCGTGCTTTTGGCAAAGAACAATACAGGAAGAGTGAATCTGTATTCCATGATCAGCGACTCCCACCTCAAATATTTCTTCAAAAAACCGAGAATCCCCAAGAGCCTTCTCATGAAGCACAGAGAGGGAATCCTCGTGGGAAGCGCCTGCGTATCAGGAGAACTGTTTGAAGCGCTGCTGGAAGAGCGCGGGGATGAAGCAGTAGCAGGAATTGCCGGGTTCTACGATTACCTGGAGATCCAGCCCCGGGATAATAACCGATTCCTTCTTGAGTCTCCGAGAATGCAGGACAGGTATCCCCAGATCAAAACGGAAGAGGACCTCCTCGATCTCAACAGAAGGATCGTGAAACTGGGAGAACAGCTCGGGAAACCGGTCGTCGCGACAGGAGATGTCCATTTTATGGATCCCGAAGACGGGATCTACCGCGATATCATTCAGGACGGATTGGGGATGGCAGATGAAGATCCCGCTCCTCTATATCTGAGAACGACGGAGGACATGCTGCAGGAGTTCTCCTACCTCGGAGCGAAAAAGGCTGAAGAGGTGGTCATTACCAATACGCAGAAGATCGCGGATATGATCGACGCGATCTCTCCGGTGAGACCGGACAAATGCCCTCCCATAATTCCTCACTCAGACGAGATGTTGACGGAAATCTGCTACAACAAGGCGCACTCTATGTACGGAGATCCGCTTCCCGCCATTGTAGAGGAGAGACTTAAGAGAGAGCTGGGATCTATCATCAAGAACGGCTACTCTGTTATGTATATTATCGCGCAGAAGCTGGTTTGGAAGTCTGTCGAAGACGGCTACCTCGTGGGATCGAGAGGATCTGTAGGCTCTTCCTTCGTCGCCACGATGTCGGGGATCACGGAAGTCAACCCGCTTCCGCCGCACTATTACTGCACAAACTGCCATTTTTCGGACTTTGATTCACCGGAAGTTAAAGCTTATGCCGGGCGCTGCGGAATCGATCTGCCGCCCAGGATCTGCCCCAGATGCGGAAAGCCCCTGAAAAAAGACGGATTTGATATTCCCTTCGAGACCTTCCTCGGATTCAAGGGAGACAAAGAGCCGGACATTGACCTGAACTTCTCCGGTGAGTACCAGAGTAAAGCCCACGCATACACGAAAGTCATCTTCGGCCACGAGCAGACATTTAAGGCCGGAACCATCGCAACGGTGGCGGAAAAAACTGCATACGGCTATGTCAAAAACTTCTTCGAGCGCAAGGGAGTGGCAAAGAGAAACTGTGAGATCGAGCGCCTGCTTCAGGGCTGCACAGGGATTCGCCGCAGTACCGGACAGCATCCGGGAGGAATCGTGGTCCTGCCCCTTGGAGAAGATATCAATACATTCACGCCGGTCCAGCACCCGGCCAATGATATGACGACGGATATAATCACAACTCATTTTGATTATCACTCCATCGATCACAATCTGCTGAAACTCGATATTCTCGGGCACGATGATCCTACAATGATCAGGATGCTGCAGGATCTTACCGGGCTCAATCCCGTGGATATTCCGCTCGATGATCCCACAGTCATGAGTCTTTTCAGTTCCACAAAGGCGCTGGGGATCACGCCCGAGCAGAACGGAGGAATCGATGTCGGGTCCCTCGGGATACCGGAATTCGGTACAAAGTTCGTAATAGGAATGCTGGATGATACAAGACCGACTTCTATGTCGGAACTGGTCCGTATTTCAGGACTGTCCCACGGAACCGATGTATGGCTCGGAAACGCGCAGTCACTGATCCAGAGCGGAAAAGCCACCCTTTCGACGGCAATCTGTACCCGTGATGATATCATGTCCTATCTGATCGGAATGAATATGGACAAATCACTGTCATTTAAGACGATGGAATCCGTCCGTAAGGGTAAAGGACTTACGCCGCAGATGAAGGAGGCAATGGAGGCGGCCGGTGTGCCGGACTGGTACATCGATTCCTGTCTTAAGATCAAGTATATGTTCCCCAGGGCTCATGCGGCAGCGTATGTCATGATGGCGCTCAGGATCGCGTATTGCAAAGTGTTTTATCCGCTTGCTTACTATGCGGCGTATTACAGCATCAGAGCATCAGCGTTTTCCTATGAGATCATGTGCCAGGGACAGGCGCACCTTTTGGAAGTGATGGAGGAATACAACAAGAGGAAAGACACACTCACTCCCAAAGAAGCGGCTACTCTGGATGACTGTCTGGTTGTGAGAGAGATGTACGCGAGAGGCATTGAGTTTACACCGATCGATATTTTTACTGCGGGATCGAGAAACTGCAAGATCGTGGACGGAAAGATCATGCCCGCCCTTACAAGTATTGACGGTATGGGAGAAAAAGCTGCGGACGCAGTGGTAGAAGCGGCTAAAGACGGTCCTTTTATTTCCAGAGATGATTTCTGGAACAGGACGAAAGTCCCGAAAACGGTAGTTGAGAAAATGAACGCCATGGGACTTCTGGGAGATCTGCCGGAGAGCAACCAGATCTCTCTGTTTGATATTTTGAACTGACGGAGGTAAATATGCGAGGTGAAAAGGACCCCCAAAGGGGAAACGAGAGAAACTATATCCCGAATGATGAGATCGACAGGGAGGAAAAAGCCGATATCAGACAGCAGAAGAAAGGCAGCGCTTTCAGTGTCCTTCTCGGGGGCCTTATCGTTATCTCCCTGATCGCGTTCATCTTTGTCCTTCTTGACAGCGGGATACTCTCCGGCGGCAGCGCGCAGACGGTTTACGGAACGCCTCAGATGACCCAGGAGGAAAAGAAGGCGGCGGAAGAGGAAGCGCGGCTTGCCGAAGAGGAGGCCAAACAGAAGAAGAAAGAAGAGGAAGATGCCGCGAAAGCGGAAGAAGAAGCCGCCAGAAAGGCAGCGGAAGAGGAAGCGGAAAGGCAGGCGGAAGAAGAAGCTGCAAGAAAGGCGGAGGAAGAGGCAGAGAGAAGAGAAGAAGAAAAAGAAGAGGAAGAAGCCCGCAAAAAAGCACTGGAGGAGGAACAGGAAGTTCTTGCGGGAGACTATATCCTGGCGGAGAGCAGTACCCGTTACTATTCCGAGGAGGAACTGAACAGGCTGACCGACAGGGAAGTTCTCTTTGCTTTGAATGAAATCTACGCGAGAAAGGGAAGGATCTTTGCCGGAGAGGAATTTAAAAGATACTTCGAGAGCAAGGAATGGTATGAAGGAACGATCCCGGCAGAGGAATTTGACGCCAACCAAAATGAGCGTTTCAATGAATATGAAAAAGCTAATATCAACGCTCTTGTAAAAATAGCGCAGGAGAGAGGTATTCGCTGATCGGATGACATGAATCGGCAGTGAACCGGAAGAGACAATTACTTCCGGTTCTTTTTTTTATAAAATAGCTGAGAATATACTTGACAAAATAGATTGTGCAAAATATAATTGAATAAAATCGAGAGATGCAAATAAGATTTTTAATAAAGGAGAATTGAAATGGGAATTTATGATTATGTGATCAAAAACGGAAAAGGCGATGATGTGCCGATGAGCGATTATAAGGGAAAGGTGCTCCTGATCGTCAACACAGCTACAGGATGCGGTTTTACACCTCACTATGAGCCGCTTGAGAAGATGTATGAGAAGTATCACGACAGAGGATTCGAGATCATCGACATTCCCTGCAATCAGTTTGCCGGGCAGGCGCCTGAGTCTGATGAGGAGATTCACCAGTTCTGCACGCTTAAATACAACACGCAGTTTCCTCAGATGAAGAAGTCTGAAGTAAACGGTGAGAATGAGCTCCCCCTCTATACTTATCTTAAGAGTCAGCAGGGATTCAAGGGATTCGGTTTCGGACCCGCGGCTCTTGCGATGAGCGCGATGCTCAAAAGGATCGATAAGGATTATAAGAACAATCCGGACATCAAATGGAACTTCACCAAGTTCGCAGTTGATCGCGAAGGCAATGTTGTCGCGAGATTTGAGCCCACTGAGGATATGAAGAAAGTGGACAGGTTTGTAGAAGGCCTTCTGTAAAAAACCAAAAAGTGCTTGCATGACCAAATATATTCTGATATAGTAATATATGCGTCAGGTAAGCGCATATGGCTCGTTGGTCAAGGGGTCAAGACGCCGCCCTCTCACGGCGGAATCATGGGTTCGATTCCCGTACGAGCTACTGGCTGTCAGAATGATCTGGCAGCTTTTTTAGTTGAAATCCTCGGAAAGATACTATTTTTGGAAATGACTTGCATTTTGGTAAAAAATGTGATAATTTTCATATGTTGAATATGGTACAGTTTAAAAGTGGGCTTGCAAGTCCACTTTTTTGATGTCCTGAAGATGATTGAGTGACCGGTTCCCGGTCAAGGAGGAGTATGGCCAATAAGATATCAGGCAGAGCAAGGATTGAAAGCGAAGCTGAGAAACTGACTGAGCCGGTAGCTTTAAAGCACGGTGTTCGGATCTATGATGTGGAGTATGTTAAAGAAGGCCCGGATTATTATCTCAATATTTATATCGACAAAGACGGGGGCGTCTCCATATTGGATTGTGAAGCTGTGAGCAGAGAACTATCCGACAAACTCGATGAGGCTGACCTGATAAGTGATGCCTATACGCTCGTTGTTTCAAGTCCGGGACTCGGAAGGACGCTCACGAAGGACAGACATCTGCAGAACAGTCTCGGTGAAAAGGTGGAGGGAAAGCTTTTCAAAGCTGTCCCTGACATCGGCGGAAAGGAATTTGAGGGTATACTCACTGCATGGGATGCCGAGACGGTCACCGTCGAGATCGAAACTGTGCCGCGCTCCGGCGGGAGAAAGAAAAAAAATAAAGAGATTCAGAGCGGCGAGGCGGACACTCCCCGCGCCCTCGTGATCCCGAGAAAAGATATCGCTGTACTCAGATTATATCTGGATATCTGAAAAAGGACGCAGACCGGGGACGGCTGCGCACTCAGGAAGAATGGTAAGACTGGTTCCGGAAAAGGAGACAAGATGAACACAGAACTTAAAGAGGCAATTGAGGCGCTCGAAAAAGAAAAAAATATTATGCGTGAGACTCTGTTCGAAGCAATTGAAAATGCGCTTTTAACTGCCTGCAAGAGTAATTTTGGCAGAGTGGACAATATCAAGGCGTGGGTAGACCGCGACACGTTCGAGTATTACTGCACCGCAGAGAAAGAAGTCGTGGAGACAAAAGATGACGTCGAGGACAAACTCACACAGATCGCGCTTGAAGACGCGGTAAAGATCAACCCCGCTGTCAAGACGGGCGATAAAGTGGACGTGAAGATCAACAGCCAGTCTTTTGGCAGGATTGCCACACAGATCGCCAAAAACGTGATCCTCCAGAAGATCAGGGAGGAAGAGCGCAGCGCCATCTACGATTATTACATCAAGATGCAGAAGAATATCGTGACAGGTATAGTGCAGCGCATTAACGGCGGCAATATCAGCGTGAACCTCGGAAGAGCGGAAGGCCTTCTCAATGAAAAAGAGACTGTGCCCAGCGAACACTTAAAGCCCACAGACAGGATCAAGGTCTATATCATTGATGTCCGCACCACAAACCGCGGACCCAGGATCCTTGTCAGCCGCACGCATCCGGAACTTGTCAAAAAACTGTTCGAGCAGGAAGTTGCCGAGATTCAGGATAAGGTCGTGGAGATCAAGAGCATCGCGAGAGAGGCGGGAAGCCGCACAAAGATCGCTGTGTATTCCAATGATCCCAAGGTCGATGCTGTCGGCGCCTGCGTCGGTGTGAACGGTATCCGCGTCAACAATATCGTTGATGAGCTCCGCGGTGAAAAGATCGACATCATCAACTGGGATGAGAACCCCGGAAATCTGATCCAGAACGCTCTCTCCCCCGCTAAGATCGTCGCTGTATTCGCGGATCCCGAAGAGAAGACGGCAAAGGTAGTCGTTCCTGATTACCAGCT
This sequence comes from uncultured Lachnospiraceae bacterium, assembly GCA_902781325.1. GTDB lineage: Bacteria > Bacillota > Clostridia > Lachnospirales > Lachnospiraceae > CAG-791. Next base: position 40,263 of record CACZJD010000007.1, read on the forward strand.
GTCCCTGGCGATCGGCCGCGAAGGTCAGAATGCCCGTCTCGCAGCCAAACTTACCGGCTACAAGATCGACATCAAGAGCGAGACGCAGGCTAAGGACGCACCCGGATTCCGCTATGAGGATTACGAGGACGAGTATTACGAAGACGACGAATACGATGATGAGTATCAGGATGAAGAGGAGTACTCCGAGGATGCTGAATATTCTGAAGAAGAGTATTCAGACGAAGAAGAGATGGCCTATGAGTCTGACGACGCAGATGAGAGCGCCGGGGAGAATGAGACAGAAGAGTGATTGCTGATCCTCAGCAGGAGGTAAAATGCGAGGGAAGATTCCGATGCGCAGATGTACAGGCTGCGGAGAGATGAAGGAGAAGAAAAGCCTGATCCGGATCGTTCGTACGCCAGAGGGGAATATCAAACTGGACAGGACCGGGAAGACAAACGGCAGAGGAGCTTATCTCTGCGATGATCCCGCCTGCTTACGCATAGCGCAGAAAAAGCGGTCTCTGCAAAGATCACTGGGGACAGCGATCCCGGATGAGATCTTTGATGAGCTGGCCGGCAGATGGGAGGTGTCTTCAGATGGATAGACTGCTGTCACTTCTTGGGATCGCCCAGAAAGCAGGAAAAGCCGTGAGCGGCGGTTTTCTGTGTGAAAAGTCGATCAAGGCAAAGCAGGCCAGGCTGGTGATCCTGGCGGAAGACGCACAGAAGAACACTGTGAGTACGATCAGCAATAAATGTACTTTTTATAATATACCGTTTGGATTTTACGGAAGTAAAGAAACGCTTGGCCACGCCATTGGCAAAGAGGAACGCTCCTGCGTTGCTGTGACTGACCAGGGGCTTGCGGATAGCATTAATAAGCTGCTCAGCAGCGGGAAGAAAGAGGAGTAAATGGCGACAGAGAATACAGGTGCAAATGAGAACAAAAAAGCAGGGGAGGCGGCCAGAAAGCCCAGACCGGCTGACGGCAAGACTCCTGTAAAAAAGAAAAAGATCATTATCGTGACGGGAAAATTCGAGCGGATCTTACTCCAGCGGAGGAACCGGATCCTTTACTTCCGGAAGCGGAAGAAAGCCCAGACCGGCCGGTCAGACAGGTGCCCGCAGGGACCAGGCAGCGGGAAGACAGAAGCCTGAGGCAAAGCCTGTACCGCACAAGATCATCCGTCCGAGCGTGAAGCCTACACAGATGGAAGTGGACTTCCATAAGCCTGAGCAGGTCACAAGACAGCCCAGAAAGACACAGGAGGCTGCTCCCGCGGCAGAGGAGATCAAGGTCACAACTGCTCCGGTCATGCCCGATGCGGAGCCCGCAATTCCTGCGGCTGCTCCCGAGGAAGTCAAAAAGCCTGTGGAAACAACGGCAGCAGTGGCGGAGGAAATCATTCAGCCCGCGGCAAAACCTGCAGAACAGCCTGAGATCAAGGCTGTTTCTGAGAGTGCGCCCGAAGAAGCGCCCAAGGCAGTGCAGACAGAAGAAGCTCCGGCAAAAACTGTACAGAGCAGAACTGCCGAGGATACAGACAGCAGGCAGAGAACAGGACAGCGCGACCGAGACAACAGGGATAACAGAGGGGCTTCCCAGAGGGATAGAAATGCCCAGGGACAGGGCAGCTCCAGAAGGGACAGCCGCGGCGGCGACCAGGGCGGTTTCCGCAGAGATAACCGCGGCGGTGACCAGGGCGGTTTCCGCAGAGATAACCGCGGCGGTGATCAGGGCGGTTTCCGCAGAGATAACCGAAGCGGCGATCAGGGCGGCGCGAGAAGAGACAATCGCGGCGGCGAACAGGTCAGTGCAAGAAGAGACAATCGCGGCGGTGATCAGAGCGGATTTAGCGGACGCGGCGCAAGACCCGGACAGGGCCCGCGCGGCACAGGAGCTCCGACGGCGGGACGCCAGGGCACAAGACCCGGTATGGCGGAAGGCGGACGCCGCAGAACATCCGGAAGAGCCGGTGAAGGCGAGACTTTCGGAAGAGAAGCTGAGAAGCACAGAGATGACAATAAGAGAAAGATGAACCAGGAGCGCGATAAGCGTTCCAAGAAGGATTTCATCTATAATGAGGATGAGACGCACAGAAGAAGCGGCAACAAGGCCGGAAAGTTCATCCGCCCTGAGAAAAAGGTGGAGACTGCTGTCGAGGAGCAGATCAAGACGATCACAATTCCTGAGAAGCTCACGATCAGAGAACTGGCTGAAGCTATGCACATGAATCCTTCTGAGATCATCAAGAAACTGTTCCTGGCAGGCCAGATCATGACTCCCAACAGCGAAGTGGAGTACGACGAGGCGGAAAAGATCGCTCTTGATTATGATATTCTCTGCGAGAAGGAACAGAAGGTCGATGTCATTGAGGAACTGCTCCGCGAGGAAGAGGATTCCGAAGATGATATGGTGACAAGGCCACCGGTAATCTGCGTCATGGGTCACGTAGATCACGGCAAGACCTCCCTGCTCGACGCGATCAGGGAGACAAACGTCACAAGAGGCGAAGCCGGCGGAATCACACAGGCGATCGGCGCATATACCATCTCCCTGAACGGAAGAAGCATCACATTCCTCGATACGCCCGGACATGAGGCGTTTACGGCAATGCGTATGCGCGGCGCGAATTCTACGGATATCGCGGTGCTGGTCGTAGCCGCAGACGACGGTGTCATGCCGCAGACCATCGAGGCGATCAACCATGCCAAGGCTGCGGGTGTAGAGATCATAGTCGCAGTCAATAAGATTGATAAGCCCGGCGCGAATGTTGAGCGCGTCAAGCAGGAAATGACGGAATACGAGCTGGTTCCCACAGACTGGGGCGGAAGCACGGAGTTTGTTCCCGTATCTGCCAAGACAGGCGAGGGAATCGAGGATCTGCTTGAGACGATCCTTCTCACAGCTGATATCCTTGAACTCAAGGCCAATCCGAACAGAAAGGCAAGAGGCCTTGTACTTGAGGCCAAGCTCGATAAAGGAAGAGGCCCTGTGGCCAATGTGCTGATCCAGAAAGGAACACTGCACATCGGTGACTTCATTTCCGCAGGCGCAAGTTCAGGCAAGGTGCGCGCGATGATCGACGACAAGGGCAGAAGGATCAAAGAAGCTACTCCTTCACAGCCTGTTGAGATCCTTGGTCTTTCCGATGTCCCGGGCGCGGGCGAAGTCATTATTGCCCACGAGACCAATGACGAAGCAAGAGCTTATGCAGAGACATATAAGAACCAGCACAAGGAAGAGCTTATCGAGGATACCAAGATGCGCATGAATCTGGATGATCTGTTCAACCAGATGAAGGAAGGAAACCTCAAGGAGTTCAACCTGATCATCAAGGCTGACGTTCAGGGCTCAGTTGAAGCGCTCAAACAGAGCCTTCTCAAGCTCTCCAATGAGGAAGTCGTGGTCAAGGTCATTCACGGCGGCGTAGGCGCGATCACCGAATCCGACGTAACTCTCGCTTCCGCTTCCAACGCGGTAATTATCGGATTTAATGTACGTCCTGACGCAACAGCCAAGGCAATGGCTGAACACGAAGGTGTAGATATCAGACTGTACAAAGTTATTTATCAGGCGATCGACGCAGTGGAGGCGGCCCTCAAGGGCATGCTCGCGCCTATCTACGAGGAACGCGTCATCGGCCATGTGGAAGTCAGACAGATCTTCAAGGCGTCCGCAGTCGGAAATATCGCAGGTTCTTATGTGCTTGACGGCGTGATCCGCAGAGGATGCAAGTGCAGGATCACAAGAGCGGGCGAGCAGATCTTCGAAGGCGATCTCGCATCCCTCAAGAGATTTAAGGATGATGTAAAGGAAGTCAAGGCCGGATACGAATGCGGACTGGTTTTTGACGGATTTGACAAGATGCAGGTATTTGACATTGTCGAAGCCTATGATTTGGTAGAGGTACCCAGAACATGAGAAAAAACAGCGTAAAGAACCGCAGGATCAATGACGAGGTGCAAAGAGCGCTGGCGGACATCGTCCGTGACGTCAAGGATCCGCGGATCAGTCCGCTGACCAGCGTCACAGGTACGGAAGTAGCTCCGGACCTCAAGACCTGCAGAGTATATGTGAGCGTTTACGGAGATGAAAAAGCGGGCGAGAAGACCATGGAAGGCCTGAAAAGCGCAGCCGGTTTCATCCGAAGCGAGCTGGCCAGAAAGGTCAATCTTCGCAATACTCCGCAACTCACATTCGTACTGGACGATTCAATTGCATACGGCGTAGCCATGTCACATCGCATTGACGAAGTGACAGCGGCAGACCGCGAGGCAGAGCTGGCCAGAGGCGAAGATACAGACGAAAGCACACAGGAACAATGAATTTACCGGAATTAGTAAAGAACTGTAAAAGGATCGGGATCAGCGGCCATGAAAATCCTGACGGGGACTGCGCGGGCTCATGCTGCGGCACTGCCCTGTATCTGAGAAAGATTTTTCCGGACGCTCAGGTGGATGTTTATCTCGAGCCTATGCAGGAATGCCTGGAAAGAAATATTCCCGGTTCTGATACGATTCTCCACGATGTGACCGGAAATGAAGAAAGATATGATGCGTTTATTATCCTGGACAGCACACCCGAGAGGATCGGAGCAGCGGAAATACTCTATAAAGAGGCGGCTGTAAAGATCAATATCGACCATCACAGAACGAATCCGGGCACAGCCGGCGCACACTGCTTCATAGACGGACATGCATCCAGCGCGTGTGAACTGGTATACGATCTGATCGCGAAAGAGCAGATCGACGCCGATATCGCCAAAGCCCTCTATGTGGGAATGGTAACCGATACGGGAGTTTTCCAGTACTCCAATACGGCGGAATCCACAATGCACGCGGCAGGGCATCTCATGAGCTACGGCTTTGATCATTCATCGGTGATCAGGGAAGTGTTCTTTGAGAGGACCTACCGGCAGGCGAAAGTATTGGGCACAGCACTGGCGCAGTCTGAACTGGCTCTTGACGGAAAATATATATTTTGCTGTTTTGACGCGGAAACGCTTAGGAAGCTCGGGGCGGAGAGAAAAGACCTGGACGGCATCAGCGCACAGCTCCTGCTCACGGAAGGAGCGGACTGCTCGGTGTTTTTCCACGAGTCAGAGCCCGGCGTCTGGCGCGCCAGCATGAGGTCCGTTCTGATCACGGATGTATCAAGGGCAGCCTCCCTGTTTGGAGGGGGCGGGCATGTACATGCTGCCGGATGCACGATCAGAACTGAGATCGGAGCGGCTATGAAAGCCGTCAGGGAGGAAATTGAAGGTCAGCTCAGGAACGCCGGAGTCATATGATCCCGGCGGGAAAGGAACAGATCCTCCATGTTTCATGGAATGATGACTATTTATAAAGAAGCGGGATATACTTCCAGCGATGTGGTGGCACGGCTGCGGGGGATCCTGCACATGAAAAAGATCGGTCATACAGGAACACTTGATCCGGACGCGGAGGGAGTGCTTCCTGTATGTTTGGGTAATGGGACCAAACTCTGTGAGCTGATCGCGGACAGGGACAAGGAATATGTTGCTGTCATGAGGCTCGGTGTTGCAACGGACACACAGGATATGAGCGGCAAAGTGCTGGCGGAGATCTCCTGTGAGGAAGTGGAACGGACCGTGACATGCGAAATGATCAGGGAGGCCGCCTCCGAGTTTACCGGGGAGATCAGCCAGATCCCTCCCATGTACTCAGCTGTCAAAGTCGGCGGGAAAAGGCTGTATCAGTACGCCCGCCAGGGACAGACAGTAGAGAGGGCCGCCAGAAAAGTTACGATCCACGAACTCGAGATCACTTCTATAGAACTGCCTCTCGTGACCATGAGAGTGCGCTGTTCCAAGGGAACTTATATACGGACCCTGTGTCAGGATATAGGGGAAAGGCTTGGGACGGGAGCGGCCATGGAGCACCTTCTCAGGACAAGAGTCGGGCAATTCAGACTTGAGGACTCCATTAAACTCGACGATGCAGAGGCGATCATGAAATCTTCGGATCCCGGCAGGATAAACGGCTGCATCCTTCCTGTGGACAGTTTCTTTGATCAGGCGCTGCGAGCCGTAGTGCGGGAAGAGGGAATGCGTTACCTGCTGAACGGAAATACACTAAAGAGAGAGTTCACGGATCTTCCCGGGACTGCAGAAGCAAAAGAAGTAAGAATGTATGACCGGAGCGGGAAGTTTTACGCCCTCTACAGATATGATCCGGTGAAAGATGAGCTCAGAAATGTCAGGATGTTCTTGTCCTGACCGGTGAAGGGAAAGGATCTTCGAATGCAGATAATCAGCGGTACAACACAGTTCAGGATCCCTGAAGGAACGGCAGTGGCCATCGGGAAGTTCGACGGTCTTCATCTTGGACACAGGAAACTGCTGGATGTGATCCTGCGCCAGAAAGAAGACGGACTGAAGGCTGCGGTATTCACATTTGATCCTTCTCCGGAGGTGTTATTTGGCATGAATCCCTCGAGGGAGCTCTCTACGAACAAAGAAAAGAGGGAGTTGTTTCGGGAGATCGGGATCGATATACTGGTCGAATTTCCTTTTAATAAGGATACTGCCGCGATCTCTCCGGAGGATTTTGTCATAGACATACTTGTGAACAGAATGAACGCGAAATTTGTGGCGGCCGGAACGGATCTCTCTTTTGGCGCAAAAGGAAAAGGAAATTTTGCCATGTTGTCCTCCCTTGCGCGTCACCTCGGTTTCGAGACCTGCAAGATCGACAAAATAGAGAGAAACGGCAAGGTCATCAGTTCTACGCTGATCAGGAGCCTCGTGGAAGAGGGAAATATGGAAGAAGCCGCTGCCTGTCTGGGAGCTCCCTATAAGATCACGGGAAAAATAGTGCACGGCAGGGCACTGGGCAGACGGATCGGAATCCCGACCCTGAATCAGATGCCTCCTTCAGATAAACTGCTCCCTCCTTTCGGAGTCTATTATTCGGAAGTGAAGACTGACGGCAGGATCTTCAAGGGAATCACAAACATCGGGATCAAGCCCACTGTGACAAACGATAACCGGGTGACGGTGGAAACTTCCCTTTATGATTTTTCGGGAAATCTGTACGGGGAGACCGCGGAGGTCAGTCTTTTGACTTTCCGAAGACCGGAGATGCGTTTTTCGGGGGTCGCGGAACTCAAAAAGACGATGGAGAAAGATATCAGGGCCGGAGAGATCTACCACGGACTCAGACAGATCGACTGAAGATCCTCTTTAGTTTACGCGGCAATGAAAATTGTGTTTACATAAAGAGAAGTTTGTGGTAAAATGCCATTTGTTTAACGACTACCGACACTTAGGCCGAAGCTGCTCCGGCGCGGTCCCGGTGTACGGCGGATCACATTAAGAAAAGGAGAAATACTATGATTACCAAGGAAAAAAAGACAGCTGTTATCCAGGAGTACGCAAGATTTGAGGGCGATACGGGTTCACCGGAAGTTCAGATCGCGATCCTGACCGCAAGGATCAAGGAACTCACTGAGCACATGAAGGCGAACAAGAAGGATCATCACAGCGCAAGAGGACTTCAGAAGATGGTCGGTAAGCGCAGAGCTCTTCTTGACTATCTCAAGAGAACTGACCTTGAAGGTTATCGTGAGCTGATCAAGAAGCTCGGTATCAGAAAGTAATTCATAGGGAATTGAGAGACGGCTCAGACCGAGGATCGGTTGCTGCCGTCTCTTTCGCGTCATGGAAAATGATGGGAGAAGGACGAAGAGAAGAAAGAGACGTAAAGAAGAAAAAGGAGAGAGTATGTACAAAACTTATTCCATGGATCTCGCCGGAAGGACGCTCAGCGTTGATATCGGCAGGGTCGGCAAGCAGGCTGGCGGATGCGCATTTATTCACTACGGAGATACGACACTTTTATGTACAGCAACTGCATCTGCGGCACCCAGAGATGGAATTGACTTCTTCCCGCTCAGCGTAGAGTACAGCGAGAAGTATTATGCAGTCGGCAAGATGCCCGGCGGATTCAACAAGAGAGAAGGCAAACCCAGCGAGAACGCGATCCTCACAAGCCGCGTCATCGACAGACCTATGCGCCCTCTTTTCCCGAAGGATATGAGAAACGACGTCACTCTTGAGTGTATGGTCATGAGTGTGGATCCCCAGTGCAGACCTGAGATGGTCGCTATGATCGGCGCTTCTCTGGCAACCACTATTTCTGATATTCCCTTTGACGGTCCCTGCGCGGCGACCCAGATCGGTCTTGTGGACGGTGAAGTGATCATCAACCCCAGCCAGGAGCAGTGGGACTTTGGCGATCTGTGCCTGACTGTTGCTTCCACCGCTGAGAAGGTGATTATGATCGAAGCCGGTGCCAACGAGATTCCCGAAGAGGATATGATCCGTTACATCTACATGGCTGATGAGCAGAACAAGAAGATCATCGAGTGGATTGGCAAGATCGCTGCGGAGTGCGGTAAGACCAAGAGAGAATATGTCAGCTGCGCGATCCCGGAAGAGATGTTCGCTGCGATCCGTGAGATCGTTCCTCCGGAAGAGATGGAAGTGGCTGTATTTACCGATGACAAGCAGACCCGCGAGGGCAATGTCGCAGCTGTCACCGAGAAGCTCAGAGAAGCTTTCGCAGAGAAGGAAGATTGGCTGGCGATCCTTGACGAGGCAGTGTATCAGTATGAGAAGAAGACTGTCCGCAAAATGATCCTCAAGGATCACAAGCGTCCCGATGGCCGGCAGCTGAACCAGATCCGTCCTCTCTTTGCAGAGGTTGATCTGATCCCCAGAGTACATGGTTCCGCCATGTTTACCCGCGGACAGACACAGATCTGCAATGTGGTTACTCTCGCTCCTCTTTCCGAGGCACAGAGAGTTGAGGGCCTTGACCCCAACATCACGGAGAAGAGATACGTTCATCAGTATAATTTCCCGGCTTATTCCGTAGGCGAGACCAGAGTCTCCAGAGGTCCGGGACGCAGAGAGATCGGCCACGGCGCTCTTGCTGAGAGGGCACTGATCCCGGTTCTGCCTACAGTTGACAAGTTCCCTTACTCCATCCGTTCCGTATCCGAGACTTTTGAGTCCAACGGATCGACATCCATGGCTTCCACCTGCGCTTCCTGCATGGCTCTTATGGCTGCAGGCGTGCCGATCACATCACAGGTAGCCGGTATCAGCTGCGGTCTTGTGACAGGCGACAAGGATGAGGATTTCGTGCTTCTTACGGATATCCAGGGCCTTGAGGACTTCTTCGGCGATATGGACTTTAAGGTGACAGGAACCCACAAGGGTATCACGGCGATCCAGATGGATATCAAGATCCACGGCCTCACAAGAGCGATCGTGGAAGGCGCTATCGCAAGATGCAAGGAGGCGCGAGAGTTCATCATGAACGGCGTGATGAAGGAAGCGATCGCAGAGCCTCGTGAGACAGTTAACGAGTACGCTCCCAAGATCGATTATATGCAGATCGATCCCGAGAAGATCGGTGAAGTTGTCGGACAGCGCGGAAAGACCATCAACGAGATCATCAAGCGCACCGGCGTACAGATCGATATCGAGGATGACGGCAGTGTTTCCATCTGCGGCAATGACGCTAAGGGAATGGAACTTGCCAAGAAGTATATCAATACTATTGTCACTGAGTTCGAAGAAGGCCAGGTTCTTGACGGCACAGTTGTCAGCATCAAGGAATTCGGCGCCTTTGTCGAGTTCGCACCCGGCAAGGAAGGTATGGTTCATATCTCCAAGATCGCGAACCACCGCATCGAACATGTCGAGGATGTCCTGACACTCGGTGACAAGGTCACTGTAGTCTGCCTCGGCAAGGACAGAATGGGAAGACTGAGCTTCTCCATGAAGGACGTGAACAAGCAGAAAAAGAATAAGTAATTAAATTCACTACAACCCGGCGGGCCAGGGCATTTGATCATAATGCGCTGGCTTTGCCGGGTTCATTATGCGGTAATACCAGATAGATTTTTGAAGCAGGAGAATAGATTATGTCAACAACAGCGCAGGAAATCGCACGAAGACGAACATTCGCGATCATTTCCCATCCTGATGCGGGTAAGACAACGCTGACGGAGAAGTTCCTTCTCTACGGAGGAGCAATCAATCTCGCGGGAAGTGTCAAGGGAAAAGCAACAGCAAGACACGCGGTCTCAGACTGGATGGAGATCGAGAAACAAAGAGGAATCTCCGTGACAAGCTCGGTGCTGCAGTTCGAGTACGACGGATGCTGCATCAACATTCTTGATACACCGGGACACCAGGACTTCTCCGAGGATACATACCGCACGCTTATGGCTGCGGATTCCGCTGTAATGGTCATCGACGGAGCAAAGGGTGTTGAGCCACAGACCAAGAAGCTTTTCAAGGTCTGTACGATGCGCCATATCCCGATCTTTACATTTATAAATAAGATGGACCGCGACGCCCTGGATACATTTGATCTTCTTGACGATATTGAGAAGAACCTGGGCATTGATACATGTCCCATGAACTGGCCGATCGGTTCCGGCAAAGCTTTTAAGGGCGTTTTCGACAGGGAGAAGGAGGAAGTGATCACCTACGCGGACACCCAGAAGGGGACCAGAGAAGGAACACAGACCAGGATCCCTATGACAGATGAGGACAGGATCCTCGCTGAGCTGGGCGGCGATGCCGCGGAGCAGCTGCGCGAGGAAGTGGAACTTCTGGACGGGGCAAGCGCGGGTTTTGATCTGGAAGAGGTCAGGGCGGGAAATCTGACGCCGGTATTTTTCGGCTCCGCACTCAACAATTTCGGAGTAGAGATCTTCCTGAAGCATTTCCTTGAAATGGCTCCGGCACCTTCGGCGAGAATGACGGATCAGGGACCTGTGGATCCTGTAGAAGACGTCTTCTCCGCTTTTGTTTTCAAGATCCAGGCAAATATGAACAAAGCTCACAGAGACAGGATAGCTTTCATCCGCATCTGCTCGGGCAGATACGATATCGGCATGGATGTCAAGCACGTCCAGAGCGGAAGAGTGCAGAGGCTTTCCCAGCCGCAGCAGCTCATGGCCGACGACAGAAAGATCCTCAGCGAAGCTTATGCAGGGGATATTATCGGTATTTTTGATCCCGGCCTGTATTCCATCGGCGATACATTCTGCATGCCTAAAGCGAACTTCAGATATGAGGGAATCCCCACTTTCGCGCCGGAGCACTTCGCAAGGGTGCGCCAGGTGGATACTATGAAGAGAGACCAGTTCGTCAAGGGCATCAAGCAGATCGCCCAGGAAGGCGCGATCCAGATCTTCAGAGAACTCCACACAGGTATGGAGGAGATCATCTGCGGCGTCGTCGGAATGCTGCAGTTTGACGTTCTCCAGTTCAGGCTCAAGAGCGAGTACAATGTAGATATCATCCTCGAGCAGCTGCCGTATGAGCATATCCGCTGGGTCACCAAGTGCGACACGGATATCATGCGGATCACCGGCACAACAGATATGAAGAGGGTCGAGGATCTCAAGGGAAATCCTTTGCTTCTCTTTATCAATCCCTGGTCGGTTCAGATGGTTCTGGACAGGAACGAGGGGCTGGAGCTTGCAGAATTTTCCCGGGGCTGAGTATAGGCAAAGATTGCATAATCTGATAAAATATGATGATGTATATGCAAAGTATACAAGTGCGAATTCGAGAGTATACGGGAGGCTTTTTATGGCACAGGAAAAGAATACTGGTGAGAGATATAATGATGCGTTGGACATCGGCACTGTAAAGATCGCTGATGACGTAGTTGCTCTTATCGCCGCTTTCGCTGCGATGGAAGTTGAGGGCGTCTCCGGAATGGCCGGAGGACTGGACATGGACACGGTCAGTAAGGGCGGAATGAAGAGACTCGGCAAGACTGTCAGAGTGGAAGTCAGCAAGGAAGGCGTACAGGCTGACCTTGCTATCGACCTTGTCTATGGTTACAGCATTCCCGAGACATGCAGCAAGGTACAGGACAGAGTAAAGACATCCATTGAGAATATGACCGGCCTTGAGGTCAAGGACGTCAATATTCGCGTATCCGGTATCAAGATGAACGACTAATGATTGAAAGACGGGTTATATGAACAGGAAGAGTTTGAGAGAGCAGATCTTTAAGCTGCTTTTCAGAACAGAATTTAATGATCCTGC
>CACZJD010000008.1 GCA_902781325.1 uncultured Lachnospiraceae bacterium
CGGCGAACTCATTAATACATCAGCATTACGGCATGATATACAGAGAATCTGCAAGGCAGCGGGCATTGAGCCGTTCGCTCCGTGCGCATTCCGGGCAACATTCGCTTATAAAGAATTTATGCAGAAGTCTCCCGAATGGCAACATTCGTTCATGGAACTGGCGAAACTGTATAAAGAAGCCACTGCCGAACAGAGAGAGGCGGCCCTTGCTCTACTGAATTCGAACGGAACGAGGTGAAAAGCATGGCAAAGAAGAGTGATAAATCAGCCGATAAGAAGAAATTGCCGATGGGATTCAGAGAGTACAAAGGCGGGTATCAGTACCGCTTCGTGGTAGAAGGCAAGCGCTATAGTGTTTATGGCGCGACTGTAAAAGAATGTCGTGCAAAGGAACTGCAGAAGCGCGAAGAGATCAGCGAAAAGATCTATCGAAAGGGCAAGGGCCTGAAAGTGGAAGAGTATCTCGACAGATGGATCGAGAGCCGGGAGCTGATCATTAAGAGCGCGACAATGAGAACTTACAAGAAGCTGATCAGGCGGATCAGTAACACTCCGATTGATGAGGCTGGAACAAGTTTCGGGAGCCTGAAGCTTGTGGAGCTGGAAGCTCAGAATGTCCGGGATCTGCAGAAGGCATTTCTGCAGGAACAAAAATACATGGACAGCGAAGGTAAGATAGTGAAAATGCGGAAGCTGACAACGCGAACAGCGAATGATTGTTTATCACTTCTGAAAAAGGCACTGGAAGCGGCAAAGAATGAGCGGATCATAACATGGAATCCTTGTGATCCAGTGGAACGCCTGAAGAGGACAGAGGACCAGGCCCGCGACAATATCCACAGAGCATTAAGCGCTGAAGAGTGGGAAGCATTTAAAAAGGCAGCCGCCGAAAGTCATTATTATAACTTCTATGTGTTCCTGCTTCACACTGGCTTACGGATCGGGGAAGCCGCCGCGCTGGCGGCGGGAGACATTACCGGCGATGTGATCAGCGTTCACAAGACTGTGACCCGAACCGAAGATGGTTATGAGATCGCAGAACAGACAAAGACAGACGCAGGCCGGCGGACAGTTCCGCTACGTCCTGAAGCGCGGGAAGCCCTGGAAGCGCAGAAGGTTAATAATAAGATGCTGGCAACGGACAATGTAATCGACATGAACGCGCCTATCTTCCGGATGCCAAAGGGCGGGATCATCCGGCCGGATCGGGTGAACAGTGACATAAAGAGTTATTGTGAGAAGGCAGAGATTGAGAGATTCACAGCGCACGCATTCCGGGCCACATTCACAAGCCGATGTGTAGCTGACGGTGTACCGGTCAAAGAACTAATGGAAATGCTCGGCCACACAGACGTTGAAATGACGCTGGGGCTGTATGCGCACAGCAACGAAGAGCTGAAAAAGAGCAAGCTGCTTGCAGTCAATTTCTGATCAGCGTATTGAAGGAAGTCTTTAAACAGACTTCCTTCTTTTGTTTCCAGGATCTTTCACAAATTGCGCCGGCGCAAATATGACCGCGAAACGCTGATAGATACAATGCAGATCTGTATTCCTCGATCGCAGAAGGACCGCTGCCGGATACATGAAAAAGGCGCTGGCAGCAGGCAGAAACAGACAAAATACACCAATTATGCAGGCGCAAGTACCTGGAAAGCCTTTATTTATAAGGCTTCTGTAGCCCTCACAGCAGCCCACAAAGTAGCCCATTTTGACCGAAAAAAGGCCGTTTTTTGGTGGTTATTGCGGTACTAACCACAACACACAACAACATGAACCGAGGTACGGAAAAGCCGATAAATAAGGGCTTTTTCGGGCATTAAAAAGCCTTCACTGGCATTCAGTGAAGGCTGATGAATTGGAGCAGGGGAAGAGGGATTCGAACCCCCATGAACGGTTTTGGAGACCGTGATACTGCCATTGTATGATTCCCCTATTTAATTGCGCTGCGGCGTTTTTGTCCGTCAACATTTGAGAGTATATCACAACATATTAGGATGTTCAACTAAAATTTACGGAGAAGTAAATAAAATCATTAGACATACCGTGTATGTACATTTTGAATTCCTATGATATAATTCCTTGAGACAATAATACAAATCACTTACCCCATAGGAGGAGAGAGCGCGATCTATGAGTAAAGTCAGACGGATCTATGTTGAGAAGAATAGGCTTTTTGGCAGTGAAAGGGCTTACCGGTGTTCGGAAACTGATCCGATACGATGTGGAGAATGTCTCCGATGAAGTTTTTGAAACCGCGTGCAGGACTGTCTTTTCAGAGCCGCCCGTGGATATTCTTTACAGAGAAACTATTGAGATTCCCGCGAACGGGCATGTTTTCAGCGTTGAGGCCCTTCCCGGACAATTCGACCAGAGAGCGGACAGCGCGGTCCAGTGCGTCCAGTTCCTGAATGAAAACGAACAGCCTGTGATCAGGACGGCGGAGACATATATTCTTCTCGGTGATATCACTGATGAGGAACTTGAGAGGATCAAGCATTACTGCATCAATCCTGTCGACTCCCGGGAGACCGGTATGGAGAAGCCCGAAACGCTTCAGATGGATTACCCGGAAGCGGAGGATGTCAAGGTCATGACCGGAATGACTCAGATGAACGAAGCCGAGCTTATGGATCTCTATACTTCCCTCGGGCTGGCGATGACTGCCAACGATTTCAAGTTCATTCAGGAATATTTTGCCGGAACAGAGCACAGAGATCCCACCATCACCGAGATCCGTGTTCTGGATACCTACTGGTCGGATCACTGCCGCCATACCACTTTCTCCACAGAGCTTCGCGACGTGGAATTTGAGGACGGCTATTACAGGGATATCATCGAGCCCACTTATTTAAGTTATCTCGACACGAGAGAAGAGTTTTATAAAGACCGCGAAGACAAATATGTCTGCCTGATGGATCTCGCAATCATGGGCATGAAGAAACTCAAGGCAGACGGCAAGCTCACGGATCAGGAAGAATCCGATGAGAACAATGCCTGCTCTGTTGTAGTGCCCGTAGAGGTGGATTACGGCAACGGTCCTCAGACAGAGGAGTGGCTTGTCTTCTTCAAAAATGAGACCCACAATCATCCCACCGAGATCGAGCCTTTCGGCGGCGCGGCCACATGTCTTGGCGGCGCGATCCGCGATCCTCTTTCCGGAAGAGGCTATGTTTATCAGGCAATGCGCGTGACTGGCGCGGCAGACCCTACGGTTCCCGTATCCGAGACTCTCGAGAATAAACTTCCACAGAAGAAACTTGTCACGGGAGCTGCAAAGGGATATTCCAGTTACGGCAATCAGATCGGTCTTGCCACAGGACTGGTCAAGGAGATCTACCATCCCGGCTATGTCGCCAAGAGAATGGAGATCGGCGCAGTCATGGGTGCTGCGGCGCGAAAAAATGTAAAGCGTGAGAACAGCGATCCCGGCGATATCATCATCCTGCTCGGCGGCCGCACAGGACGTGACGGAATGGGCGGAGCGACCGGCTCCTCCAAGGCGCACAACGACCAGTCCCTGACAGACTGCGGGGCTGAAGTCCAGAAGGGAAATGCTCCCACTGAGAGAAAACTCCAGAGACTCTTCAGGAGACCTGAAGTATCAAGCCTTATCAAGAAGTGCAACGACTTCGGAGCCGGCGGCGTATCTGTGGCGATCGGCGAGCTTGCAGACGGACTTAAGGTCAATCTCGACCTTGTTCCCAAGAAGTACGAAGGTCTGGACGGAACGGAACTGGCCATCTCCGAATCTCAGGAGAGAATGGCTGTAGTAGTTGCTCCCGAGGATAAAGAGCAGTTCCTTGCATACGCGGCGGAAGAGAATCTCGAGGCTACTCCCGTGGCTGTAGTCACAAAAGAGCCCAGGCTTGTACTCAACTGGAGAGGCAAGCCCGTAGTAGATATCTCAAGAGCCTTCCTTGACACGAACGGCGCGCATCAGGCCACAGACGTAAAGGTGCTCATGCCCTCCGAGAAGGACAATTATCTCAATAAATTCGCCAGTGAGGGCGTTAGGGAGACTTTCGGGGACCGCAGAAACCGCGATATGACCGGAGAGGACTTTGAAAAAGCCATGCAGAGTTCTCTGTCGGATCTCAATGTATGCTCTCAGAAGGGACTTGTTGAGATGTTCGACGCCTCCATCGGAGCCGGCACAGTGGATATGCCTTACGGCGGAAAGTATCAGCTGACCGAGACCCAGACGATGATCGCCAAACTCCCTGTACTGGGAGGCGAGACCGATACAGTGACCATGATGAGTTACGGATTTGATCCTTATCTCAGTTCATGGAGCCCTTATCACGGCGCGGTTTACGCTGTGACACAGTCAGTCGCCAAGGCAGTGGCGGCGGGCGGTGATCTCACAAAGCTTCATCTTACTTTCCAGGAATACTTTGGCAGGATGTCCAAGGATCCTGAACGCTGGAGCCAGCCTTTCTCAGCCCTTCTGGGCGCCTATGACGCGCAGCTGGGGTTCGGGATCGGCAGTATCGGCGGCAAGGACAGTATGTCCGGAACCTTTAATGATATAGACGTTCCTCCGACGCTGGTATCTTTTGCCGTGGACGTGGCGAAGATCGGCGACGTGATCACTCCCGAACTCAAGAAGACCGGCGACAAACTGGTTCAGATCGACATCGAGAGAGATGAATACGACATTCCGGTCTACAGGGACGTGTGCGCGATCTACGGGCAGGTCACTGAGCTCATGAGAGAAGGTAAAGTGAAAGCTGCTTACGCTGTTGACTGCTACGGCGCGGCTCCCGCGGCCGCCAAGATGGCCTTCGGAAACGGATTCGGCGTCGAATTTGCGGATGAGATTCCCCTCAAGCACCTGTTCAGGAACAGAATCGGAGACCTGATCCTTGAGATGGAACCCGGATGTGAAGAGATTCTCGAGGAGCGTATTCCCGACAACTATACTGTGATCGGCACAGTCACAGAAGATGGCTGCGGCGCGGCCTTTACATGGCGCGGCGCTTCAGTTTCCATCAGGGACGCTGTAAAGACCTGGAAAGCGCCTCTGGAAAAGGTATTCCCTACAAAGGCGTCAACTGACACTACAGTGATCGACACGCCCATCTATGACAAGGGCAGCATTGCTGTCTGCAGTCATAAGATCGCTCAGCCCACAGTCTTTATTCCGGTATTCCCCGGTACGAACTGTGAGTATGATACAGCAGCAGCTTTTGAGGCGGCCGGAGCCAGGACGATTACAAGGGTATTCACAAACCTCAGCCCTCTGGATATCAGAGAGAGCATAAACGCCTATGCCAAGGCTATTGATGAAGCCCAGATCATCATGTTCCCGGGAGGATTCTCCGCCGGTGACGAGCCCGACGGCAGCGCCAAGTTCTTCGCGACGGCATTCAGAAACGCCGTGATCGAGGACGCGGTGGGCGACCTGCTTGGCAAGAGAGACGGACTGATCCTCGGAATCTGCAACGGTTTCCAGGCACTGATCAAACTCGGCCTGGTTCCGGGCGGCAAGATCACAGGACAGAATGAAGATTCTCCCACTCTGACCTACAATACGATCGGCCGCCATATCTCCAAGATGGCCTACACCAAGGTCGTGACTAACAAGTCCCCCTGGCTTGCAGGCGCTCAGCTCGGAGGTGTGTACACGAACCCCGCTTCTCACGGAGAGGGCAGGTTTGTAGCTCCCAGGGAGTGGATCGACAGACTCTTCGCAAACGGTCAGGTAGCTACGCAGTACTGCGATCCGGATGGAAACATTTCCATGGACGAGGAGTGGAACATCAACGGTTCCTATGCGGCGATCGAGGGTATTACCTCTCCCGACGGAAGGATCCTCGGAAAGATGGCTCACTGCGAGAGAAAGGGAAGCGGTGTCAACCTCAATATTTACGGAGAGCAGGATCTCCGGCTCTTTGAGAGCGGCGTGCGCTATTTTAAATAATTGTTGAACTATATGGAGTATGTGCGGATCCTGCCGCGCATACTCCGTGTTTTGAACTGCCGCGGACATGTCAAAAGAGAGAAAAATGCCAATGAATCCCAATTACAGCAGGATCTTGGAAAAGGAAATACAGAGACTCGACGAGAGCGGCATTAAGCCCAGGCTTCTTCTGCACAGCTGCTGCGCGCCCTGCTCGAGTTATGTGATGGAATATCTCAGAGAACATTTCAGGATCACGGTCTTTTATTACAATCCGAACATCACTTCAGCTGAAGAATACAATTACAGGCTGTCGGAAGAAAAGAGGCTGATCGAGGCCTATAACCGGCAGGTGGAAACACAGGATTTCGTGGGAATGAACTCAACCCCGAGAGCGGAAAAGATTGAAATACTCGAATGCCCTTACGACCCCGAAAACTATCTGAAGGCCGTAAAGGGATATGAAGACTGCCCGGAAGGCGGCGACCGGTGCGGGATCTGTTTCGAAATGAGACTGAGAAAGACTGCCGAAGCCGCGCGGGATGGCGGATATGACTGTTTTACCACTACGCTGACTATAAGTCCCCTCAAAAACGCGGCGAGGCTCAACGAGATCGGAGAGAGAGTCGGCGCGGAATACGGCATAGCATTTCTGCCC
The DNA here is from genome assembly GCA_902781325.1 of uncultured Lachnospiraceae bacterium. Taxonomy (GTDB): domain Bacteria; phylum Bacillota; class Clostridia; order Lachnospirales; family Lachnospiraceae; genus CAG-791. The sequence continues at coordinate 6,561 of CACZJD010000008.1, forward strand.
TCCGATTTCAAGAAAAAGAACGGCTTTAAGAGATCCATTGAACTGTCCGCACAGTTTGATCTCTACAGACAGAATTACTGCGGTTGCGGCTTTTCGAAAAGACAAGCGCAGAAGACAAATACTTAATTACAGCAAAGACAAGGAGAATACAGTGGAAAAATTTCTGAATCTGATCTCCGCCGAGATGGCGGGTGCTTTCGATGCGGCCGGATATGACAGCGAACTTGGAAAGGTCACTGTCTCAAACCGCCCAGATCTGTGTGAATATCAGTGCAACGGCGCCATGGCCGGTGCCAAAAGATACCATAAAGCACCGATCATGATCGCAAATGATGTGGCCGGAAAACTTCAGGACTCGAAAGTCTTCTCTTGTGCGGAAGCTGTAAAACCCGGCTTTCTTAACCTGAAGATCCGTGAAAAATTTATCTCCTCTTATCTCAATGAAATGAGAGGCGAGGAGAAATTCGGTCTTGAGACGCCCGAAAAGCCCGACTCCATCATTCTCGACTACGGCGGACCCAATGTAGCCAAACCCCTTCACGTAGGGCACCTGCGAAGCGCCGTGATCGGCGAGTCTGTAAAGAGAATCGCCAGATATCACGGAGAGAACGTCATCGGCGACATTCATCTGGGAGACTGGGGTCTTCAGATGGGTCTTGTGATAACCGAAGTTTCCAAAAGACAGCCGGATCTGTGCTATTTTGACCCTGTGTATGAGGGAGAGTACCCTGCGGAGGCTCCTTTCACAGTGGCTGAACTGGAGGAGATCTATCCCACGGCCAGCAAAAAATCAAAAGAAGATCCTGAATACTATACTGAGGCGATGGCCAACACGCACCGGCTTCAGGAGGGGGACCGCGGCCTGAGGGCTCTTTGGAACAAGATCATTGAGGTCTCTGTAGCCGATATGAAAAAGAACTACGCCAATCTTGATGTTGATTTCGACCTCTGGTGGGGAGAGTCAACCGTGCACGACGCAATTCCCGGCATGGTCGCAGACATGAAGGAAAAGGGGCTGGCTTATGAATCCAACGGCGCTCTCGTAGTAGATGTTTCTGAAGAGAGCGATACCAAGGAGATCCCTCCCTGCATCATCCTCAAGTCAGACGGAGCGGCGCTCTATACAACTACAGACCTTGCGACGATCAGCGAGAGGGAAAGAATCTATCACCCGGACAAGATCATCTATATCACGGACAAGCGTCAGGAACTGCACTTCCAGCAGGTATTCCGCACAGCGAGAAAATGCGGTCTGATCAATGAGAGCACAGAGCTGCGCCACATAGGCTTCGGCACGATGAACGGGAAGGACGGAAAGCCGTTCAAGACAAGGGACGGCGGCGTCATGAAGCTATCTGACCTGATCAGTGACATCAATGCTGAGATGAGAAGCAAAATAGCGTCAAATCCCGAAATCGGACCGGAAGAGGCGGAGAAGACCGCGAGACAGGTCGCTCTTGCGGCTCTCAAATACGGCGATCTGTCCAATCAGGCCTCGAAGGATTATATATTCGATATCGAGAGATTTACTTCCTTTGAAGGAGATACCGGGCCTTATATCCTTTATACTATCGTCAGGATCAAGTCCATTCTCGGAAAATACGCGGCCGCGGGCGGCAGAGATCTTTCCGGGCTCAGGATCGGCCTGGCACAGAGCAAGGCGGAGAAAGACCTGATGACGGATCTGGCAGCATTCAGCGCCATGATGGATAATGCATATACGGAGACTGCTCCTCAGCGCGTATGCGCGTATATCTACCAGCTCTCCAACGATTTCAACAGTTTCTATCACTCGACGAAGATCCTGTCCGAGGAAGATGAGCAGAAGAAAGAAAGCTGGATCGCGCTCCTCAAACTCACACTGGATATCCTCAGCGCCTGCATCGGCGTTCTCGGCTTCTCGGCACCGGAGAGAATGTAAGCTGTATGCCGGACACTATTCACGATTTACAGAACCTGTAAAAAGTGCTATGTTGAAAGGGATATTATTGTTTTAGTGTATAGAAACGTGTGGGGTTTCGTTATGGCTTCTGGAAAAGTAATGATCTTTATGGGGGATGGATACGGAAAGTCGGCGGCTGCGCTCGGAATTGCCATGAAAAGGGCATCGGAAGGAGACAGTATCGTCATTATTCAGTTCCTCAAGGGAAAGGGAATCACGGACAGTCCCTTCACAAAGAGGCTTGAGCCGGAGATCAAGATCTTCCGATTTGAGAAATCGGATATTGATTACATGGACCGGACACAGGAGGAGAAGGAAGAAGCAGCTGTTAATATCAAAAACGGCCTTAATTTCGCCAGAAAAGTACTCACTACGGGTGAATGCAATCTCCTGATCCTCGATGAAGTGCTTGAAGTCGTCAACAAGAATATCATTTCGGTTGATGATCTGAGGGAACTGGTCGAATCCCGCGCGGATACGGATATTATTATCACAGGAAGCGAGATGAATGTTGAGGTCTGCAAGTTTGCTGACAAGATCTCTGAGATCGGAAACATGCAGTTCAGAAATTTCTGATTGACTGCGCGCTTTAAGGCGCCAGTGGGAAGGATGGGAAAATGGCAGTTTTTAAAGGTTCTGCAGTAGCAATTGTGACGCCCTTTAAGGAGACGGATGAGTCCGTCAACTATGAGGCTTTTGCCGACATCATTGATTATCAGATCGACAACGGGACGGATGCCATCGTTGTCTGCGGTTCCACCGGAGAAGCAGCAACGATGTCCGAACAGGAGCATCTGGACGTGTGCAAATTCTGCATTGAACACACAAAGGGAAGAGTCCCCGTGATCGCGGGTACAGGCTCCAACAGAACCCTGACCGCAATGCAGCTTTCAAAGGAAGTGGCATCTTACGGCGCAGACGGCCTGCTTCTTATTTCCCCTTACTATAACAAGGGCACCCAGGACGGCGTATACAAGCACTTTAAGATGGTCGCGGACGAAGTTCCGGGAACTCCCGTGATCCTCTACAATGTGCCCAGCCGCACAGGCGGAAATGTTCTGCCCCAGACAGTTGCAAGACTTGTTAAGGATGTTCCCAACATCGTGGGTATCAAGGAAGCCAGCGGCGACATCAGCCAGATCGTCAAGCTCATGACTCTCTGTGACGGAAATATCGACCTCTATTCAGGCAATGATGACCAGGTCGTTCCGCTTCTCTCTATGGGAGGAATCGGCGTGATCTCGGTAGTGGCTAATGTAGCACCCAAGGCAATGCATGATCTGTGCCAGAAGTTCTTTGACGGAGATGTTAAGGGCGCTGCAAGGCTGCAGATGGACACTCATGAGCTGTTCGAGGCTCTGTTCTGCGAGGTCAATCCGATTCCCGTCAAGAAAGCTGTAAACCTCATGGGCCAGAATGCAGGACCTCTTCGGATGCCTCTCACGGAAATGACACCCGCAAATACAGAGAGACTTAAGAAGGCAATGCAGAATTTCGGACTTATCTAAGCAGGGGGATGCAGAAATGATCAGGATCATCATTCACGGCTGCTGCGGCAGAATGGGACGTATTATCACAGATATTTGTGAGAAAGATGAAAAAACGCAGGTAGTGGCAGGCGTTGACGCTTTCGGGGATGCATATGCCGGATTCCCGGTTTACAGAAAGCTTGAGGAATGCCCGGAAGCAGATGTAGTTATTGACTTCTCGACTGCTTCTGCTGTAGACGGACTTCTCGCTTACTGCTCGGAAAAGAAACTCCCTGTAGTCGTCTGCACTACAGGACTGTCCGAAGCACAGACAGAGTCACTCCACAGCGCAGCGGATAAGATCGCAGTGCTCAAATCCGCGAATATGTCGGTCGGCGTGAATCTGATCGAAGCCCTAATCGCCCAGGCCGCTCCTAAACTTGCAGCTGCCGGATTCGATATTGAGATCGTAGAAAAGCATCACAATCAGAAGATCGATGCACCCAGCGGCACAGCGCTGGCTCTGGCTGATGCTGCCAATGCGGCTCTCGGAAATGAGTATGAGTATGTATACGACCGCACCGGCAGAAGGATGAAGAGGCCTGTAAAGGAGATCGGTATCTCAGCAGTGCGCGGCGGATCCATTGTGGGAGACCACGACGTGATCTTCGCCGGGCAGGACGAAGTGATCACCCTTTCTCACAGGGCCTACAGCCGGGCTGTATTTGGAAAAGGCGCCGTGGAGGCTGCCAAATTCCTTGCCGGCAAGGGGGCAGGATTCTACACCATGAGCGATGTGCTCAGCTGATAACAAGGATCACAAAGGGACCGCTTCGGCGGTCCCTTATTTGCTCAGATTCAGGGAGAACCGGAAATTATGCGCATCAGACCCTGTATAGATATACATAACGGACGAGTCAAGCAGATCGTAGGAAGCACGTTAAAGGACCAGAATGAACGTGCGAAGGGATCCGCCAAAGAAAATTTCGTGGCGGACAAGGACGCATCCTATTATGCTTCTCTTTACAGAGATATGGACCTGAGAGGGGGACATATTATCCTTCTCAATTCCGTAAAAGAAGAAGCATATGAAATAGACCGGAGCCAGGCCATGGGCGCTCTGGCTGCCTTCCCGGGCGGTATGCAGATCGGAGGAGGCATAACGCCTGAGTCAGCAGGCTGTTTTCTTGACGCGGGTGCTTCCCACGTGATCGTGACTTCCTATGTTTTCAGGGACGGAAAACTGAGTGAGAGCGCACTTTCAAAAATGATCAGCGCAGTGGGACGGGAGAGAATGGTACTGGACCTCAGCTGCCGAAAGAGGATCGACGGAAAGTATGTGGTAGTAACTGACCGCTGGCAGAAATCTACGGACCTTGAGATAGGAAGTGAAATTCTGGACAAGCTCTCCGAATGCTGCGATGAGTTTCTGATCCACGCGGCGGACGTGGAAGGAAAGCGCGCAGGGATAGAAGAGAAGCTGGTTTCTATGCTGGGAGAGTGGCAGCAGAAGTCGGGATTCCCGGTAACTTATGCAGGCGGCGTGCGCTCTTTTGACGATCTTGAGTTGATCGGAAAGCTGTCAGGCGGCAGGATGGATGTCACAGTAGGAAGCGCGCTGTCACTGTTTGGCGGAAATCTTTCTTTGGAAGATCTGGCGGAAACATCGCGTAAGATCTGAATATAGTTTTACACCGAAGATAAAAAGCCGGCCGAGCGGAAGAACAATCTTTCCGCTCGGCCGGCTTTACACATTATGATCAGAGTTTCGTTACATTGACAGCCTGGGGACCCTTCTCGCCCTGGACGATGTCGAATTCCACTTCCTGACCTTCCTCAAGAGACTTGAAACCTTCACCGTTGATACCTGTATAATGTACGAACACATCGTTCCCTTCCGAATCACTGATGAATCCAAAACCGCGCTGGTTGTTGAATCTTCTGACTACACCCTTACTCATGCTGTTACCTCCGAATTATGTGATGAATGATACAGCGCAAATGTTTGTGAAAAATAAAACGATTTGTGCAACATTAATAAAGTAGCACAGGTATACTTAAAAGTAAAGGTACAAAACAGATAAATGTTATATCGATGAACAATATTACTAACTACCATTTACTCGCTCAAACACTTTACTTTAAAACTTTACAATGCTAAAATATTATCTGCAGGTTAGTATTACTTGAGAGCAAGGAGTAGCGGGGTATGAACAAAAAGATCAGAACAGAGGCTGTTGACAGTCTGTTTGAAGCTATTTTGACACTGGAAAACAAAGAGGAATGCTACAGTTTTTTTGAGGACCTGTGCACTGTCAATGAGCTCCTCTCCCTTTCCCAGAGATTTGAGGTGGCGACAATGCTGCGCAGACATGACACGTATCTCAAGATCGCGGAAAAGACCGGAGCGTCAACCGCGACGATCAGCCGTGTCAATCGTTCTCTTAATTACGGAGATGACGGCTATGCGCTCGTCTTTGCAAGAATGGACAGTATGAAGGATTTCATCGAAGCGGAGAAGGCGGCTGAGACAACCGGCGAGTAAGAGGACACAGTTTTGACTACGAAACGTTCGAACACACTGCAGTATATATTGCTGTTTGCGGGAGGAGCGCTGCTGTATCTGGCAGCGGTCCTTCCCTTTTTGATATATCACGGCGGGATCTTTTTTTATTACGGGGATTACAACGTCCAGCAGGTCCCGTTCTATATAATTGCCCACAGAGCAGTACGCGGCGGCCGCTTCTTCTGGAGTCCGTATATCGACCTCGGAAGCAGTATGGGCGGAAGCATGTCTTTCTATCTCTGGGGCAGCCCTTTTTTCTGGCTGACGATTCCCTTCAGCGAGAAGATGATCCCCTATATTCTTCCCTTTGTAATGTCTCTGAGGTACGGGACCGCGATGGTCACTTCCTTTGCATATATCAGAAAGCATGTACGAGGTGATTTCTGGGCAGTGATCGGAAGTCTGCTGTATACTTTCTCGGGATTTCAGGCCTGCAATATCGTATTCCAGCACTTCCACGACGCGACCGCTTTTTTCCCGCTTTATCTTCTGACTTTTGACAATGCTGTGCAGAAAAACAGGAAAGCCGGATTTACGCTGATTACCGCGCTTATGTCGATCATCAACTATTATTTCTTCTTCGGACAGGCAGTCTTTATCCTGCTCTACTATATTGTGAGATACTGTCCGTCCAGAGAGCCGCGGAGAATAGCGGGCGATGTGATCCGCGTCCTGCTCTGCGGGGTCCTGGGACTTATGATGGCCTCTTTTTTCCTCGTTCAGTCTGTCTACGGGCTCACGGGAAACAGCCGGCTGAACGATTATATTAACGGCTATGGACTTTTTGCCTTTGAAGAGGGCATAACGCCGCTTGCGATCATCAAATCCCTGTTTATGGTGCCGGATATCATCGCTAAACCGACTCTTTTCTCAGGAGAGCAAGTCAAGAACAGCTCATTAGCCGCCTACCTGCCATGTTTTTCTATGGCAGGCGTGATCGCGTACATGAGAATATTCGGCAGATCCTGGAAAAAGCGCATGATCGCGATCTGCGGAGTAATTGCGTTCATACCTTTCTTTAATTCGGCCTTCAGCGCTTTCAACTCGGAATACTACGCCAGATGGTTTTATATGCCGATCCTGATCATGGCAGCTATGACAGCCAGGGCTATGGAGTCCGCAAATGAGAAAAAGCTCGCTTCTTCTGCGCGTATCACTATAGTTATCACAGTTTTGATCATGATGTGCGCGCTGGTGCCCGTAATAGAGAAAGGTAAAGTTAAGTGGTTCACAGTCAGCAGCAACAACGATCTTCTCGTCATAGAGATCGCGGCGACCGCAGTTCAGCTTCTTATAATGGCCGCGCTCCTCATCCTGCTCCCGAGTGCCCGGAGTATGTCAAAATACAGAAAGCCTGCATTTCTCACAGCCACGATATTCTGCTGTCTTTTGACCAATCTTGCTGTTCTATATAACGGAAATTCACTGATCGCAAGGACAGGAGGCGTGAAGTGGAAAAAACAGATGCTGGACAGCCGCCCTGAACTTAGGGACACATCAGCATTCATGAGGGTAGAAACCGACGGGACGTCGACCAACTATGAGATGGTCTGGGGATATCCCACGATCCACTGCTTCGAGAGTACGGTCAATCCTTCCATCTTTTCTTTTTACAAAAAGATCGGAATGATCCGGACTGTGGAATCGACCCTTCCTGTCGACAGGGTCGGCGCCAGAGCACTTTTGTCTGTGCGCTATTATATTGAAAACACACTTGTTAAACCTTCCGAGACCCTGGAGGAGAAGGGTGGCCTGACCGGATATGACGATTTTACGGAGAATGACGGTTACAGGATTTTTGAAAACTCCAATTATATCCCTATGGGATTTACATTCAACAGCTTTATAAGAGATGAGGAATACAGTTCCATGAAGAAGGGCGAGATGACGGACAGGCTTCTTGTCAAAGATATCATTCTCACTGAGGAGCAGTGCGCGAGATACGGCAGATATATGCAGGAAGACCGACATGTGGATGAGCAGGTCATGAGCGATCAGGACTTTGCAAGACACTGCAGAGAAAGAGCCGGATCAGCCTGTACAGAGTTTAATTTTACGCTAAGCGGCTTCACAGCTGAGGCGGATCTTCCGAAAGAAAACCTGGTATTTTTCTCGGTTCCTTATGATCCTGGCTTTACTGCTTATGTGGACGGTGAGAAAGTTTCGATCGAGGTGGTGGACGGCGGACTGATGGCAATCCCGGTACCCGAAGGGAAGCATTCCATTGTCTTTGATTATTTTCCTGCCGGTCTTAAGACCTGTTCGATCGTCTCGGCAGCGGCGGCATTGCTGTTTCTCTTTCTGTTCATACGCGGAAATGTCCGTCTCTCAAAAACAAATGTCCTTGCAATAGAGAAAAAACCGTGATAGTATAGGTTTCGTCATTGAGGTCATTTGTAAAGGAGTCGGTTTTGAGCGAGAAGACAGAATTCTATATTGTACGAGCAAGGGCAGTCCCCGAGGTCCTGAGGGGCGTCGCCAAAGCCAATGAACTGCTTGCTTCCGGAAAAGCGAGAACAGTAAACGAAGCCTCGGAGCTGGCCGGGATCAGCAGGAGTTCCTATTATAAATTCAAGGATGATATCGAAGAATTTCATGACAGCATGTCCGGAATGAATGTCACACTTTCCTGTGAGATCAACGATGAGACGGGGATCCTTGCCAGTCTTTTAGGGATCATATCGGGCTGCAACGCCAATATTCTTACGATCCATCAGAGTATTCCGATCAGCGGTGTGGCGGACCTGAGCATAAGCCTGCAGATCAGGGAAAATACTGAGGACATAGGAGGAATGATCCGGAAGATTGAGGCGCTTGGCGGTGTCAGGAAGATCAGGATCATGGGAAGAGATAATATTCACTGAAATACTCAGCGGAAAAGGAGATTATAGTTATGATACAGATGGCAGTTCTCGGGTTCGGCACAGTCGGCGGCGGAGTTGTGGAAGTTATTGACCGGAACCAGGATGTGATCAGAAAGACCGTTCCGCAGGGAATATATGTAAAGTACATTCTGGACCTGCGCGATTTTCCGGGCAGTCCCTACAACGACAGAGTGACCCACGACTATCACGATATTCTTGATGACGGGGAGATCTCGGTGATCTGCGAGACAATGGGAGGAAGAGAGCCCGCTTACACTTTTACCAAAAAAGCGCTTGAGCGCGGGATCAGTGTCTGCACTTCCAATAAGGAACTTGTGGCCGCACACGGACCGGAACTTCTTGAGATCGCGAAAGAGCATAAATGCAGCTATCTTTTTGAAGCCAGTGTCGGAGGCGGGATCCCGCTGATCCGTCCAATCAACGCATGCCTGACCCAGGAAGATATCTCAGCTGTATTCGGCATCCTGAACGGGACCACTAATTATATTCTGACCCGGATGGAGAAATCCGGATTATCTTTTGAAAATGCGCTCAAAGAAGCGCAGAAAAAGGGCTATGCGGAGAGAAATCCCGCTGCGGATGTGGAAGGGCACGACGCGTGCCGCAAGATCGCTATTCTTTCTTCCCTGATCAGCGGTAAGACGGTACGCTATGAGGATATCCCCTGCGAGGGCATTTCCCGTGTGACCACGGTAGATTTCAGTTATGCCCGCAGCATGAACAGGGCTATCAAGCTCCTTGGCGTCAGCAGAAAGCTCAGCGACGGCAAATTAAGTGTCCGCACAGCGCCTTTCCTTGTGAGAGAAGATCATCCTCTTCACAGTGTCCAGGACGTTTTCAACGGAGTTTTTGTCCATGGAAATATGGTGGATGACCTGATGTTCTACGGCAGAGGGGCCGGAAAGTTCCCCACTGCAAGCGCAGTTGTTTCCGACGTGATGGAATGTGCCAGGAATATCGGAAGAAATGTCGGCTGCAACTGGAGCGGAGAGATCCTCTCGATCGCGGATCCCAAGGAAGAATCCTATCACTATTTTGTCAGAGTCGGGAAAGAGGAAGAACACAAAGCAGAAGAACTTCTGCATGCGGATTTTATGGTGCGCTACGAAGGAGCTCCCGCTGATGAGAGAGCCTTTGTCACTGCCGAAATGACAGAAAGAGAGTACGAAGAGGCGGTGAAATCTTTAAGCAGCGTCAAACAATGCATTCGTCTCTTGCAGGATTGAGCAAATTCTGCTATTACTTAGTAGGCGGTCAATCTCCGTCGCATTTTCAGGATTCTATCGAAACAGGAGGACAGCCCTGCAGACAGAGCAGGGGATCATTTTATGAAAAAAGTAGTAAAATTCGGCGGGAGTTCGCTGGCGGATTCGGAACAGTTCAAAAAAGTAGGCGCGATCATCAGCAGCGATCCGTCCAGAGTTTATGTCATCCCGTCAGCACCCGGCAAGAGGTTCAGCGGTGACGACAAAGTAACAGACCTTCTTTACAGGATGTACAACAAGGCCTATAAGGACGAAGATTTCGGCGAGGAGATGGATGAGATCCGCTCCCGTTATCAGGAGATCATCGACGGTCTCGGGCTCGAGGGATTCAGCCTTGAGGGAGAGTTCGCGCAGATCGAGAGAATAATGACCCAGAATCCGAACAGCAATTACGCCGCTTCAAGGGGCGAATATCTCAACGGCCGCATCATGGCCCGCTATCTCGGCTATACATTTATTGACGCCAAGGACGTGATCTTTTTCGATGAGCAGGGTAATCTCGATTCGGAGAAGACCAATCAGGTTCTCACCAAGGTACTCTCCGAGACACCCAAGGCAGTCATTCCCGGATTTTACGGCAGAGGATATGACGGCCATGTCAAGACCTTTTCCAGAGGCGGAAGCGATATCACGGGCTCTATAGTGGCAAGAGCCTGCAAGGCAGATGTCTACGAGAACTGGACGGACGTGTCGGGCTTTATGGTAGCGGACCCCAGGATCATCAATAACCCTGTGGGAATTGAAACTATTACATACAGGGAACTTCGTGAGCTTTCCTACATGGGCGCTTCGGTTCTGCACGAGGACGCGATCTTCCCCGTAAGACACGAGGGCATACCGATCAACATCCGCAATACGAACAGCCCGGAAGCCGACGGAACCTGGATCGTTGAGAGCACCTGCCAGAAATCCGGCTATGTCATCACCGGCATTGCCGGCAAAAAAGGCTTCTGCGCGGTAACTGTCTCCAAAGCGCTGATGAACTCTGAAGTGGGTTTCGGCCGGAAAGTGCTGCAGGCTTTTGAAGATAACGGCATTTCCTTCGAGCATATGCCTTCAGGCATCGATACAATGACGATCGTTGTTCATGAAGATGAGTTCATGCACAAAGAGCAGAGGGTAGTATCCGCAATTCACAGATACGCGCAGCCTGACTCTGTTGAGATTGAGTCGGATCTCGCGCTGATCGCGGTTGTGGGCAGGGGAATGAAGTCCATGCGCGGAACCGCAGGACGCATCTTTTCCGCCCTTGCTCACGCTCAGGTCAATGTGCGCATGATCGATCAGGGCTCAAGCGAGCTCAACATCATTATCGGTGTTGACAACACAGATTTTGAGATCGCCGTGCGCGCGATCTACGATATTTTTGTAAAGGTAAGGATCTGATCCTTCGAAATATGACCCGGGGAGCCGCATAGACACAGCTCCCCGGGTTTTGTTTTCCCATGAAGAGGCAGTGAAAACAAGGCTTTTATACCTTGCATTATCAAATGTTCTGATATAATATGGTTAGAAATAATCTGAAAGTCGGAAATGAGGTGCAGGATATGGAAACAGGCTGCCTGGAAGTTGTGGTAAACAGGAAAACTAACACACTGATGAAGGCGCTCCACTTTGGTGCGATCGTCCTTGCAGTGTGTTTTTGTTTATCTGCTGTTCTTATTCACTTTGCGCTGATCTTTCCGGCGATCGGCTGCATGATCGGCGCATACTTTTTCTGGCTGGAGACCGTTATTGATTATGAATATGTCTATGTTGACAAGGAGATCCGTGTCGCGAAGATCCAGCAGAAGCAGAGAAGGAAAGAACTTGCTGTCTATGATCTCACCAAGATGGAAGTTATGGCACCGTCCGGATCAACTCATCTTGACGAGTATAGAAACAGAAATCTGACGGTCATAGATTACAGTTCGGGAGAGGATGGCAACAAGCCGTTCCGGTATGAAGTCGTGATGGAAGGCGGCAGCAAGCTGATTCTCGATTTTGTCGGGGAGTACGGAGAACAGATCATCACTATACTCCGCACTTATTTCCCGAGAAAGGTTTTTACAAACTGATAACAGGTAATATAAATAAGAGTGATTGAACAGGAGGAGAAAATGGCGAAACTGATCGGTGAAGGTATTACTTTTGATGATGTACTTCTTGTACCCGGTTATTCAACAGTTATTCCCAATGAGGTTGATCTCAGCACAAACCTCACAAAGACGATACGTCTCAACATCCCCATGATGAGTGCCAGCATGGATACTGTCACTGAACACAGGATGGCGATCGCTATGGCCAGACAGGGCGGTATCGGCATTATCCATAAGAATATGTCCATCGAAGCGCAGGCGGAAGAAGTCGACAAGGTCAAACGATCCGAGAACGGCGTTATCTCAGATCCTTTTTCTCTTTCTCCCGAGCACACGCTGCTGGATGCAGAGGAACTGATGCGCAAATTCAGGATCTCCGGCGTTCCGATCACCGAGGGCAGAAAGCTTGTCGGCATCATCACAAACAGAGATCTGAAGTTTGAGACTGACTACTCCAAGAAGATCCGCGAATCCATGACCTCCGAGGGGCTTGTGACCGCAAAAGAGGGCATAACCCTCGAGGAAGCGCAGAAGATCCTCGCGAAGTCCAAGAAAGAGAAGCTTCCCATCGTCGATGACGACTACAATCTCGTCGGTCTTATCACTATCAAGGACATTGAGAAGAATATCAAGTATCCCAATGCAGCCAAGGACGCCCAGGGCCGCCTTCTGTGCGGTGCGGGCGTTGGAATCACGGCAAATGTACTCGACAGAGTCGCGGCGCTGAAAAAAGCCAAGGTCGATGTCATTGTTCTGGATTCCTCCCACGGCCACTCCGAGAACGTTCTCCGCTGCATGCGCATGGTTAAGGAAGCGTTTCCGGATCTTCCGGTCATCGGCGGCAATATCGCGACAGCTGAAGGCGCTCTGGACCTGATCAAGGCGGGCGCGGATGCTGTAAAGGTAGGTATCGGCCCCGGATCCATCTGCACGACCCGTGTCGTCACAGGTATCGGCGTGCCTCAGATCACCGCGGTCATGAACGCTTACTCTGTGGCTAAGGAATTCGGGATCCCGGTCATCGCTGACGGCGGCATCAAGTTCTCCGGCGATATGACCAAGGCCCTCGCCGCAGGCGCCAATGTCTGCATGATGGGTTCCATGCTCGCGGGATGCGAGGAGAGCCCCGGAGCGACTGAGCTCTACCAGGGCCGCAAATATAAGGTATACAGAGGCATGGGTTCCATCGCCGCAATGGAGAACGGAAGTAAGGACAGATACTTCCAGGAGAACGCCAAGAAGCTCGTTCCCGAGGGCGTTGAAGGACGCGTAGCCTATAAAGGCGAAGTGGAAGACGTGATCTTCCAGATGTGCGGCGGAATCCGCAGCGGTATGGGCCTCACAGGTTCTCACAACATAAAGGAACTTCAGGATAACGGCCAGTTCGTCAAGATCACAGCCGCATCCCTCAAGGAGAGCCATCCCCACGATATCCAGATCACCAAAGAAGCCCCCAACTATTCCATGGAGGACGCCTGATCTGTATTTTGACAGACAATCTACAAATCTAATAACACGAAGCAGGAGCAGCAATGGGTAAAGAAGAACTGAACAGAGATGGCGCGACGGTCTCCGCAGAGGAGAAGGTCAGCCGCCATTTTATCGAAAAGGAAATTGACAAGGACCTCGCCGAGGGCGTTTATGACACCGTCCACACTCGTTTTCCCCCCGAGCCGAACGGCTATCTGCATATAGGTCACGCCAAGAGCATACTTCTCAACTACGGCATGGCGCAGCAGTACGGCGGGAAATTCAACCTTCGTTTTGACGATACAAATCCCACAAAGGAAAAGAGTGAATTTGTGGAATCCATAAAAGAGGACGTGGCGTGGCTCGGAGCTGATTACGAAGACAGGCTCTTTTTTGCCTCCAACTACTTCGATCAGATGTATGAGATCGCTGTAGATCTTATCAAAAAAGGGAAGGCCTATGTGTCTGACCTGACTGCGGAGCAGATGAGAGAATACCGCGGAACACTTGACGAGCCCGGGATCAATGATCCCAACAGGGACAGAAGTGTCGAGGAAAACCTTGATCTCTTCACGAAAATGAAGAACGGCGAGTTTGCAGACGGAGAGAAGACACTTCGCGCGAAGATCGACATGACAAGTTCCAATATGAATATGAGGGATCCGATCCTCTACCGAGTGGCTCACATGTCCCATCACAATACGGGCGACAAGTGGTGCATCTATCCCATGTACGACTACGCGCACCCCATTGAGGACGCGATCGAGAATATCACACATTCTCTGTGCACACTCGAGTTTGAAGATCACAGGCCGCTCTACGACTGGGTCGTCAAGGAAGCGGGATTTGCGCATCCCCCCAGGCAGATCGAATTTGCCAAGATGTATCTCACCAATGTGGTCACCGGCAAGAGATATATAAAGAAACTTGTGGAAGATGGAATCGTAGACGGATGGGACGATCCCAGGCTTGTGAGCATCTCCGGCCTTCGCCGCAGAGGCTTTACGCCCGCGTCCATCAAGAGATTCGTGGAACTGAGCGGTATCTCCAAGGCCCAGTCTTCTTCGGACTACGCAATGCTGGAATATTGTATCAGAGAAGATCTCAAGCCGAGCTGCAGCAGAATGCTCGCGGTACTGAATCCTCTCAAACTGATCATCGACAATTATCCCGAAGATCAGACAGAGATGCTCGACGCGGACAACAATCTCGAGAACCCTGAACTTGGTGTAAGGCAGATTCCCTTCGGACGGGAACTCTGGATCGAGAAAGAGGATTTCCTGACAGCTCCGATCCCCAAGTATAAGAGACTGTATCCCGGCAACGAAGTGCGCCTGATGTACGCTTATTTCGTAAAGTGTACCGGATATGACACCGATGAGAACGGAAATGTCACTGCGGTGCACTGCACTTATGATCCCGAGACCAAGAGCGGCAGCGGATTTACCGGCCGCAAGGTCAAGGGCACGATCCACTGGGTCAGCGCGAAGGAAGCGGTGCCGGTAAAAGTCAGGCTCTACGAGAACATTGTGGATGAGGAAAAGGGAGTTTACAATGAGGACGGTTCCCTCAACCTGAACCCGAAATCTCTTGTAGAGTGCAGTGCCTATGCGGAGCCTGCGCTGAAAGATGTGAAACCTTTTGACAGATTCCAGTTTGTCAGAAACGGCTATTTCTGCGTGGACTGCCATGATTCTAAGGATGGCGCGCCTGTATTTAACAGGATCGTCGGCCTTAAGAGTTCCTTTAAACTGCCGAAATGAGCAAGTATACACACAAATAAAATGGGCGCGTGGATTTAAGTATCCACGCGCTTTTTTACATGAAGCGGAATAAATTCAGCCGTATATCTTTTCAAAGAAATGTATCAGATCATTAATCTCGGCAGCGAATCGTTCGGGATCAAAAGAGCCGTTTTTGAGAATTCTCAGAGCAGCATCTTTTCTTGCCAGATCTAACAGCCTGCTGATCCTTCCGGCATCTTCGGACGGCAGTGTTTCCGGAAGAACCGACTTCTCAAGCACTGAAGAACGGCGTTCCCTGTACAGGGAAGTGCCTGAGAGAACATCTTCAAAGTTTTCAAAAGAGCTGTCACTCTCTGCCCTTTCCAAAAACAGGTACAGGCAGGGATACCTTCTCATGACAGCGCATTCGGATTCAGTGATCTTCCGCTGCAATTCAAAGAAGGAAAGCAGTCCGGCTTTTGAGATCCCGGAATCAAGTTCGACAAGGGCAAATCTTGCGCTGTATTCGGCAAGGAATTCGTAGATTCCGGACTTGCTGTAGAAATAATGAAAGAGCAGTCCTTTGCTGATCCCGGCCTCCGCTACGATCTCGTCCGTGCTCGCGTGCCGGAATCCGTCGCGTGAAAACACCTTAAGCGCCCCGTTGATCATACTGTTCTGTTTGGTCTTGTTTAAGTCCCAGAATTTCTCATTCAATGCAGCTCCCCCCTTTCCCGGGTTCTTAATTTTAATGATAACATTGCCCAAATCCGGCTTCAAGAAAGAGCGTCAAATTATAATGTATTTACAATTGAGTCTTTAATTTCGGGGATAAATAGAGTAGTATGAAATACAGCAGGGCGGTATTGCCCGATTAAAAATCAACAGGAGGTCAATATGTTTAAATTAGGAAAACTTCTTTTTGGTCTTGCGGTGGCAGGCGCAACTGCGGCAACGGTTTATAATTATCTGGATCAGAAGAACAGTGAGCCGGATGAAGATTTTGACGATGATTTTGAGGAAGACGAGGACGAGGAATCTGAGGAGGAAGACTACACAGAGAGACTCCGTACAGCTGCGAACAGAACCTATACAACCATTAAGGAAGGTTCGGCGGACGCTATGGCAAAGGTCAAAGAGGCGATCGGTCCCAAGGGAGAGGAAGTTCTTGACGTTGTCGGTGAGACTGCGGAAAAGGTCAAGGGCGTTGTGGCAGATTCCGCTGCCCGCGTAAAAGATATCCTCCAGGAGGAGGAGAGCAAACTTGATGAGGAAGCCGTGGAAGAAGCAGTAGCCAATGCGCTGGCTGAAGAAATGGCTGCTGAGGAGGCTGAAGCCGGGGAAGCAGTTCACGAAGATGATACTGCCAAGGAAGCTGTCTACGAGGGCGAAGAGAACGGCGAGGCGATCCACGAGGATGACCACGATAAGGAAGCAGTCTATGAGGAGGAGTTCCCCGAAGAGGCTTCAGAGAAAAAAGAAGAATAAATCATTAAACAATTTGTTTTACAATTCTGCTTGACTATTTTTATGTTCTTGATTAGAATCTCTTTAGATTTTTGAGGGAAGGACATCAATGAGTCTGAGAATTGTCTATCATCTGAATTTCATGAGTTAATTGCAGCACGTCAGGGTCAGTGTTCCCTGACGTGTTTTTTAAGGGGGTATCATGTAATCATCAGGATGACACAGATCTGCGGATTCGCGGCGTCAGCCCGGGTCTTTCCCGGATCTTTACAAAACAGGAGGAAATACAGATGAGTAAAAACGAGTACAAAGTCGGCGAGCGCGCCATCTACGACGCGCGTGAGCTTGGTACGGGCAAAATGATCGTACTGGGACTTCAGCACATGTTCGCTATGTTCGGCGCCACAGTGGTCGTTCCGCTGATCACAGGACTGAATGTTTCCACGACACTGTTGTTTGCAGGGGTGGGAACACTTCTGTTTCACCTGATCTCCAAGAAGAAGGTTCCCGCGTTTCTGGGTTCTTCATTCGCATTTCTTGGCGGTTACGCGGCGATCGCGCCTCTCGGCGCGGACGGCTCGCCCAGTGAGCTTCTGCCTTACGCCTGCTTCGGCGTCGCCTGCGCAGGCCTGCTGTACCTTGTTCTCGCCGCGCTCTTTAAAGCATACGGCACCAGCAAGGTAATGAAGTACTTCCCGCCGGTAGTTACAGGTCCCATCATTATCGCGATCGGACTTAACCTTGCTCCTTCAGCCGTCAATAATATCGAGTCCTGCTGGTGGGTAGCCCTTGTCGCGATCATCATCGTTGTGATCTGCAATATCTGGGGCAAAGGAATGATCAAGATCGTCCCGATCCTGCTCGGCGTCATTGGCTCTTATCTCTGCGCGGCAGTGGCAGGACTGATCGATTTCAGCCAGGTTGCGGCTGCTCCCTGGGTTGGCATCCCGATCAGCTATAAGAACACTGTGTTCTCTATTTTCACAGGCGGCAATCTCAACGCGGGCCTTCTGATCACGAGCATCGTGACCATCATGCCTATCGCGCTGGCGACAATGATGGAGCATATTGGCGATATCTCAGCTATCAGTTCCACCTGCGGCATCAACTACATCAAGGATCCCGGACTGCACCGCACACTGACAGGCGACGGTCTTGCCACAGCTATCGCTTCCCTGTTCGGAGCTCCGGCTAACACCACATACGGCGAGAATACCGGCGTCCTGACTCTGACAAAGGTCTATGATCCCCGCGTCATCCGTATCGCGGCAGGATTTGCGATCCTGATGTCCTTCTGCCCGAAATTCGCGGCCATCATCGAGGTCATGCCTGCTGCAACGATCGGCGGCATCTCACTTGTCCTCTACGGAATGATCTCCGCAGTAGGAGTGAGAAACCTTGTTGAAACCAACACCGACTTCTCCAAGAGCAGAAACGTCCTGATCGCTGCGCTGATCATGGTCCTTTCCATCGGTATCAGCTATTCCAACGCAGGCGCTATCAACATTCCCGTCGGCTCAATGACTCTGAGCCTTTCCGGTCTTGCTACAGGTTCCCTGGTAGGTATCATTCTCAACGCGATCCTGCCCGGTAAAGATTACAAATTCGAAGACGACAAGCCCAACCGCACGGGCGTCAACTTCGAGATCATTTCCGGTGAGACCATTCTCGAGAGCAGAGAGAAGGAAAAGCACTGATCATCTGAACAAGCCAAAACATTGAAGTCTCACAGAAGCATCGCCTTTTCAGGCGGTGCTTCTTTTAATTGTCCGGCTGGTGTAAGATAAGTAGTGTGACGGAGGTGACAAGAGATGAGTTACAGATTTTGCTTTGGCGCTTCAGGATCCGGAAAGAGCCGGCTCCTCCACAATATGATACTGGCTCAGGCACAGGACGCGCTGAGCGGACAGGGAAATCCTGACAGCAATTATGTGATCATTGTTCCGGATCAGTATTCTATGCAGACCCAGAAGGAGATCGTCTCTGAATCCCCTCGGAAAGGGATTCTCAATATCGACGTTCTGAGTTTCGGCAGACTCACTCACAAGATCTTTGAAGAGACCGGAGTCTCACACAGAGCTGTCCTCGACGATATGGGAAAGACCCTTCTTCTGCGAAGGGTCGCGGGTAAGTGTGAACCGGAACTGAAAATCCTGGGTAAGAGCATTCACTATCCCGGGATGATCTCGGAAGTAAAATCCGTGATCTCCGAATTCATGCAGTATGGGATCGGCGCCGCGGAGATGGAACTGATGCAGCAGTATGCCGGGAGCAGAGGACAGGGCGCGCTGAACGCGCGGCTGCGCGACCTGCAGATCCTTTACACCGCTTTTATGGAGGCCAAGAAAGACCGCTTCATCACCAATGAGGAGATGCTCGATCTTTTGGCAGAAGCGATCCCCGTCTCTGAATGGGTAAAGCGCAGCACCTTTGTGCTGGATGGATTTACCGGTTTTACTCCGGTTCAGTACAGGGTGATCACAGCTCTGATCCGTTACAGCCGGGAAGTGATCATCTCCCTTTCTCTGGGGAGAGATGACGGTCCCTCTATAGAAAAAGTCTGCATGAGCAAAGATCCCGGAAGAGAGGACGCGCTTTTCTATCTGACAAGAAAGACTGTCTGTGATCTCGGGAAACTGGCTTTAGCCGAGGGTCTTAAGAGAGGGAAGGATCTGTATATCTCAGATCCCGGCGAAGTACCGGCGCGTTTTTACAACAATCACGTGCTTGCGCACCTTGAACATAACATCTTTCGATATCCTGCCTCTCCCTATGAGAGAGATACCGACGGAAAGATCCGGATCTTTGAGACTGACACGCCGGAAGAGGAAGTCAGACAGATCTGCATAGAGATCAAGAAACTCGTACTCAGCAAAGGTTACCAATACAGGGATATTTCCGTTGTCTGCGGCGATCTGGACCGCTGCGGGACCGCTTTTGAGAAATATGCACCGCGCTACGATATACCCGTCTATGTAGACAGAACCAGTTCCGCAGACCTTAACCCTCTTACGGAATCGATCAGAAGCGTCCTCGGGATAAGGGCGGAAGGATATTCCTATAACAGTGTTTTCCGCTATTTAAGGAGCGGCATGAGCAGTCTCACAAGGCAGGAAACAGATCTTCTCGAGAATTACTGCCTCGAGCACGGGATCAAGGGACGGAAGAAGTGGAGCCTTCCTTTCGACGCGCAGACAGAGCAGCTGCGTGTGCGTTTTCTCGCTGAGATCGAACCTGTCTCGGGAAAGATCACGGATGATCGGATCCCTCCGCGCAGCGCCGCTGACAGAACCAGGCAGCTCTATGACTTTATGGTCAGTCTCTCGATGGAAGAGAAAATGGAAGAGTGGAGCTGCAGATTTGACGAGGAAGGCGATTTCGTCAGAGGAAAGCAGTTCAGTCAGCTATACCGCAGTGTGATAGACCTTCTCGAGCAGATCCACGATCTTCTCGGCGATGAAGTGATCTCAAATAAAGACTATCTGGAATTGTTGGAAGCCGGGTTCGAAGAGATCAGGCTGGGCACTCTTCCCCAGGAGACAGACAGACTGTTGGTGGGCGATATAGAAAGAACAAGAGTATCCCAGTGCCGCATTTTGTTCTTTACGGGAGTCAATGACGGGAATATCCCCAGGGGGACTTCCCGGGGAGGTATTCTCTCAGATCTTGACAGAGAATTTCTGCGCTCTTTTGGGGCTGAACTGTCCCCGACGCCCCGTCAGCAGATGTATATGCAGAGACTCTATCTCTACATGAACATGACAAAGCCGACGGACGCCCTCTATCTCTCTTTTGCCAGGACAACGCCGGAGGGCGAATCTCTTCATCCCTCCTACCTGATCCCGATGATCAGAAAGTTGTTTCCTGAGGCAGTCGTAGAGCATCCCCAGCTCAGGCCGGCAACAGAACAGCTGACCGGAAAGACAGACAGCACAGTCTGGCTCTCCGGTTCGCTCCGGGACTACGCCCAAGGCAGGATCCCTGAGAAATCAAAGGATGCTGACGCGCTCAAGACAACATACGGCTTATTGATGCGCACGGGAAGCGCTGAGGACAAAATAGCGCTGGACAGGCTTAAAGAAGCCGCTTTCAAGAAATATGATCCGGTCATGATCAGCCCCGAGACGGCACGGGCTCTGTACGGAAACTCTATCATGGGCGGGATCACAAGGATGGAGACTGCCGCGAAGTGTTCTCTCAGACATTTCCTTCAGTACGGCCTGGGGCTTAAAGAGCGGAAAGAATTCGCAGTGGCTTCGCTCGATACGGGTTCGATCCTACACATAAGTCTGGACGCATTCAGCCGCAAACTCATCCAAAAAGGCCTCACATGGAACAGCTTCTCTAAAGAGGAAGGGGAAGAACTAACGGCGGAAGCTCTAAACGAGACAGCTGCCGCATACCATGACCTTCTTATGTATTCTACAAAGAGGAGCGAGTCATGGCTTTCAAGAATGCAGACGATCCTGGCCCGAAGCGCGGATACGCTCCAGTACCAGCTTCAGAGAGGGGATTTTGTTCCGGAGGGTTATGAATTCGGTTTCGGCCCCGGCGGCGAAGCGGATCTGATCACTTTTCCTTTGAGCGGCGGAAGGTCATTGAAACTGACCGGCAGGATCGACAGAATCGATCTGTGCAGAGAAGACGGCAGTGTTTTTGTCAAAATACTGGACTACAAATCAGGTTCATTGGATCTCGACGAGGATCTGATGAAACGCGGGATCCAGCTGCAGCTCCTTATGTATATGAACGCCGCAATGGATTATCTTGCCGTCCGGAATCCCGGAACCGAGATCATCCCTTCCGCTATGCTCTATTACAGGATCATCGATCCGGTAATAGACGGCAATAAAAATGATGGCGACAGCCTCCGGGCGATCAGGGAATCTTTAAGGCCCACCGGTATGATCAACTCGGATCCCGCATCCTACAGACATTTGGACAGATATGTGAGCGAAAAGAGCGATGTGATACCTCTCAAGCTTAAAAAAGACGGCGATCCCGGAGCCGGATCCAGTGTCTATTCCGTCGACGGATTTAAAGAACTTACCCGTGAAGTTACGGATGTGGTCTGCCGTCTTGCGGAAGACATACTGAATGGAAAAGCAGAGGCCAATCCGGCCGCCTGGAAAGATAACAAGACGGCCTGCGACTATTGTCCGTACAGAAGTGTCTGCGGTTTCGATCTCTCTATTGAAGGTTACAAATACAGAAAGTGACAGCAAGCTATGGCAATTGAATTTACAGAGCAGCAGACAAGAGTTCTGCAGGCGCGAAAGCATAATATACTGGTTTCAGCCGCTGCGGGAAGCGGAAAAACGGCGGTGCTCGTGGAGAGGATCGTGAGAATGATCAGTGAAGGCGATGATCCGACGGACATCGACAGGCTTTTGGTGGTCACCTTTACCAAAGCGGCTGCGGCGCAGATGAGGGAAAGGATCGGAGCCGCTATCTCCGCCAGAATAGAATTGGAGCCGGAGAATGTCCATCTGCAGAGGCAGGAGACGCTTCTTCACAACGCCCAGATCACCACAATGGACAGTTTCTTCACCTTTCTTTTAAGAAACAATTTCAGCGACATCGACATGGACCCCGGATTCCGCCAGATGGATCAGACGGAAAGCGATCTGATGAGAAAGGACGCCCTGGACGACTTCCTTGAGGAGGGATACGCCTCAGGAGATCCTTCACTGAAGATCTGCGCGAACTATTTCTGCCGCGGCGCGGGAGACAGAGAATTGGAAGAAATTCTGGAGGATCTGTACAAGAAGGCTGTCAGTCACACCGATCCGGAGGAGTGGCTGGAAGAGCGCGCGTCCGACTATACAATAGAAAGTGAAGAAGACCTTTTCGGATCCGCATGGATGCAGTTCATTATCCTTACGGCTGCTGAGAAGATAACGGACCTCAAGCGCCGGTATGAGCAGCTCCTTGATTTCTGCTCTCTGCCTGACGGCCCGGACCTCTATATTCCGCTGCTGCAGAGAGAACTTCGGGAATTGAGCGCACTTGGCGATGTGCCCGTCGCGGGAGAGGCCGGCAGGAGGGATCCCGGCGAGATGAAAGATCTGTGGGAAAAGATCATCGCGGTCCTGAATATGGAGTTTGAGAATCTGCCCAGGTTCACACCCGGGAAATATCCCTGGGTGGATCCCGCCAAAAAAGATACAGCCATGGCGCTTCGCAAAAGTGCCAAGGATGATGTAGCCGGGCTTGTCCAAAAATACAAAGGCGCTGACACAGGCCGCATTCTTGAGAGAATGGGGCTTATGAGAGAAGCTGCTCAGGCTGTCTCGAATCTGACCATCGGTTTTCTTCGCTATTTTGGCGAAGTGAAAAGAGAAAAGAATGTGATCGACTTTGTCGATCTCGAACATCTGGCGCTCAAGATCCTGACAGTAAGAGGAGAGGACGGCGTGTACCGCCCGGGGAGAGCCGCAATGGCTTACCGGCAATACTTTGACGAAATATTGATAGATGAGTACCAGGACAGCAATGAAGTGCAGGAAGTGCTCCTGCAGATGATCTCCACCGAAGATGAAGCTGTCTACAACCGTTTTATGGTTGGAGACGTCAAACAGTCTATTTACAAATTCAGGCTGGCAAGGCCCGAGATCTTCATGGATAAACTGGAAACTTACAGAAAACTTGACGCGCAGAAAGAGAGAATCGATCTGGACAGCAATTTCCGCAGCAGAGCGGAGGTGCTGGACAGCGTAAACGAAGTCTTCCTCAGGATCATGCGAAAAGAGATCGGCGGAGTTGAATACGACGATGAAGTCTCTCTTAAAACCGGCGCCGCATATCCGGCAGTTTCGGATCCTGACACCTATAAAACAGAATTTCTTCTTGTTGCCGGCCCCGGCAAGGACGACGCGGCGCTTGTGCCGGACGAGATCGCGGAACTCAGCGACCGTCAGAAAGAAGCTGTCGCCGTAGCCGGAAGGATCAGAGAACTGGTAAAAGGGCTCGAAGTGAAAGCAGAAGACGGAAACCTGCGTCCCTGCAGATACAGGGATATTGTAGTACTCCTTCGAAGCGGTTCCGGCTGGAATGAAGATTTCCGTGAAGTATTCGAGAGACAGGGAATCCCTTATTATATCGAGTCGAAGACAGGGTATTTTTCTTCTTCCGAGATCCGCGGCGTCCTTGAACTTGTCCGTGTCCTGGATAATCCCAGGCAGGATATTCCTCTGTATGGCGCGCTGAGCGGCTATTGGGGAGGCTTTAATGAAGAGGAGATCGCTCAGATCAGACTCGCCGGCCCTGACAGGGGAATGTGTCTCTATGACTGTCTCAGGACCAAAGCGCAGGAGACCGAAGGAAGCGGGTCATTTCTCATCGAAAAATGCAGAAGATTTATACAGTTTATAAATAGCTGGCGGGACAAGCTGATCTATCTTCAGATCAGGGACCTTCTGACGCAGCTCATTTCGCAGACGGGCTATGAAGAGTGGTGCAGAGCGCTGCCCGGAGGGGAGCAGAGGTGCGCGAATCTTCAGCTGCTTCTGGCTCAGGCGGCTTCCTTCGATTCCATGGGTCTTCGCGGGCTCTTCGACTTCGTCAGATACATTGACCAGGTCCACCACAGAGAAGTCGACTATGGCGAAGCCAATACTTTGGATGAAAATGCCGATGTTGTCAGGATCATGAGCATTCACAAGAGCAAAGGTCTTGAATTCCCTGTCTGCATTGTCGCAGGAACCGGCAAACAGCACAGCTATAAGACTCATGATACAAGGGGAAGTTTTATCTGTGACAACGACTGGGGCATGGGCATGGATTTCTGGGATCCGGCCGCCCGGTCAAAATACAGTACGGTGCGTAAGGAAGCGATCGCGGACAAGATCCGCAGAGAGAGTCTCGGCGAAGAACTCAGAGTCCTCTATGTGGCTATGACCAGAGCCAAAGAAAAACTCATCCTGACCGGATTTTTAAAAAACGCGGAAAAGAAACTCGGAGAGTGGGAGAAAATGCTCCCGGTATGTCTTGAGCCCGGTGAAAAGCTTCCCATACCTCTTTTGTCAGAATCCGAGAGTTTCCTTGAACTTCTGTGGTATGCGATGCGCACAGCCAAACATCCGGAGCACTTTGAGATCAATACAGTGGAATGTAAAGATCTGATCCTCAGGGAAATGGAACAGCAGGAGGGATACGGTCTGCGCCGCCAGGAGATCGACAGATACGGGGAGATCGGCGGGGCGCCGCTGCCCGATCAGGATCTCGCCGGGGAACTAGAAAAGATCTATTCCCGCAGATATGCGCATGAGAACCTCAGAGGACTCTATACCAAGACCTCTGTCTCTGAACTCAAGATGGCCGCCCTGAAAGAGGAGGGAGAAGAGGTCTTCGAACTGTTTCCGGAAAACAAACCTTCACCGGTGACTGCATCATTTGCCGTGTCTGCGGCAGGCCGCAGTGAACAGGAGGAGCCTGACGGTTCCGTACGCAGCGCATTTACCGGCACCGAGTACGGAACAGCAGTGCACAGGATCCTTGAATTGTTTGACTACGGCAGATTTCCGGATCCGGCCTCAATGACCCGCGCGGAATTTGATGAATGGAGAGCGGAGCTTGCCGCATCTGCCAAAGTACCGCCTTCCTACGCGCAGCAGCTTCCGGCAGCAGGGATCATGGCCTTTTTGAAAAGCGGCCTGGCGGGGCGTATGGCGAAAGCTTTCATGCGCGGAAAACTGCACAGGGAGCAGCCCTTTGTCCTCGGGATCGAAGCGGACCGGGTGAACCCCGGATTCCCAAAAGAAGAGATCGTGCTTGTTCAAGGTATCATCGACGCGTATTTCGAAGAAGACGGCGAATGGGTTCTGGTGGATTACAAGACGGACGCTGTGGAAAAGGAGCAGGATCTGGCCGGCCGCTATCAGGTGCAGCTGGACCTCTATGAGAGGGCGCTTACACAGATCACCGGGATAAAAGTGAAGGAAAAGCTCATCTATTCCGTTTCCTTAAAGAAAACGATAGCGCTGTGACCGAGGCATGTTTTATGCCGGCTGATTGTTAAGAAATTGCCGAATAATGTAGAAAATGAATACATTCAATGGTATAATATTCTGTGATAAGGACGTTTTGTCTATTTTTTATCAAAAACGCTGTATGCAGCTAAATATCAAAGGAGGTTACAATGAACTTTTTTAATGACGAGATCCATGAAGAGATGCTGGACCTGTATCGTGATTTCGCATCAGGCGTCTGCGCTCCGATCGCCGCAGAGATCGACGAGGAAGAGAAATTCCCCGTAGAGTCATTCAAGCAGGCGGCTGAAATGGGACTTATGGGTATTCCTTTCCCCGAGGAGTACGGCGGAGCCGGTCTTGACGAGCTTTCTTATGCACAGTGCATCGAAGAAGTTTCCAAGGTCTGCGCTTCCACAGCAGTAGGCATTTCTGCTCACACATCCCTCTGCGCATGGCCGATCTACAAGTTCGGTACAGAAGAGCAGAAGCAGAAATATCTTCCTCAGCTGCTCTCCGGCGAGAAGCTCGGCGCTTTCGGTCTGACTGAGCCCAACGCAGGTACAGACGCAGCCGGTCAGAAGACTGTTTTTGAGGACAAGGGCGACTATTATCTGGTAAACGGCTCCAAGATCTTCATCACAAACGCCGGTTATGCAGATATCTTCGTAGTTTTCGGTATGACTGACAAGTCCCTCGGCAACAAGGGCATCACCGCTCTGATCATGGAGAAGGGGATGGAAGGATTCAGCATCGGTTCCCACGAGAAGAAGATGGGTATCCGCGGATCCAGCACCTGCGAGCTCGTATTCGAGAACGTCAAGGTTCCGAAGGAAAACCTCCTCGGCGAAGTCAACAAGGGCTTCAAGGTAGCTATGATGACTCTGGACGGCGGCCGTATCGGTATTGCTGCTCAGGCTCTGGGTATCGCAGAAGGCGCTCTTGACGTCACTGT
>CACZJD010000009.1 GCA_902781325.1 uncultured Lachnospiraceae bacterium
CACATTGAAGTCCGTGCGCAGCTGCGCGTCCTGCTCCAGCCAGTACTCATTGAGGGACTCGATCCAGTCGATCTTGCCGTACTTAAATGAGAAGAACGCAACTGCCCTGAATACCTGATCGTAATTCTCGAGGGAATCGACCTTGTAGTACTCTGTCAGCGCACCCTTGAGACCGTCCTCCAGACCGTCATACGGCGCGTCGCCGATGCCCAGGACATTCACGCCGTTCTTTTTGAGCCGGTCGCAGAAGTTCCAGTAAGTGTGGGGAAAGTTGGGCGAAATGAAAATAAAGTTCATAGTGGCACCTTCCTTATATAAACTTATATTTTGGCCAAAATATCACGGTGCGGCATGAAGCCGCGCACAGCCTGCATCACTGCACGCCAAAGTTACTGCATGCCCCATCTCTCCAGGATGATCGGGATGAAGTAGCGCATCTGCTTAAACCACCAGGGCCAGTCGTGATTGACGTCATAGCCCCAGAAATCACACCACGCTCCGATGCCCTTCTCGCGGAAAACGCTGTCGAGATATCTGAGCGAACGGACTCCGTCCTCTTCCCAGGCGCCCTGGCCGACGCAGATGATGATCTGCTTCTGGTTATACTCGTCGATATAGGGATGATCCGGAGACATGTTGGGCAGGAAGCACTCCGGAGAATTGTCGTACAGCGTCTCGTTCATCCAGCCCTTGAAGAAGACATTGCTGTCATAGACGCCGGACAGCGCCAGGCATCCTGAAAACAGGTCAGGTCTTCTGAGCATTGTGATCACTGCGTGGTTCGCGCCGAGACTGCAGCCCGTAGTCATGGGCAGCTTTCCGCCGGTTCTTTCCAGTATGATGGGCATCGCCTCATCAACGATGTAATGGAAATACAGTTCCTGCTTCCAGGCCCTGCGTCCCAGATCCCAGTCTCCCTCCGACCAGCTCTCCTTGTCGATGGTATCTACCACGAAATACTGGATCTTGCCATCTTCCAGATAGTCGCTCAGTTCACCAATCATGCCGAACTCTTCATAATTGTGGCATTTCGAATCCTGGGTAGGAAACGCAAGGAACGGCACTCCGCCGTGGCCGTAGATGCAAATGTGCATATCTCTGCTCAGGCAATTGCTGTAATGTGTAATTTCTTCCTTATACATAAGTTGACTCCTTTCGGGATACTAAAGGTAAGTATAGCATAATTTTGAAATATGAACAGAAAATGGAAATGTATTATTGTCAAAACAGCTATTGATTTGTTTTTAACAAACTGATACAGTATCGGGCGTAAAAACAAAGACAAGGAGTACAGCAAATGGTTATAAAAGATACGATCTGGTACGCACCCGCTGCCGAGCCCCGCGGCCTTCATATCTATCTTCCGGACAACTACGACAGCACAGACGAGCGCTATCCCGTCACTTATTTCTGGGACGGCCATAATCTCTTTTTCGATTCCGACGCCACTTTCGGCAAGTCCTGGGGACTTCGCGAGTTCCTTGACGGCTGGGACAAGGACATGATCATCGTCGGCATAGAGTGTTCCCACGAGGGCAATCACCGGCTCGACGAGTACTGCCCTTATGACGCCAATCTCATGGGCATTAAGATCCACGGTGAAGGCGATGAGACCCTTGACTGGATCACAAAGAGCCTCAAGCCCTTTATCGACAGAAAGTTCCGCACCTATCCCTCAAGAGAGGCCACTGCGATCGCCGGCTCCTCCATGGGCGGACTCATGTCGCTCTACGCCGTCACCAAATACAATAATGTCTTCTCCAAAGCAGCCTGCGTCTCCTCCTCCATCTTTATGGTCATGCAGCCCCTCATGGACGACATTTACCACAGCGACATCGATCCCGATACCCGCGTCTACCTCTCCTGGGGTGAAAAGGAAGGTGGGACCGATCCGGACTCCGGTTACTGCAAGTTCCTTACCAATTCAAACCGGAAAGTGGAGAAACTTCTGAACAGAAAGGGAGCGATCACACGCCTCTACTGCCAGCCCGGCGGCGGGCACTGCGAGGCCGACTGGGAGAAGGAAGTACCGGACTTCATGGACTTTTTATGGAAGTGAATCCGGCAAAATATACACGGCATAACCATATGGCAAAACTACCATAGCATAAATAAAACGAGGCATCCGTTACACGGTGCCTCGTTTTTTTATTACTTGATCTGATATCAGGCTTTCTATTATTTGAGCAGGTTCAGCGCTTTTTTGCCGTCGATCACTACGGTGATATAGTTGACTGCCTTTCCGACAAAGTCATCAGGGTATCTCTCTTCGATTTTCTGCTTGGTCCTCTCCAGCACTGCTGCCATCTCAGCATCCCGCATTTTGAGCCCGAGATCGATCGGGAACTGATAATAATACTTGTCCTTGATCTGGATGACCTGCATCTCCAGTTTCTCCGCTCCTTCTCTGCGCGTACCCTTATCGTCAAGGATCCTCACAGCCAGCGCATCCAGCCTGTCGCGAAGTTCCGAGCCGTGCCGTTTCTGCGCATAGCCGATCACAAAAGCATTAGCTTTCGTCTCGCTCTGGTGCTCCCGAAGTATCTTATAGTACGAGAGGATCATCTTGATCTCAGAATCCTTCGCTCCGGCTTCGACCCCCTTTTTGGTCATCTGCTGCTGCAGCGCGATCATCGCGAAGAATACCATCAGAACGAGAATAATAAAAGCCATAACAAACCATCCTTTCAAGATCAATCTTCAAACAGGATACAACAATTCCCCGTAATAGTCGATACTTTGCCGATCTCCTCCGCAGCCTCACATGCCAAATTCTTTGCAGAGCGCCTCAAATCTTACCTTCTCCTTGTCCTTCACCGCCTTCGAGAGATCGTTCATGCAGTGATGGATCACATCCGCATCCTTGAGCACTTCGTCCATCGGGCCATCCACGACCAGTTTGTCATCGTGGTGATAGATCGCCGAACAGATCAGATCTGTCTCTTCCGCACCGGTCAGCCCCAGTTCCTCCAGAATTCCTCTTGCCAGTTCAGCACCCCTGTGGGCATGGTCGTCATAAGACCCGGATTTATAAGCCGCCAGGTCGTGCATCATCGCAGCCATCGCGGCCAGTTCCGGATCCAGCCCGCGCTTCTTAGCGATCATTGTAGCCGCCAGTGACACTCCGTACAGATGATTGACTGCGCCGTTACGTTTGTCCGGATTCTCCATCTTATTGAGTTCCGCATCCACAACTTTTCTCAGTTCTTTGAGTCTGCTCATAATAACCTCCCCTGTTTTTCCATCCCTCTTTTAGCTCAATTGAATCAAAACCGCAGCTTGTCCATTACTCCGAAAGCGCGTCCAGCATCTGCTGCGGATTGTCCGCTGCCTTTACTTTGCCGATCGCCTTGACGATCACTCCCTCTTCATCGATCAGATATGTCGTCCTCACAACTCCCATGGAAACCTTACCGTAATTTTTCTTCTCTTTCCAGACGTCATAGGCCTCGATCACCGCGTGATCGGGATCCGAGAGAATTGTAAACGGAAGGCTGTATTTTGTCTCAAAATTCTTGTGCGACTTCACGCTGTCCTTGCTGATCCCGAGCACAACCGCGCCCTTCTCCTGAATCTGCGGATATCTCTCCGCAAAGCCGCAGGCCTGCTTCGTGCAGCCGGCCGTGTTATCTTTCGGGTAAAAATACAGAATTACCTTTTTTCCTCTGTAGTCCTTGAGTGAATGCATCTCGCCGTTCTGATCCGGCAGTGTGAATTCAGGTGCCTTTATTCCGGTTTCAAGCATGTTATTCTCCTCCTCTGCTTCTGGTAATTTTATTATTGTCGTAATTTACTGTTTTCTAAATTCTCAATTCTCTGTACAGACAAATGTACAGGGCCTTATAGTAAAATACATTTGATTTTTAAAAAAGGAGCCGCCATGTACCCGCCGATCCACGAAAAGCCGACAATCACATATTCATTCGACCGCCTCAGGATGCTCTGAGAGCGCTATCCTCAATACCATGAAATGACCACCTTCTCCACTCTCGATGATCTGCTTGAGGAACATGAGTCCTATCAGAAGGACTTTAAAGACCTACGGGAGGAGTATATTTCCAACGACTATGAGCGTTTTCTCGTTCAGCTGTCCTGGTCAGACCTCTCTTACCGTTATGCGACGATGAAGCTGATTGAAAATGATGAGTTCTCTTCCAATCCCTATGTGGACGCTTTCCTGAGCCAGTTCGAAGACATCGACACTGACCGCAAGGCCTGTTTCCTCTTTCCTCCTCTTTCCGGAGAGCTTCGTTTCTCAATTCTTTGTCATAACAGAAATCTGCAGGCAGGCAGAGGTCTTCCGCCCGGTCAACAGCCTTTTTCCCGACGAGGAGAAGGTTCATTACCTGGCAGTCTTTGACAAGGAGAATATGGATACCGTGCTCCTGATGTACCATCTTCTCTACACGAACACGTCCCAGGAAGTTTTCGGCGGCTATTCGCTATATGATTATTCACTGTCCTGGTATCAGACGCACCTATGGCAGGACGGAGTCGTGCTGCGCTCGCCGTATCTGCCCGACCGCCTGGCGAAGTTTCAGGGAAACCTGCCCTTTCATCACAACCCGGTCAAGACAGTTCATGTAAGGCGCAATATCGAACACATCCTGGAGTGCGGTTATTTCAAGTCGGAACTTGAATTCTTCCTGAGTCTGACCAGGGTCATTATGCCCTTTTTCCAGTGGTGGTACACCGATCTGGCGCTCTATGAGGAGAAGGACGGGCTGCGAGTGAACTGGCGGCTCGCGCGGACGAAGATCCGGACCAAACTCACAGCGGAGGGCGTCATCAAGCCCAAGTGGAAGCATGAGCTGAGCCTGTTTCACGCAGTGCGCGGGCTCTATCCTGATACTCTGTACCAGTACCGGCCGGACTGGCTGGGCAGGCAGAGCCTGGATCTCTACATTCCGTCACTCAGAACCGCGATCGAGTACCAGGGAATCCAGCACTATCTGCCGGTGGACTTTTTTGGCGGGGAGGAGGCGCTCACTCAGCGCCGGGACCTGGACCGCGTCAAAAAAGAGCTCTGCACGGCAAACAGCGTTCAACTGATCGAATGGCCTTACAGCGTCGATCCCACTGACAAAAATGTGAGGAAAATGCTCTGCGAAGGTGCCTGATCAGCCCATTGCCGCTGCGATCGCGTCCAGCCTCGTCTCATCCGAGTTGGGATCCCATCCCGCGCCGCCGATTCCCCATGTGCCGAGGGTCATTGGAGTTACCATCATCTCTGTTTTGCCAAATCGTACTTTTTCCATGATTCCTCCTTTTGAAAACCTTCTATATCATGTTATCCCATTTCGTGCACAAATATCAACTGCCGCGCAGATGCTATGGTACAATGAGAACGGGACCGGCCCAAAGCCGGATCTCCGGATACAGTTTCCCGGTTTTCAGGAGTGCACGAGTACTCCGCAAGGGTGTTTCTCATGGAAAAAGATCGAGACGCGAACTATTCAGAAAAAATGTATACGAACGGATGGCCGTATGAAGATCTGACAGGTACATCTGCGCCAGGGCAGGATATGTCCTTTTTCAGAGACGATGAGTCCAAAGTCTGGGAGCGGAGGCTCATGGCACCCGATCTGGGTCTTGACGAGTCTGCTCTGCAGTTATCAAAAGAGACCCGCAGCTTTCTATGGAAAGCCGGTTTGGTTCCTTACGTCTCAGATCAGCCGCTCACCGGAGCACTTCCGGAGAATTCAGACGCTGAGATCGAGCGCAAAGACAACGGCTCCGATCAGACAGGCGAGAGCCCTGACCGGTCAGGCAGCCGCAGCTCACGTCCCGCCGCAAGTCATGCCTCGAACAGGACTTCCAGGCGCAGCGAGGCCTGGGATATCCTGAGCGGGCAAGGCCCCACCAGCTATGCCGGCAGTACGGGCTCCGGCACCCGGTCAGGCGCAAGCTCCGGCAGCCGGTCACGCTTCAAACGAAAAGACGGCACAACCCGTTCCCGTTCCGCAGTATCCGCCGGCGTCAAGAAGGCCACTTCCACCTACGAGAGCGTCCGCAGATCAATGCAGGCCAAGCCGGCAGTCCGCAGTAAGGGAAGCCCTGTTCTCATCCTTTCTCTTGTGATCTTCATTACGCTCTGCATCACGGCAGGCACTTTCTTCTTTATCAGGAAGGCCGCTCCCGGACCTGACAATATCCCGATCGATCCGCCCGTCTTTGTCGGCGGAGATGACAGCGGGAAAGGAAATTCGGGAAGCGATATTTTGGCAGACTACGGATATGATTACAGTGACTTCTATACGCCGAAGTATATTGCTTCCTGCGAACAGCCCGGAGATTCTGACCGATATAATGAGCTGTGTGTGATCGATCCGGAAGCCTTATTCGGAACTGCGGATCAGCCGGCGGATGAGAGAAAGCGGCTCTTCTACAGCAGCGTGTATCCCACATGGATCACTCTCGGTTACATGAACACGGACTCCTACCGGGATTTTGGCTATACGATCATGTACGCTGATCCCGAGGATGACAATCCTTACGGCATGCCGGATATCATGCTCCCTCCTCAGATGGCCGATCAGGGCGAATTCTTCGAAGCTGTCATTCACGGTTTTACCGATCCGGAATCTGATTCCCTGGATGATTACAGTGATTTTAAGATCGGCAAAATACAGAGAGCCCTCATCGAAAAGCACTTCGTCATGTACCTGACGGTCACTTATAAAGACAGCGCGGGCCTCGAGATCCTCGATGTGTATTCCTTTGAACAGAAACCCTATGAAACAGCTTTCATTACGGAGTGCCGCTGCGAAAGCGATGATGTCACGGATGGTAAAGAAGTTCTTTCGAATCTCTACAAAATGCTGGCTTTCCATACTGACGACTTCGAGAACATAGATGCCGGCAGGCACCTGTTCACCAAGTCGCGCGTCTACAGCAGCCGGAACAGTTACTCCGCCGAGATTGACATCTCCGACCTCGGTGATCTCAAATACAGCAGAAATTTCTACAAGAATCTCGCCGCTTTCGGCATCGGTGAGTACGACAGTTCCGGCAATCCCTTAATACAGGTTGATCTTAACTATCCGGCTTACAGTTCTGTGGAGGACCTCGGCGGCTATGAAGAATGGATCGATTATGCCCTTGAAAATGAGAATGACCGCGGGAACTATATAGAGCCTGCCGTGGAAACTGGCCGCGCGCAGTTCTTATTGGAAGACAACACTGTCTATTTCCTGTCGATGGCAGGCACCGGGAAAATGCGCAAATCCGTCGAAGATATCGCTCTCTTCATGTACCGGATCGAGACTCCTGATGGAGAAGTCACATTGGATCTTCGTTTCGAACATGAGATCCCTGAAGATTGGGATCCCGAAGGATTCCTCAAAGAGCATATCACAATAGAAACAACAAACTAAAAAAAGCCCTCTGAGGCAGCTTGCAGACAGGCATCTGCAAACTGCTCCAGAGGGCTCTTATTCACTCATTTGGTACATCCGCAAGAAATTTCTCCCTGTAAGTCTTTCTGTATTTTGCCGGCGACAATCCCTTCGCCTTCCGGAACATTCTGCTGAAATACATCGGATTGTCGTAGCCGATCACTGACGCAATGTTGGCTATGGAATAGTCCGTCGTCTCCAGCAGCACCTGCGCGTTGCGGATCCGGATATCCAGAATATACTTCATCGGCGATGTACCCACAGCGCCGCGAAAGCTCCGATTGAACCAGCTTGTAGACATACTTCGGGACGCCGCATACTGCTCAATGCTGATCTCCTCGTTATAATGTTCCTCGAAATAGGCCTTCGCGCGGTCGATCTCCTCCTGGATGAATCCCGAGACCTGCGGCATGGCCTCCGTCATCCGCCGGTGGATCATCAGCATCAGCTCCCGGAAAAGGTACGTCAGCATCTCCTCGTAGCCCCAGGAGCACTTTATCAGCTCGTCGCGCATCTTTCGAAAGCACTCCTCGTACTCCCGTGAGATCCCCGTGTGCAGGATATACCCGTCCAGCGGGATCTCATAGTGCTTCAGAATACTCTTAACCTGCCTTCCCGTGAAATGCACAAACCACACCTGCGTGCGGTCCTTCCCGTAGTAGAAATACTTCTGCTGCTGTTTGGGCTGGTACAGCACCATGTTGCCTGCAGGCACGATGACCTCCTGCCCGTCCAGCATAAAATGCCCCTCTCCGGCCGCGATATAAATGATCTGCCAGTCCACTCTGCCCTTAGGCCTCCAAGTCGGAAGCTTAGGCCAGGTAAACAGCTGATAAGTCCCTGCGCTCAGAATGCGGAGCGGCATCTTTTTCTCCTTGAAAGGCACCCTTGTATTGAACAGATATCCTGAATTCACATACAGATCTTTCCCCAGAACTTCGTTCTCTTTCTTATTTTCTTCCATGTTTCTATTACCCGTAATTGATCAAAACAACCCCTCGCTTAAATGTTTCCCTCGTCTTTATTGTATTACTCTTTCTTCCCTTTTCCATACCTGTACAGTTCCTGTATCGGTTAGTGCAGATTTTGAGTCGGTTCGTTTATATGGTTCCGGAATCCGTTTCGCTATGCTTTTTAACAGGGGATTTATTAACTGTTTCACTAATCATACAGAAAGGGGGTTCCTATTTTGATCGTTCCAAGACTCTACGAGGACCTCTCTGTCCTCCATCTGAATACCATGCCGGACAGGGCTTACTTTGTCCCTTGCTCTGCCCGCAATGATATGCTGCCCTGGCACAGAGAGAGTTCGGACCGCCTGCAGATGCTGAGCGGGTGTCCCTGGCACTTTGCCTGGTATCCCAGCATCCATGATCTGCAGGATCATTTTTATTTGCCGGACTATGAGGCCGGCAAGTGGTGGGCCAAGGAGGAGGTGCCCTTCTGCTGGCAGATGCGCGGTTACGACAGTAATCAGTACACCAACATCCGCTATCCCTTCCCCTTCGACCCGCCCTACGTCCCTCAGGACAATCCCTGCGGGGCCTACCTGCACCGTTTTGAGTGGCACCCCAATCCCGAAGCGCCGCTCTCCTTCCTGAACTTCGAGGGAGTGGACTCATGCTTCTACGTGTGGCTCAACGGTTCCTTCGTCGGCTACAGCCAGGTCTCCCACAACACCGCTGAGTTCAACATCACAGATCTCCTGAAAGAGGGCGAAAACCTTCTGGCTGTGCTTGTTCTCAAATGGTGCGACGGAAGTTATCTGGAGGACCAGGACAAGTTCCGCTTCTCGGGGATCTTCCGGGACGTGTATATTTTGGCCCGTCCCAAGGAGCGCATCGTCGACTATGTTGTCGAAACGGACCTTTCTGAGGACTTCTCGGATGCTGAACTGAGGCTCCGCTTTAAATTCAGCGGATCTCCCATCCCGGTCCGCCTCACACTGCAGAGCCCGGATGGCAAAACATTGTTCGCCGAATCCCTCGCTCCCGGGCTGGATCAGCCTGTCTCCATCCACGTGGACAAGCCCTCTCTGTGGAGCGCGGAAGATCCCGTCCTCTACACCCTGATCATGGATACCGGCAGCGAAGTCATCACAGAAAAAGTCGGCTTCCGCCGTGTCGAAATTCGTGATCTCGTTCTGACTCTGAACGGTGCGCCGATCACCTTCCGAGGCGTCAACCGCCACGAATCTGACCCGCTCACAGGCGCGGTCATAACCATCGATCAGACCATGAAGGATCTGCAGATGATCAAGGCCCACAACTTCAACGCTGTCCGCGCCAGCCACTATCCAAACTCGCCCTGGTTCTACCAGCTCTGCGACGCAATGGGATTCTATGTCATCGACGAAGCGGACAACGAAAGCCACGGCACAGGTCCCCTCTCCTTCAACGAGGACGATTACAACGAGCGCATGCGCAGGGCTCATGTCAGGATCGCCGACAATCCCGATTTCATCGAGCCGACACTGGACAGGATCCGCTCTATGGTCCTGAGAAACCGCAACCGCCCCTGCATCCTTGTCTGGTCCATGGGCAATGAATGCGGCTACGGGTGCACCTTCGAGACAGCGCTTCGCTGGACCAAACAGACAGACCCCTCGCGGCTGACCACCTACGAGAGCGCCTACTACGCTGCTTTCGACCGCGAATACGACATGTCGAACATCGACATCGTCGGCCGCATGTACCCGGGCTTCAATGAAGTCACGGACTATCTGGACAACAACCCTGAAAAGCCTCTTCTGCTTGTGGAATACTGCCACTCCATGGGCAACAGCCCCGGCGATTTCAAAGAGTATCTGGATCTTACCGAGAAATACCCCGCCCTCTGCGGCGGCTTCGTCTGGGAGTGGTGCGACCACGCCATCTACAAAGGCTTGGCTGACAATGGAAAGGCGATGTATTGGTACGGCGGCGACCACGGCGAACTTCAGCACGACGGCAACTTCTGCCTGGACGGCCTTGTCTATCCGGACAGGACACCTCACACCGGCCTTATGGAGTACAAAAACGTCCACAGACCTCTGCGCGCTTCCTATTCCCCCGACCGGCAGCTCCTCACCATAGAAAACCATCTGGATTTCAAGGATCCCGCCTGCTGTATAAGCGCCGCGTGGTCCCTGACCCTCGACGGCTCCATGATCGCCCAGGGCTCTCTGGATATTCCCTCCATAGCCCCTCATACCTCCGCTCAGATACCACTTGCCTTCACCATTCCTGAAAAGGGACGCTGTTTTCTCACAATAAGCTACGTACTCAAAGCGGAGTGCTGCGGACTTCCCGCCGGACATGAACTGGGCTTTGACGAACTGAGGATTCCCACAGCGGAACCTCGGGCACTGAAGGCGGCCGGACTGCTGGCCAGAACAGGGAAGGTATCTCCCGCTCCTCTTGTGCTCACTCAGGACGGATCCGATCTTGTCTTCAAGGGCGAAGGCTTTACCTACCGGTTTGATACTCTGGCCGGACTTTTCACATCCTTGAAAGAAGGTGACCGGGAAATGCTGGACAGACCGATAGATTTCAACCTATGGCGCGCTCCCACCGATAATGACGCGCCGATCGCAGACAAGTGGAAGCTGGAGCGCCTTGATCACACTGTGACCAGGGCTTATGAGGTGGAAGTTGTTAAAACAGAGAATTCCGGCTCGTCCGACAGCAGTGCCATCTCCCTCAGAGTTAGACAATCTGTAGGCGCCATGTCCAACCAGCCCATCCTTCGGATGGAAAACACGGTCACCGTCTATCCCGACGGCAGGATCCTTTTTGACATCAGCGCTGTCAAAGATCCTGAGGTCCTGACACTTCCCCGTATCGGGCTGCGCCTGTTCCTGAGCAGCGGAATGAAAAAAGTCAGCTATTTCGGCATGGGACCCGGCGAGACCTACATCGACAAACATCATTCCGGTTACCACAGCTGCTTCAAGGGAACTGCCGCTTCCCTCCACGAGGACTACATCCGTCCCCAGGAAAACGGCAGCCACTGGGACTGCGACTACGTCACCGTAAAGGGCAAGGGCCTGAGCCTGACCGCTGCCGCTGCGGACAATGATCCTTCGCAGACCTTCTCCTTTAATGCCTCTCTTTACACTGCTGAGGAACTGGAGAATAAGCGTCACAATTACGAGCTCGAACCCTGCGGCAGCACTGTCCTGTGTCTCGACCACAAGATGGCCGGCATCGGATCCAAGAGCTGCGGTCCGGACCTTCTGCCAAAATACAGAGTTTCCGACGATACCTATCACTTTGCCTTTATGCTAAGGCCTGAAAAAGTATAAGGAGAATACCATGGACGAGAATAAAGAAATCAAAGATAAAAACGAACAGCACGAGCACGAAGAAAAGACCTACCTGACATGGGTCAACAAGATCGGTTACGGCTCCGGCGATATCGCGGGCAACGTAGTCTACGCTCTGCTCTCCGCCTTCGTCATGATCTTCCTGACCGACACAGTAGGCATGAACGCCGGCGTCGTCGGCACTCTGATCGCTGTCTCCAAACTTTTTGACGGCGTCAGCGACATCTTTTTCGGTTCCCTGATCGATAAGACCAATACCAAAATGGGCAAAGCGAGACCATGGATGCTCTATGGATATTTTGGCTGTGCGATC
Organism: uncultured Lachnospiraceae bacterium; assembly: GCA_902781325.1. Classification (GTDB taxonomy): domain Bacteria; phylum Bacillota; class Clostridia; order Lachnospirales; family Lachnospiraceae; genus CAG-791. The sequence goes on from CACZJD010000009.1 coordinate 12,017, forward strand.
TGCCTTGTTGCGATCTTCTGTATTCCTGCCAATCTCAGTGCGACAGCCCAGTACGCCTGGTTCTTCATCGCCTACACCCTGCTGAACGCGGGCTTCTACACGGCCAACAACATCGCTTACTCGGCTCTGACCGCTCTGATCACCAAGAACAACCACGAGCGCGTGCAGATGGGCTCCATCCGCTTCATGTTCGCTTTCGGTACCAGCATGCTGATCCAAACCATCACTGTCGGTCTCGTGGCGTACTTTGGCGGCGGCGCGGCCGCATGGCGGACAGTTGCGATCATCTACGCTATCGTAGGCGTGATCTCCAACACCCTCTCCGTCATGTCTGTCAAAGAGCTGACCCCTGAGGAGCTTGCGGAAGGAGAAGAAGTAAAGCCCGAACCCGGAGAAGAAGAAAAGTACACTTTGATCGACGCCTTCAAGCTTCTTATCCAGAACAAGTACTATCTGATGATCTGCGCGTCCTATATTCTGATGCAGATCTACTCCGCCACACTGAATATGGGCATTTACTACATGACCTACGTCCTCAAAAACGCGAACCTCCTGGGTGTCTTCTCCTGGTTCATCAACATCCCGATGATCATCGGTCTTCTGTTCACGCCGGCTCTGGTCCTGAAGTTCGGAGGTATGTACAAGCTCAACCTTATGGGCTATACCATCGGCACTCTGGGACGTCTGGGCGTCGTCATTGCCGGCTATCTCGGCTCCGTGCCGCTCATGCTGGTCTGTACTGCGATCGCTGCTCTCGGTATGAGCCCTCTGCAGGGTGATATGAACGCCCTCATCGCCACCTGCTCCGAGTACACCTACCTGACCCACGGCAAGCGCGTAGATGGCACCATGTATTCCTGTACCTCCCTCGGCACCAAGCTTGGCGGCGGCATCGGCACTGCTCTCGCAGGCTGGCTTCTCGCTTTCAGCGGTTACGTCGGCGGCGCGGCTGTCCAGTCCGCATCCACTATGAACATGCTGCACATCATGTACCTCTGGATGCCGATGATCTTCAACCTCCTCATCACTCTCATCCTGACAAGGCTCAACGTCGAGAAGGCCAATGAGGAACTGAGAGAGAAACTGGGTTAAGCTTCAAGAAGTTCTCCTTTCTCTATAAAGAGACCTCCGGGGTGGTTTGCTGAATGGCCCACTCCGGAGGTCTCTTTTTCATGGCGGTCGGCGCCATCATAGCCGCCTTCACGCCGTTTTTGAACAAGACCGGCATATCGGCCTCCGGTATATCGCAGATTTTTGACAGAGGTTTGGATTTGTGCTTCGCTCCCTGATCGCTTCTTTGATATCCATTTCCTGTCTCCTCTCCTGTTTTTTCAGGCCCCGTAAGGTCCTTTACACAACATACTCATACACAAGTCTGTAATTATGATCCCTGCACGCGATGACTTCCGAGTTCCACAGCGGCCGGAAGTCCGTGAAAACATCCTCAAACACAAACCCGCCGATATCGACTCCTTTGTCTGTATTTCTCAATACATAGCCGTTCGGAAGCGAGAAGCTGACACGGCTCACACCGTTTTTGAACTTCATACTGTCCCTGCTGATCTCGGCAAGGTCTATTGTCTCCGGATCCGCATATTCCTGCGCGTACCACAGCAGGTGGTCCCCTGTCAGTCCGAGATACCGGTCCTTCGAGAATCTCTTCCAATCCGCCTCGCAGGCTATTTCCAGATTGTTTACGTCAAAATATCGCTTGCCCGACGCCTTATCGAATGCACTCAGTCTGTAATAGAAAGTGTACTCGAACATATCATTGCAGCTGTCGAACTCATCCTCCTGATCATACTCCAGGATCAGTTCGGTCCGGCCGTTATCCGTCCGGTTCTTATATTCCTGCGTCATCGCGAATTCCTGTCCGGCAAGGCACTCTCTGCGCTGCGGAACCGGCGTGGGCTCATCGGACGTCGGCACGACTGTGATCAGACTCCCCTTCTTATAATAAGCGCCAAGTTCAGACCACAGCTGCATGGACGGCTCATGCATTGTAAGCACCTGGTCCGAAAGGCTCCTGCTCAGGGCATTATGTGTCCCCGCAACATCTCCTTTTTCCCAGCACTGCCTCGCTTCCTCGTAGTACCGGATCATGTCCTCTTCTGCCTTCAGTCTGGCGTCCACCGTGGCGATCCCGGCCAGTTCATAGGGCAGTTCTGTCTCCGGCCGGAGCCTTATGGCATCCACGGTCCAGCGCCCCCATCGCTGCTCCCAGTTCATATACTCGATGATCCCGCTCTCTGTATAGCCAAGCACTTCATAGGGCATTGTATCCCCGTCTTCATCAGGCAGTGGAGGCATAGAAAGCAGCAGCCGGCCGCTCTTCGCGTCAAAAAACCACAGCACGTCCGCCTGCATAACGACAAGCTCTGAATCTGTGCCGGCGAACTTCACATCGTCGCTTTTGTAATAATGCGGATGCATGTAACTTCCGCCCCGCGGCGTTGATTCCCCGTAGTCCCCATAATCGTTCGCGTATTCCCTGATCTCTCCGGTCCTGAGATCCTCGATCCGGTATCCGTATTTTTCCGGCTGAAATCTCTCTTTTGTCATATAGCCCTTAACCTGATACGTGCCGTCACTGCTCGTATCCGAGAGGGGCATCAGCTCCTCCAGATTTCCGGGGCGCTCATCTTTCCTGTAAGAATACACCTTCTTACCGAGATCCCAGTTTCCGCGCATACCGGCCAGCTTATCCATGACCTCTGTATGCAGGCCGCTCTCATCGGCGTTCCCCCGCAGATAAGTCATGAACGCGGCATCACTGATCAGTCTCCTGTTCCAGCGGTGCAGAGCGTAATTATAGTGATACAGGAAAACGCTTCCGTCCTTGGAAACCGCCTGCTTCAGAAGCTCATCGGCCTCCTCATCTCTGCCGAGATCAATGTAGCTCAGCGCCTTATTGTTGAGGCTGGCCGCGGTATCTGCCGCAGTCCTCGGATCACTTCGCAGGTAAGGATGTCCGCTGACTGACTGGTAGATCTTTTCAAGTTCTGCTTCAATAATGCCGAAATCATGCGGCCGATCCTCCGGTCTCTCAGCCAGACAGCCGGTTAACAGCGCCCGAAGCAACTCCGGCATGGCGACACGGCTCTTGTCAAAATATCGTCCGCAGTTCCTCCCGGCCTCCGCTCCGTTCTTCCACGGCCTTGTACCCAGATACATCTCAAGTACGGACAGTGCCCAGCTGTATATATCCGTACGGCGTGTAAGGGGCTCCCCAAGATACTGCTCCGATGAACAGTAGGCGGGGGTATATCCGCCTGTTGCCGCGATTAATGTGGCACCGGAATCTGCCCCGAAAGTGCCTGCAGGCTGTGTTCCGCCCCTTCCCGCGGCGTTCTCTCCTTGTTCTGTAAAAAGCTGAGTGCGCGCACGCGCAAGCCCGAAATCGGCGACCTTCGCTTCCCACGTCATGGTCAGCAGCAGATTGTCCGGTTTGACATCCTGGTGGATCAGATGATCTCTTGACTCATGCGCATAGTGAAGGCCTCTCGCAAACTGAATCGCGATATCCAGCAGCCTCGCCTGAATGATCCGCTCCCGATCACCTACGGTCCTTTTCTGCTCCTCTGAAACCTCATACAGAGAACCGTCCTCGATCCGGTTTTTGAGACTCCCGTTTTCCATCCACTCGGAAAAAATAGTCGGGACGCCGCTGATCTCACGGACGTAATAGCAGGAAACAATATTGGGATGAAGTCCCAGATTGATCCAGGCCTCGCACTCGCGGACAAAGTTCTCTTTCCGCTTCTCGCTGCCTTCCGAGAAAAACCTGGGCTGCGGCCGCTTCATAGCAAGATCCGTGTTCCACCCGCCATGCCGCACCTTCCAGACGCTTCCCATACCGCCCCTGACAGCGTCAGAGATCACCTCGTAGGTATCCAAAATTTTCGTTCCCCTGACAATCTCCTCATTAGTGATGGAATCCCGGTCCTTTGTAATTCCCGCCTCCGGATCATCCGGCCTGCTGTCCTCTTCCTGAATCGTTCCTTTGCTCATACTCAGGCTCATACTAAGGCTCAGGCTCTCATCAGAGAGTTTCTCCTCAGGCACCGTTTTTTTATTCTTATTCCTGAACAGGTCAAAAAAGCCCATATCCATTCCCCTTCACACAAACAACCTCCGGGGCTGTTTGTTTCTTACATTATACAACAAAAGCAGATAATGCACGCATTAACGTGCATTTATCTGCTTTATATCGTTGTCCCGATAAATATCTTACACCAGCGGCAGCGCCACATTGTCATACACGACGACCTTCCCGTCATGCTGCGTACACGCCTCGATCGTTCCATCCTGTGAAATGATGAAAGCCACGCTGTCCGGTACCGCGCTGCAGAACCGATATCCGGCTCTGTGACGCATTCCGTTGTCCTTGAACTGCTTGCGTTTGTTTTCCGTATTGTCAAATTCCACAAACCGCATCGCCGGGTGCTTGCTGCCCATCTTATCCACCAGCGTCTCCGCTCCGAATCCCAAGAGATGCAGATCCTTTGTCAGTACCACCGATCCGTCCACCGATGTGAGCTTCGCGATCAGATCCGCGTAAGTAACGATCTCTTTCTCCCGGGCACTCTCCGACAGTTCTTCCAGCCGCTCGCTGTCGCTGAACAGATACCCTGAAGGCAGCCGGTACTTGATGTCCACATACTCCTTGCACGACTCCTCGTCCGGCACGATCAGAATAGCGCCGCCATGACGATAATCACTCACCATCCACAGGATCCGGTAGAGCAGCCTCAGACGTTCCTGATTGCTCACATGCGCGCCGTTTTCGAGCTGCTGTGACACCAGTGTAGACGTGAAGGTATCCGTCCGGAAGAAAACGCAGTGTCCGGCGCGGTAATTCACAAGTGATCCCTCGCCAAAACACGCCTCCAGTTCTCCCGGTCCTTCGACCAGGATATTGGGGATCCGGGGCATCCTGTTGCCCGTAGTAAGCTCGCGGGTGATTATTTTTTGCCATGTTGTGTAAGAAGCTATGATCCCGATCGCTTTAAACGGCCTTTCACTGATATCCAGTACCAGATAACTCATGTCCGGGTTCAGTGCCGGCGCGAGCTTGTTCATTTCTCTGGTATTGAATTCGATCGGTTTACTGAACAGAAGTGTGTGCGAATAAATGTATGCGCTCAAAAGTTCCGAATCCGGCCGGATAAAGCACACTCTGAACGAAGGAAATCTCCCCTCCTCGCGCATGCAGCTGATATTTAAAAGAGTCTGGCACACATCTTCCAGCACATCTTTCGAAGGGAGCCTCTGATCGTCCTCAAAAGCAGCGCCCATGCCCTCATAGCAGTTGTATATTGCTTCGACAAAATCTGTGATACCGCCCATTTTAGTTCTCGAGATCCTCCATATGGCAAATTATAAAGCCAACTTTGATCACATCCGGAATCTCCGCGCTGGGGAACCGCTCGTCAAATGCCTTGACCATCTTCTCACCATCTGGAGAATTCGTGTATGCATAGAACATATCAGAGAAGTCCTCATACCGCCTGCAGAATCTCTCCACCGGATTGCCGTCTTGCGGGATCTCAAGTTTAAAAAATTCCTTGGCAAGTATCTCATCCCAGATCGCAAACCTGGGGTTGATCGTATGCACCAGAATACTCGCAGCAGGCATTACATTTTCGTTCGAGACCTCTCGAAGTCTTTCAAACGCTTCCCTGAAAGAAATGTTGCTCATGCGCTTCATCTCTTCCAGCAGATAGAAAAACTGTGTTCTGAACTTTTCCGAGTAACCGTCATTAAGCCTGTAAAGGTCGCAGTATGCATCCTGGAAAGTATAATCATCAGACGCGTCTGTACTAAACAGCGCACCGGTTACAAATTTGTATTTCCTGAGCATATCAGCAATTGCATCACTGGCTACAATTCCCTTAACATTCGCTATATCGATCATACCTTCCTCCTCATGCAATGAACTCCCAACAGCTGCAAGCGGCTCTGGGGCTGTTTGTTCTGCCTGTCCTTAAATTATACAATAAACCAGCGGTCATTCGCATCAGTTCATGGAGAGGTTTGTTCAAAAACTACGGCGTAAAGTCCTCCCACAGTTCCTGACAGCGCGCAGGATCCGCCACAAACAAAAACCTGTCTTTGTCTTTCTGAAACTGCGTATAGACCGGTACTCCGGCTTCCAAAGAGAAATCTTCCCAGGTACGAGCATCTTTGATGATGAGTTCTCCCCCTGCATAGGCAGGATTTCTGCGTTGATTGCGGCGTGAACACATCCGGGAGGAACAATGACGACGTCGCCGTATTGAAACCCGAAAGGTTCCTTTGTCGCCTTCAGTTCAAAACCGGGATAGAATGCCATATCTTTTCCTGTATTACTCATAACGCCGCAAATCCCTGTTACTTGATGAAGCCGAGTTTTCTGGCCTGCTCGGTATACTTGGGAAGATCCTCCAGTGAGACTTTCACATTGTGCTTTCTGGCGAAATGCATGAACTCCATGATCGTGATCTTGCCGTCCGCCACGATATCGGCCACTTCCTTCTGAAGTTTCTCGTCTGTTTCATACTGCTTTACAAGTTCATCTACTGTCGCCATAATTCTCCTCCTTTAGATTTATGGGTTTTCTCCATTTTATCAAATCTGCACGGCTGATTGAAAAAAAAATACGACCTTCCCTTTTTTTCCTGCTTTGAAGCATGTTCGCGTTGCAATACAGGTCAAATGACCTATACTATAAACATAATAAAGGAGGCGGACGCCTCCTTTTTGGCAACAGACAAGGAGGATTCAATGAAAAAAACTCTGCTTAGAAAACTGCTGATCGCGGTCCTGTCTTCAATTCCGGTTGCAGCGGCTGTTAGTATAACTGCTGCCGCGGCAGAAACAACTTATGCCTCTCAGGAAGAGAGTCTCTCTGAAATTGAGGAAGAGACTGCACCTCCTGAGGAGACTGCACCGCCGGAGGAGACTGCCCTGCCGGAAGAAACTGCCCTGCAGGAAGAAACTGCCCTGCCCGCAAATGAGGAAGCGTCTGCATCTCCGGAAACAGCGGATCTTCCCGGAAACGAAGAAGAAATCTCCGTGCCCGTTGAATCAGAAGTTCCGGGAACAGACGAAAGTCAGGAAGAAGCCGACACTGAGGATAAGGGGCAGAATGATACTGATATACAGCCCGACTCCGAATCAGAGGCATTATCCGACACCAAAGCCCAGGCGCAGACCGGATCCGAACCCGAGGTCACCGGCGAAGAGGCGCTGCTTGCAAGCGCGGACACTGCAGAAAATGCCCCCGCTGAAGGCGGACAGAAAGAATCCTTCTTTGACCGCATCCACTTCATAAGTCTCGATGATAACTTTGCCGCTTCCGACTCGATCCTGGTCGAAAGCAACGGTCACTTTGGCCTTGTCGACGCTTCGCATCCCTCTTCAGACCCCGACCCCAGTATAAGCGGGTATACAGTAGATGTAGATAATGTGATCACTTACCTTCAGGTGGCCGGCGTCATGCATCTTGACTTTATTTTGGGGACACACAGTCACTCCGACCACATCGGCGGAATGAAATTCATTGCCTCTGCGCTTAATAAAGAGGGGAACTACTGGGTCGATTCCAATACGGTCTATTACTACAAGAATTATCACTATAACCAGTTAGAAGAAGGTGAATGGGGGTGGCAGAATACGAGAATGTTCCGCCAGTCAATTGAAGCAATGGCTGCAAGAGGAGCCATCATGGTGGAGACCAGTGCCCACAACGCAGAGGCGCTGCAGAAAGCAAACGCGGAGTTTGTTAAAGGAGACAACGGACCGGTTACCGACAGCATTGAGTTTTCGCTCGGTGATTTTGTGATATCGCTGTTTAATCTCTATCACAATTCTTCCGACAACGAGAATCTCAACAGCATTATCACTGCTGTCAGAAAAGATGAGCGCACGACGCTTCTGATGGGCGACCTGGAAATGGAAGGCGGATATGAGCGCAAGATCGCGAATACGGTTGCGTCAAAATATCAAAACGCGGATGTCATCAAAGTCGCGCATCACGGCTATGACGAATGTACCAGCAGCGACATGCTTAATACACTTCAGCCGTCCTATATTGTGACCACTTCAAACCGGACCCGCAATTTCTATGACGATGAGCCTCCCTACAACTATTATCTCTCCTATCACGGAATCACTGCCTACAGAGCGGCGGAAGCATTTAAGGCGCTGGTAGAGGAATTGACCGGGGACGGCATCCGTTTCTATACTTATGACCGCAGCGGCAGCCTGACAAGGGATCCTGTTGAATGGATCGGCCGCATGACTCCGGGCTGGAAGAAATGGCATCGCGACGACGGAACATTCGACTATATTTTCGTTAATAATGACGGCAGCGTCGCGACAGGATGGAACCGGCTTACAAGAAACGGAAAAACGAGCTGGTATCTCTTCGGTCAGGACGGCCTGAATCTCAGAGGTTTTCAGACAATCGGACAGAATACTTATTATCTGAACGCCAAGGGAGAGATGCAGACCGGGTGGGTGCGCGACAACGGCACATGGTATTACATGAACGGCAGCGGCGCTATGCTCACCGGGTGGCAGAAAGTCAATGGCAGATGGTATTACATGGACGCCGGAGGCGCCATGCTCATCGGATGGCAGAAAATCAACGGCACATGGTATTACATGGACGCCGGCGGCGCCATGCTCACCGGATGGCAGAAAATCAATGGTAAATGGTATTACCTGAGTGCCGGCGGTGCCATGCTCACCGGATGGCAGCGGATCAACAACAAATGGTACTATATGGATATCAGCGGCGCTATGCTCACCGGATGGCAGCAGATCGACGGCAAGTGGTACTACTTCTATGCCAGCGGTGCCTTGAAGTAATGCGGGACAGGAATCATTTTGTCAAAAGTATAATATGCTTTAAAACCGAGTTCCTTCATCTCACCCATTGTTTCACGGACATATGCGCCGAGATGCTCTTTCTTGTGGCTGTCGCTCCCGATGGTGATCACTTCACCTCCGAGATCGCGATACAGCCGAAGGATATCCCTTGACGGCGTCAGATCCCGCAGACCATAGCGGTGGCTTGATGTATTGATCTCTATGCCTTTTCCGTCAGCGATAACCGTCTTAAGGATTTCCGCAACAACGGGACGGATTCTTTCGAAGGGGAAATATCCCTCTTTATCATAACGGGAAATCAGGTCCAGGTGACCGAGAACGCTGTAATTGTGATAGCGCCGCACCAGTTCCAGTATTTCCTCATAGTAACGAAGGTTATACTCTTCCTGAGTCCGTCCCTTTTGGAAGTCCTGTGTCCAGAACTCCTTATCTTCCACCTGATGTACAGACAGGATGATAAAGTCAAAGGGATAGGCGGAAAACAGTTTCTCATACTGCGGGATCGTATGCGTCTGCATACCGAACTCCATTCCCATTTTGAGACTGATCCGGTCTTTATACTTTTCTTTGAGGCTGCCAAACTCAGCCGCGTACTCGGGATAATTCACGTTCACAACAGGAATCCGCTCAGGTTCCCCCGGACCTCCGCGTCGGTATTCCACCCCTCTCGGGTCATCCCAATCCCTTTTTATGCCGTAATCCACATGATCCGTAAAACAGATCTCAGACAATCCGAGTGCGATCGCGTCTTTAACAACTTCCTCCATCGGATATTCGGAATCATCACTGTATATCGTATGAACGTGATAATCTGCCAGCATGGTGATGCCTCCTGTTCTCTCAGCTGCTGTTTTTGCCTTGCTTTTTGCTTTCCTGATCATTATTTTACCTTATATCGAAGTGTAATTACAGATGATTTCGGGACCCTGAAATCATCTGCAGCCGCTTAATACAGGCTGTTCCGTGTCTTGTTTCTCTTTGTCAGCTATGATAAGATACAAAAAAATGGCAGGATCAGTTTCTATGATCCCGCCGTGAAGGAGATCCTTTTTAAATGTCGGAACGAATATGGAATATTCTTGTCGAAGGTTTCGTCAAGATCATGCTGGCGAGCATCAAGGTCACAATCCCGTTGACCGTGCTCGGCTTTTCATTTGCCATGATAATCGCTATGTTCATGGCTTTAGTGCAATATGCCAAGGTTCCGGTGCTCCGTCAGCTGTCAAGGCTTTATATCTGGATCTTCAGGGGCACTCCTCTTTTGGTGCAGCTGTTTCTCGCTTACTACGGATTTCCCAAGATCGGGATCGTTTTGAATTCATTTGTGTGCGCTGTGATCGTGTTTTCTCTCAATGAGGGAGCTTACTGCGCGGAGACGATGCGCTCGGCTCTGGAAGCAGTGCCGGAAGGGCAGATGGAAGCCGGCTATTGTGTCGGAATGAATTATCTTCAGATCATGCGCCATGTCGTGATACCGCAGGCCTTGCGCACGGCGTTTCCTCCCCTCTCCAACTCTGTGATCGCAATGCTCAAGGATACATCCCTTGTGGCGGAGATCACCGTCGCGGACATGTTCATGGCAGCGCAGAAAATAGTAGGCCGTACCTATGAGCCGCTCTGGCTCTACTGTGAAGTGGCACTGATCTATCTCTTCTTTTCAACGATCCTGACTTTCGCGCAGCGCTATTTTGAAAAGAGACTCAGCGCTTATAACAACAAGGAGACTGAAGTGCGCACACAGGAGTGAGGGAATCTATGGAGATCAGAGAACTAAGGAAATCATTTGGAGCAAATACGGTGCTCAGAGGCATTGACCTTACCGTGGAAAAGGGCGATGTGATCGCGATCCTCGGTCCCAGCGGGAGCGGCAAGACCACTCTTCTGCGCTGCATCAATTTCCTGGAGAAATCCGATTCCGGCACAATGATATTCGACGGTGAGACGTATGATCTCGGTCATATGAAAAGGGCGGATATCGCGGCGATCCGTAAAAAGACGGCATTTGTATTCCAGAACTATAACCTCTTTGCAAATCTGACGGCGCTCGGCAATGTCACTCTCGGTCTCACATCGGCCAGAAAGATGGACAAAGAGAAGGCTCGCCGGATCGGTATGGAAATGCTGGACAAGGTTGGCCTGTCGGACCGCGCGGACTACTACCCCATCCAGCTTTCCGGCGGACAGCAGCAGCGCGTCGCGATCGCGAGGGCGCTTGCAACAGACCCGGAGATCATCTATTTTGACGAGCCGACGTCGGCGCTTGATCCGGAACTGATCGGCGAGGTGCTGACCGTAATGCGGCAGCTGGCGGAAGACGGGATGACCATGCTTGTGGTCACACACGAACTCAGTTTCGCGGAGAATGTCTCCAGCCGCGTCATCTTCATGGAAAACGGCAGCATCGTGGAGCAGGGTCCGTCAAAGGATTTTTTCGCAAATCCCAGGGAGCAGCGAACAAGGGAATTCCTAAGGAATATCCGCACACAGCATGACGCGTAAGCTGCTCTGCTATGGCAAAGAACCCGAGTATAATTTACATAAAGGACACTATCTACAAGAAGTGACAAAGAAGGAGGATCACACGTGAACAAAGGTGTAAAGAAATGGCTGAATCTTCTGCTCGCAGGCACGCTTGCGGCATCCGTGCTGGCAGGGTGCGGCGGATCCGGTTCCGGGTCTCCTGCGAAGGAGGAAAACGCAGAGCCGGCGGCAGAAAGCGCTGCAGGAGCAGAAGCTTCGGGCGATGATCTTTTGGCCAAAATAAAGAAAGAAGGAAAGATCGTGATCGCCATGGAAGGCAACTGGGCTCCATGGACCTATGAAGACGAGAACGGCAATCTCGTCGGATTTGAAGTAGAGGTCTCAGGCGCTGTAGCAGAAAAGCTCGGCGTCACACCGGAGTATGTGACCGGCGAATGGGACGGACTCCTCGCAGGTGTGCAGGCGGGCCGCTACGATGTCATGGCGAACGGTGTCGGTTATACGGACGAACGGGCGCAGGCATACTATTACAGCGATTTCTATGCGTTCAACAGGACAGTCCTGGTCGTGCGCGGCGACAATGAGGAGATCAAATCAATGGAGGATCTGGCAGGGAAGACCACCTGCAACTCCGCCAACAGCACCTATCAGCTGACCGCTGAGAAATACGGAGCCACTGTCAAAGACGTGGAGTCCCTCTCCGGAACGATCGACGAGCTGCTGGCAGGCCGTGTCGACGCGACCCTCAATGCGGAAGTGTCCATCAACGACTACATGAAAGAGCAGCCTGACGCCAATATCAAGATTGCCGCCTATGACCCCGAAGTCGAGCAGGTCGGCATGATCATGCCCTATGGAGATTCCTCCGAGTCTCTGCGCGCCGCGATCAACGATGCCCTGAAGGAACTCAAAGAAGACGGCACTCTTTCCGCGATCTCCGACAAGTATTTCGGAATGGATATCACAGAAAACAAATAAGATTTCCGGCAAAAGAGGGTACTGCTCCGCGCAGTGCCCTCTTTTTTAGTGCATATCGACACCCCGACGGTCGTTTGTTCATGTTATAATTGCATCGTATTCTACGCCATGGAGGGATCATCATGAAGGAACGCATTGTTGTCGCCAAGTTCGGCGGCACTTCGGTTGCGAACGCCGGCCAGGTTCGCAAGATCAGTGATATTGTCCGGAGTGATCCGGCGAGAAGGTTCATCGTCGTGTCCGCGCCCGGAAAGAGGTTCAAAGATGATATAAAGGTGACAGATCTTCTCCTTGACCTGTACGGGAAGGCGAAAGCGGGCGAACCCTTTGCTGCGGAACTTCGGAAGATCAAACTGCGGTTTCGGGAGATCATAGACGGACTGGGCATCAGTTTCCCCCTCGACGAGGAATTCGAGATCCTCGAACAGTCGCTCAGGACGGAACCGATGCAGGATTACACTGCCAGCCGCGGCGAATACCTCACTGCCAAAATAGTGGCCAAATATCTTGGCTTCACCTTCGTTGATCCTGCATGGTGTGTCTGTTTTGACGAAGACGGACACCTGAACGGCCCGATGACATCCCGTACGATGTGTGCCTCTCTCCTGCCGCTGAACCGGGCTGTGATCGCAGGATTCTACGGCTCGGATATGAACGGCGTGATCCATACCTTCGAGCGCGGCGGATCAGACATCACGGGAAGCCTTGCAGCCTGCGCGGTCGGCGCCGATCTTTACGAGAACTGGACCGATGTCTCCGGACTGTACGCGGCAGATCCCCGCATTGTCGCAAATCCCGAAACAGTTTCTTACATGAGTTACCGGGAACTGCGGACGCTCTCCTACATGGGCGCCTCGGTGCTCCACTCAGACGCTGTCCTGTCGGCCTCAGAGCTTGAGATCCCGATCAACATCCGGAACACGGACCGCCCCGAAGACGCAGGCACCATGATCGTACGGCACCTGCCTTCCGGCGTTGTCAAAAATCCTGTGACCGGTGTCTCCGGCCGCAAGGGAATGTCCGTGATCCAGATCGAAAAAGTCATGGTCAGCGACGGTTCAGGATTCAGCGCACTGATGCTCGATATTTTGAAAGAGCGGGCACTGCCCTTTGAATATTGCCTGACCGGCATCGATTCGATCACACTTGTGATCCGGAAAGATCTTTTGGATGACTGCAAGGAAGACCTCTTTGAAGAGATCCGTGATAAGCTCAATCCTGATTTTATCGGGCTTCGGGAGAATCAGTCGCTGATCGCTGTGACCGGCGAGAAGGCAACAGAGTCCAGCGACGCAAACGTCCGGGTTCTGGAGAAACTCACTTCAGAAGGAATCGAGATCAGCACCATCAACCAGGGCGCCGGCAAACTCAACCTGCTGATCGGCGTGCCTGAAGAGCGCTACGAGGACGCGATCCGGGCAATTTATGATTTCAGACAGAATTTGTGAACTTTGGAAATTAAGTGCCTGTCACCGAATGGCGGCAGGCACTTTTCTTATGCTTCATTTACTTTCTCAGCGGTATCTGCTGCCTGACACTCTCTACTGTATCAAGGTCGATCTGCGCCGCGAGAATTCCCTCCTCTGCGCCCAGTTCCTTCACGACCCTCCCCCACGGGTCTGTCAAAATACTGTGTCCGTAAGCGACATAGGAGGCATTTTCATCTCTTGCAGGCGAACAGCCGAGCACATAGATCTGCTGGTCCAAAGCCCTGCTTCTAAACAGTGTTTCCCAGTGTGCGGGACCTGTCGTCATGTTAAAAGCAGCCGGCACGAAGACCATCTTCACGCCCGCATCCCGCATCTCGATGAATAAATCAGGAAACCGGATATCAAAGCAGATACACACTCCCATCTTCCCGTATTCCGTATTAAAAACGGTTATCTTATCCCCGGGAGATAATACTTTCGATTCCTTGAAATACTGACCTCCCTTAACATCGATATCAAAAAGATGCACCTTGCGGTGTTTGCCTATTTGAACTCCTCTTCGATCAAACATGTAAGATGTATTATAGATTTTTCCGTCCTCCAGTTCAGGGACAGACCCTCCGATCACATACATCCCTCTGTCACGAGCCAACTCTGAAAGGAATCTGTAAACAGTTCCACCATCGCTCTCCGCAAACTCCGGAAAGCATTTGTTGTCATAGGGACAAGTAAAAATCTCCGGAAGGACAAGGAAATCGATCACCGGCCCGGTACAGAAATTTCCGTCATAAGTGTCCAGCATCCGCCGTACAGCTGCCAGGTTCTGCTCTGCTGTTCCATATACCTTTTTCTGCAATGCGACAACGTTGAATATTCTGCCCATTGTTCCCTCCTGCACCTGACAAATGATCTCTTCCTGACAAACGACCTCAAGGGTATCTTGTTCTTATTATACTGAAAAAAAGGCTGCCGCAAACTGCGGCAGCCTCCATCATCTGTCGATTATTCAATTTTACTGATTGCCGCTCTTCTCGACGATCGCGTTGTACCACTCATGCATGATCTCGCTAGCCTTGGATGTGCCGTCTTCGAATGTCACCTTGGTGAAAAACGTATACTGCTCGCCGCCTTCGGGTCCTTGCACCGTGCGGATGAGGTTCTCGCTTCCCTCTGCAAAGAAGAAATCGTAGCGCACCTGATCATCAGGGAATGTAAGGACGACATACTCGCCGTCGGGCACTTCATTCTCTGCCACCTCGATGTCCTCGTACAGGGCTCCCTTGGTCATCTTCTCGTAGAATGGAAGGGGATCAACACCATTGGGCGCAAGAGGTCCATGCTCTGTGGTGCTGACGGTATAATTGGCATCCTTGTCAAATGCGGCCTTTGCAAGAGCTGACTCTACAAGTGTGTTATTAAAACTGATCCCGGTCAGGCCGTTCTCCTGGGCAAAAGTCTTGGCGACTGTGGCTGCCCATTCGCATGCTGCCGACCATTCCGCCTGATCTTTCTCCATGTCCTCTACAGTTGCGCGCTCATAGCGGACATCTGTCGGGTTATTATAGATCAGATATACTCCATCTGCATTAACAGCGATCGGCTTCTGTCCTCCAAATGCGTCGATCATCATCTTGCGGGCTGATTCTTCCTCTCTCTCTGTGATCGCAAAGAGCCAGCCATAGCCCTGATTGCCGTTTCCCTTGGCCTCTGCTGCTTCGACGGATTTCGTCTCATATACGTCAAATACGATTCCGTCATCGTTAAGATCAGGTGTATCTACCGTAATCTTATCAGCCAGTTCACCGGGAACAGACAGTTTGTAGCCTCTGTTCTCATAAACCTTCGCCTCCTCATCAGCAGTGGCGGCAGGAGTTTCTGTCTTCTCTTCTGTCTCTTTGGTTTCTGCAGTTGCAGCAGTTTCTGTTGTCGCAGTTTTGTCATCCGCCTGTGTGCCCTGGGCATTTGCTGCTCCGCAGGCTGCCATTGAGATGATCAAAGCGGGAACCACAATACCGATCTTTACTAAATCAGCAAAATTCTTTTTCATAGTCAAAATCCTCCTGAATGCTTTTCTTCACGATTCTTTTTAGTGGCTTCTGTTCTTTAGTATGTCAAAATTCCGTTCTCCGAAACCGGCCGCCGGAACTTATACTATAATATACGAAACATTCGCTAATATCCACTAATTAATAATCTTTTAATACTTTATCACATCAGCGTGCTGCTGTGCAGGAGGCGAATGAGGCGGCTGATCTCACTCACTTCTCTACCCACGGAATCCCTTTTGCGTCCAGACGTCTCTGGACCTCGGTGCCCGGATTGCAGTGAATGACAAACCTGTACTCGCCTGTCTCGTAATCCTTAGCCCCGATGTCGCCGATATTTAATACGGAGTCCGGAAGATAGATGTCCGTCACTTTATCACAGCCTGCAAGGGCTGAATACTCAATATACAGCGTTCCCTCGGGGACGATCAGATCTCCCTCCAGGAGTGTTGGAACAGCTGCAAGTGTTCTCCCGTCTTTGCTCATAAGCAGCCCGTCCGCCGACATATAGTTCTCGCTCTTCTCGTCCACTTCAAATCTCTCGAACAAAATATTGTCGAGGAATTTGTTCTTGATAACAAGATTTGCCGGTATACGGATCACGTCCTGAGTGAAAGTTTTATTAAGCCCGGCACTGAAAGCAGCGTAGCCCAGTTTCTCCAGTTTTTCCGGAAGTTCGATCTTTCCGTATCCATCTCCCGGCGTAAAAGCTGCTGCGCCGATCGAGGTGACAGAGGACGGCAGCTGCACGTTCTGAAGAGGGCAATCGTTGAAAGCCCTGTCTCCGATCTCTTTGAGCCCTTTGGCAAATACCACATCCGTCAGAGATGAGCAGCTCCCGAACGCGCTCTTGCCGATCGTCCTCAGGGACTTGGGCAGCGTGACTTTAGTCAGGAAAGAATTGAGATAAAACGCGCCTTCCCCGATCGTCTCTGTTTTGCCTGGGACCGTATATTCCGCGTCTTCCTTCTGCTTCGGATAAACGAGCAGGGTCTCCCCCTTCGCATCAAACAGGACGCCGTCCACACATTTATAATTCTTATTGTTCGCGCCGGTCTCCAATTCCTTCATCATGTAGAAATCAGAGAAAAACGAGCCCTCGATTGCGCTCACGCTGTCCGGAATGACTACTTTGGAATAGTAGTTGCTATAGTACTGATTATTGTCCTTCCTGATCGCAGTCACCGGAAGTTCCCTGAACTCGGACGGGATCGTAAGCGTCCCTTTGTCGCTTCCGCTGCACCCGACCAGTTCCGCGTGATCTTTGAAGATGCGCCAAGTCATAGCCGCAGGTTCTGCGCTTTCCGCTCCGGCCATTTCCTCCGTCACAGTTTCGTAAACAAGGTTCTCCGGATCCGTCACGTCATCATAGGCGATCTCAAACTGCTTTGCATAAGATTCTGCCGCAGAGCCCTTCGAGCAGTGAAGTTTGACTTTATAAATATACTGATATTGTCCTGTTTCGTCCTGCTCGCCAAGATCATACGGGAAAACGCTCTTGCCGAACCGGAAAACACTGTCCGGGATCACAACATCCTCAGCGTCATCACAGTACGTAAGCAGATTGTCCTGCAAAGTAGTGATCCCATCCGGGATCATGATAATTTTGCCCATCCCCTGAGGCACCTCCAGGATCATATCCTTTGCTTTGCTCGTAATGAATCCGCCCGAAGAGGCAAAATAGGGATTGCTCTCCTCCACCTCAAAGGCCGCGATATTCATCATGCTGAAGGCTTCTTTTCCGATATGCTGCATATTCGGTCCGATATGCATCGTCTCAATAAGCGGATTTTCTTCGTTTCCGAACCTGAATAACATATATTCTCCGAAAGCGGAATCTCCGACCGTTTCAATGCTGTCGGGAAGATTGAAAGAGGAAAGGCTCTGGCAGTCGAAAAACGCCATATTCTCTACGCTCTTAAGCGATTCCGGAAGAACCGCGCTCTCAATGAGGGAGCCAGCAAAGGATCCGTACGCGATCGTCTCCGTTCCCTTCTCCACAGCGTATTCACCGCTCCGTGCGCCCGGATACTGGATCAGTGTCCTGCCGTCCTTGGTGTACAGGACGCCATTTACTGTTTTATAACTCTCATTGCATTCATCTATTGAGATCTCCGTGAGGTTTTCACAGTCCGCGAACGGTATAGAACCGATCATCTGCAGTCCGCCGGGCAGTGTCACTGACTCTAAAGCCGTCCTTGAAAACGCGCCTCTCTTGATCACTTCCACGCTCTCCGGAATCTCGACCGACGTAAGCCCGCTTCCGCGGAAAGCCGATATTCCGATCGTTCTGATCCCCTCAGGCAGCGTGACCTTCCTGCAGTTCGTCAGTCCCGAGAAAGCTTCGTCTCCGATCTCCGTCACTTTTTTGCCGGAGACTTCGGACGGCACTGTGATCTCTGTATCCTCTCCTTCATAGTCGGTGATCACCGCTTCCTCTCCGGAAACATCGGCGTACATCGTTCCGTTTTCAGTGCCTATCACTTTATATTTTCCGCTGTGATCCAGTTCAAGATCGATGAACTCCGACCCGTGGACATTGCCGTTGATGTCCTTCACAGTTACCTGGCAGATGAAGTCCTTGTCAAAGCCGGATGCCGGCTTCATTTCGAGCCTGAAACCGTGATCCAGACACAGCGGATACATCTCATATCCCGTGGATTTCCACTCGGTAAACGGCTTCATATTTCCTTTATCATCGCGCCGGGGATTATAAGAAATACTTCCCGCGTTGATGAGCGATTCATAGTTGGAGACGTCGATCGACGCCTTGCCGCCGGCCCAGGCACTGCCGGACGCGGAGGTGATATCGAGAACGGAGGTCTCCGTCTCACCCGCAATGTTCTTGGCAGTGATCACGACCTCTTCATCCTTATCCCAGTCAACATCCATGAACTCATGCCCGGACGTTAGATAACAGTTGACCGTTCTGTAAACGGATTCAGCGTCATTGTTCTGTGACTGCACGCATGTGAGCGGTGCCGGCGCTTCTTCCATATCTGTCGCAACAGTCAGCAGCATCGGATCTGACGGAATATGCAAAACACTGTTCTCATCCGGATCCACGGCAATATTGGCAGTAGTGATGGCATAGTCGCCGAAACTGTTCCTCTGTAAAACAGTGTAGAAAGCCTGAGAGGTATTCCTGACCTGCTCATCGGTGAGCTGAAGTGTCAGTTCCTCTCCTTCGCGCTGAATCTCCGGCATAGTCCAGTCTGTGTTCGACCCCTCGATCCAGCTGTCCATATAAGAGGTGACAAAGGCAGAATACTCAGGGGACAGCGAGGTTTCTTCCGAATACAGTTCTCCGGAGACGCCGTAAAGTTCCAGGTTATCACCCGGAAGATAAATAGAAATACCATTAGCGCCGCTGACATTGGATGTATGATTCACCACCATTTCATCGACCGCCTCAAGGATGCCGCGGCTCTCCTCGGGATACAGTTCCGAAACATTTTCAGCAAGATGCTTAAGATCCAGAAGATCGAAAGCATCCTCTTTGCCGCTGGCCGCGCCCAGACCAAAAGCCTTTGTCTTAGCTCTGGCCTGGTTCAGTTCAGGGTAATTTCCCTGTTTAATTCCGATCTTCATCGCCTCAAAAAGCGCATTTGCGCTGTCGATCAGCGTATCTGTCCTGCTCAGATCCATTGCCGCCAGCGTTACGTCGGGGTTAAAAAACTCCGACCTGTTCTCTTCATAATATTTTCCGTAAGCCTCGACGATCGAGCTGACGATCGTCCTGGCGTCATCGGTCTCATTGAGCTTGGACAGGAAACTGTAATCCCAGCCCCGTCCGGATTCAAGTTCCTCTGAACCGACCATATACTGCGCATAGTCCTTCCAGAGTTTGGCACTCTCAACAGATCCCATAAGGCAGGCGTCAAAACCTACAAAATCCAGTTTTTTATCTCCCGCAAACAGGGTCTGGTCCATAGCGCCCTTAAGCTCCTCCAGCAGCAGGCTGTCATTTCCGAACAGTTCATCGCTGCCGTATCCCCAGAGTGGGCCCGCGCCGTGGTCCCAAAGCACCAGTCCGTAGTGCCTGGCCGGATAATTGGTCGTACAGTAATTGATGAACTCAGCCAGAGTGCCTGCGGCGCCCATATCCGCAGTCTCTGAAGTCTGCGCTGTCACCTCCAGCTGTTCACCGTTTTCCATATTAATGACGCTATTGCATGTATTCGATATCGCGCTGGTCCATCTCTTGCTGCCGCCGGTGTAGACAAGGAGATTGTTCCTGCTGAAATCAAGATTCGACCCGATCATTTCTTTCATGTCGTTTGTGGCTGCCCCGTAGCGGCTCTCAAGGTTGGATCCTACGATATAGACCATTACCGTGAAGTCCTTTTCAAGAGCTCTCGGCCCGTCCTTCGCAGCGTACAGCGCTGTGCCTTTCACATTGGTCTGCTCGGTCTTTTTTGCCTGGGCGGCGCGGCTGTAATCCGTATCCTCCTCGCCCATGATCACCAGTTCCGGCTTCTTATTCTGGTCCGGGATCTGAGCTGCCGTCTCCGTGTCCTCCGCAGTCGAACCGCTGCCGCTTTGTGTTCCGGCAGGCGCCCCTGGCCCCGCGCAGGCACCAAGCGTCAGTATAAAGCAAATAAGCAGTGCTGATATCCTTCTCATCTTCATAGTGTCACCTCTTCCGGATCTGATTGATCTGTCAAAACATCACATATCTGTATTATACCATATCCTTCTATATATAAACTGACGTGCTTCCTTCATTCTTGTTACGTAAATATTACAAACTATTGCAAATATTATCGCTTTGGGTTAGAATAACCGTATGTTTATGATTGATTAAACACCTACAAAAAGAACAGTATCAGGAGGACTTTATGCGTAAGAGAAGTCTTTGTGTTCTGACGGTCGCTGCACTGACACTGTCCTCAGCCCTTGTCGGCTGCGGCGGTTCAACCTCCGCTCAGACTCAGCAGGAAGAAACAACAGTTGAAACAGAAAAAAAGACAGAAGAAACCGCGTCAGCAGACACAACTGCCATTGATACGGCAACTGAAGCGATCTCCAAGCCGGAACCCGAGCCCGAGCCGGAACCCGAGCCTGAACTTCCCAGAAGCCCTCTGACCGGAAAGGTCATGGATGAAGAGCTCCTCAGGCAGCGCCCTCTGGCCTTTATGTTCCCCATCAACAAGCAGGCCCAGCCCCAATACGGTCTCGACAGAGTCGACGTCTTCTACGAGATCATGGAAGAAGGCAACATGAGCCGCCAGATGGGCATCATGCAGGATTGGCAGGATCTTGAAAGGATCGGCAATGTCCGCAGTATCCGCTCCTATTTTGTCTATGAAGCGCTTGAATGGGATCCGATCATCATCCACTTCGGCGGTCCCTCCGATTACACTGGAGAGATCCTCTCCCGCGAGGATGTAGACAACATCAACGGCACCGGCCACGAGTCCATGGGACCGGATTACGGCGCTTTCTACCGCATTCCTCACGACGGCGTCGCTCTCGAGCACACAGCCTACACGGATGCCGAGCACATCCTTGACGCCATCGAAGAAGCCGGATTTGAGAAAGAGCACCGTGAAGAGTATTATCACGACAAGCACTTCACTTTCACAAAGGACGGCGAGATCAATGACCTCTCGCAGTATCCGGATGCTGTAGATGCCACTGAGATCGATATGTCAGGCTCCTATCCTGTCACTCAGTCCGCACTCAGTTACGACGAAGAGGATCACCTCTATTACAAGAGACTGTACGGCGAAGACCAGTGTGATGCGGTCACAGGCGAACAGATGGCATTCACCAACATCTTCATTCAGCGCTGCGAGTGGGTCTATGCCAACAACGACTCCCGTGAATGGGAAGACGGCACACACGGTTATCTCTGGTTCAGGATCGAGGATCCCGGCTATGACGGCTTCTACATCACTAACGGCAAGATGATCCATGTCACATGGAACAAGGCAGATGACTATGAGCCCACATTATTCTATGATGACAACGGCAACGAGGTCACCGTGAACCAGGGCCGCACCATGATCTTCATCATCCGCGATGACAGAGATGACTTCGATATTGACGGAATCACCTACTATCCCGATGATCATACAACTCTTACTGAGCCTCATGAGGATTCTTCCGACGGTTCCACCGAGGAAGAGAGCGCTCCCGCGGAAGAGCCTGAATTCGAAGAAATGTAAAAAAAGAGACCTCCGGATCGTTCAAACGATCCGGAGGTTTTTCAATGTTTCGCATTCTTTATTTTGACGGGACCGAACCGTAGGAAAACTGCAGTTCTTTCGGCACATGGTGCTTGTCATCCACAAATTCCAGTGTCGTCCTGTCTTCTTCGTCCACCGTGACGCAGCAGACGCTGACATTATACAGAAGGTAACGGCCCATTTTGTCCGCAGGAATCCCTTCAGAATAGTTGAGAAAAGTCTGAATCGCAGTGCCGTGGGAAGCGATCGCAATAGTTTCCCCTCTGTGCTCCCGCACGATCCTCATGATCGCTTCGCTCACACGCTCGTAGACTTCGATCATCGTCTCTCCGCCCGGCGCTCTGGCGTGGCCTCTGTCCTCATTGAGCACATACATTCTGTAAAACTCAGGATACTCAGCCTGTATTTCTTCTTTGGTCCAGCCGTCAATCAGCCCGAAGTTGATCTCCATGACGCCGGGTTCCACCAGCACAGGGACCTCATGGTCCTGAGTCGCAAGGCAGTACTCAAGTGTTTTGACCGCGCGCTGCAGAGGGCTGGTCACCCCCAGATCGATGTGAATGTCCTTGAAATATTCCTCCAGACAGGCACCCTGCTTCTCTCCTATCTCATCCAGCGGATTGTCCGTCTGTCCCTGGTAGCGAAGAGCCTGATTCCAGGCTGTGGTGCCGTGGCGCACCAGATAAAGGGTGGTAACTTTTTTGTTCTGCTCCATAATGCTGCTCCTGTCCTCTTTTCTCAAATCCATTTATCCCGGATCTTCAGTTTTGTTCTGTCCTTTTATGATTATAATAGACTTTTAACGGGAGCGGAACCGTTTTCCTGTTGCGATTTCGGGGTACTCTGGTCCATAATTAGTTTTGCGGCAAATGCCGGCGCGGCAGTATGCTGCGGGATATTAACACACCGGGAGGACTGCAGATGGAGTTTACATCTTTTGACGGTGAGAAAATATGGTACAAAGTCTGGGCAGCGGAAAGCCCCCGTGCTGTGATCCAGATCATGACAGGTCTTGCGGAAGTCGCCGATTATTATGAGATTTTTGCTCCTGAAATGGTAAAGGCCGGATACACAGTCGCTCTGCATGAGTACAGGAAACATGGCAGGACCGAAATCCTGCGCAGTTCTGTCCCCGGTCTTCCTATCGTCCTGTTTGCTCACAGTCTCGGCACCACTGTCTCACAGATCGCGATCTATGAGAAGATGGCGCAGTGGGACGGTATTATCTATACCGGTCCTTCCCATGCCGTCATTGCGCCGGAGCGGATGGAGGAACTCCTCGCCATTACAGACAGAGACATCCTTCTCCACGGCGCTGACTCGGTGAACGTGATGATCTTTCCCCTGGTCTTCGGGCGCCTTAACGCACCCTTCGCCTCGGACAGAAGCTCTCTCGGTTTTATCACTTCCGATGCCGAAAGGCGCAAATGGCTCGCCGCTCTGCCTTATGAAAGTCCGTCCTACACCAACCGCTTCTTCAGGGATTTTGTCGTCATGCAGGCCGATCTGGCCGTCAATGAGACGCTGGAGAAGACAACGCCTCCCCTCACAGATACGCCGGTCCTCTTCCTGACGGGAGGCGACGATGTTACCGCAGCAAACGGAACTTACGGCGACACCCAGGCGCAGCTTCTTCGTGAAGCGGGCTGTAAAGATGTCACTTCCATTGTTTATCCCGGCCTTCGCCACTCCCTTCTTCAGGAGACGGAGTACGCGAAAGTCATCGATGATATCGAAGCGTGGATGGCAAACAGATACTGAAGCAAAAAAGCCGCAGCACCGGACGATCCCGGTACTGCGGCTTTTTATTATTACAATGATTATGCTCTGAGCGTGATCCCGAGCACTGCATCCAGCTTCTTGAGAATCTTGGCGACATATCTGTCAAGATCTTCGGAAGTGAACTCCTCTTCGCCTGCCCTGAAAGTGAGCGTGAAGGCCATGCTCTTCATAGTAGGCGGGATCGGAACGCCTTCGTAGACATCGAAAAGTCTGATTTCGCGGACGTACTTGCAGGCTGCCCTGATCTGATCCTCAACCTGCGCGCAGGTGATGTTCTTGTCCATGACAAGCGCGAGGTCACGGGAGACGTCAAGGAACTTCGGCAGGGGTTCAAAGGCCGGTGTATTTCCGCACAGCGGATACAGAGCAGCCAGATCCAACTCCATCAGATAGAGGTTTGTGCGCATGCTCTCGGCTTCAGCGATGTCGTATGCAAGAGTGCCTATATATCCTACAGTCTGACCTTCGCAGATCACGTCAGCAGTCTGGTAAGGATGTGTGAAACTGCGGGTTGCAGCCTTGTATGCGAATTTCACATGCAGAGTATCAGCCACTGTCTCAGCAGCTCCCTTTACAGTGAAGAAATCCTCTCCTTTGCCCCAGAAAGCGACGACCAGGTGATCTCTCTCATCCGGATACTCGGTAAGAGGAAGGGCCTTGGGCACGAAGACTTTCGCGATCTCAAAGAGTCTGCCGTCGAGGCGGCCGTTCTTCTGGTTGCGCACGACTGCATGGATCATGGAAGCCGTCAGCGTGGTCCGCATCAGGGACAGCTCTTCGCTGATGGGGTTCATGATGCGGATCGCATTGCGCTCCGGAGCATCCGCAGGATAGCGGAGCAGGTCCAGATCGGAGGGCGAGAAGAAGGAATAGTGCATGCACTCGTATGCGCCGAGTCCGCACAGAGCCTCCTTGACGCGCATCTCGCGGCGCTGAACGGGATTCCAGCCGCCGGTAGTGACTTCCGCGCTCTTAAGGAAAGTGGGAACGAGTTTGTCATAACCGTACATGCGGATGACTTCCTCAGCCACATCCTGATAACCTTCCATATCATCGCGGTACGCGGGAACCCGGAGGGTCAGCATACGCTTGCCGTCCTTCTCACTGATCGAAGGCTTCATGTCGAGGTTGTTCATGATGCGGACGATATCCTCATCCGGAACAGTAATGCCGAGAACACCGCTGATCTTATCGATCTCGACGGTCATTTCGCGGGGCTCAACGCTGTTTCCTGTGTTCACGTCGAAGTGAGTGGAGGAAACCTTGCCGCAGCCGAGCTCCTCGACGAGGTGCAGGGCGCGCTTCATAGCCATAACGGTCGCGTACTCGTCGACACCCTTCTCATAGCGTGCGCTCGCGTCTGTGCGCTTGCCGACGCTTCTGGAAGTGCGGCGGATATTGTCGCGCGCGAATTTCGCGGATTCAAACATAACAGATTCGGTTGTGGGAAGGATCTCGGAGTTGAGACCGCCCATAACGCCTGCCAGCGCGATCGGGCGCTCGCCGTCGCAGATAACCAGGTTGGAGCTGTTCAGTGTCAGTTCCTGTTCGTCAAGAGTAACGATCTTCTCTCCGTCCTTCGCAGTGCGGACATTGATGCCGTTGCCGCGCAGATACGCGTAGTCAAACGCGTGCATGGGCTGGCCCAGTTCTGTCAAAATATAGTTGGTAATATCAACCATATTTGAAATAGCGTTCATTCCGACCAGTGCCAGACGGCGGCGCATCCAAGCGGGGGACGGGCCTGTTTTGACATCATAGACATAGTGGCCGATATAGCGGGGGCACAGCTGCGGTGCGTCAACAGTAATGTTGAAGTTGTCAAGTTTCACATCTGTCTCTGTGTAGTCCAAAGCAGGCATCTTGAGAGGCTTCTCCAGGACAGCAGCGACTTCGCGCGCAATGCCGAAGATGCTCTGGCAGTCAGGGCGGTTGGCTGTGATCGCGATATCGAAGAGCCAGTCGTCAAGGCCCAGGATCGGCTTCACATCCGCGCCGACCTCAGCGTCATCGGGAAGTACCAGCAGTCCGTTATAACCTGCGCCAGGATACATATCTTCGCTGACGCCCAACTCAACTCCTGAGCAGAGCATACCTTGGGACTCATATCCGCGAAGTTTTCCCTTCTTGATGGTCATGGTTCCTTCAACCGTAGTGTGGTCACGGCTTGTGGCATAGACGGTCGCGCCTACCAGAGCAGCAGGGAACTTCCTGCCTGCCTCGACGTTGTCCGCGCCGCAGCAGATTTGGAAAGTACCGTGCGCGCCGCAGTTTACCGTGCAGACGTGCAGATGTGTGTCCGGAATGGCCTCGCAGGTCTCCACAAGACCTACCACGACACCGGAGATATCCTCTCCCACTTCATGAAGCTCCTCTACCTCGAAACCGCAGGAGAAAAGCTTGTCCTGCAGCTCCTGGGGAGTGCAGTCGATCTCTACATATTCTTTTAACCAGCTAAGTGGTGCGATCATACTCTATATCCTCCTTTCCCCGCATCAGGCATCGTTGATCTGCTCAAGGACGCGAAGGTCGGACTCGAACAGGAGCTTGATATTGTTGATGCCGTACTTGAGCATTGCCGCACGCTCGATTCCGATACCGAAAGCGAATCCGCTGTACTCGTTGGGATCGATACCGCAGTTCTCAAGGACCTTGTTGTTGACTACGCCGGCGCCGAGGATCTCGATCCAGCCGGTGCCTTTGCAGAGCTTGCATCCCTTGCCGCCGCATGCGAAGCAGCTGCAGTCAACTTCTACGCTGGGCTCTGTGAAGGGAAAGAAAGAAGGGCGCAGTCTTGTGCGGGTTCCCTCGCCATATACCTGCTGAACGAACTCGTCGAGCATGCCCTGCAGGTCGCAGAGAGTGATGCCCTTATCTACTACCAAGCCTTCCATCTGGCTGAACATCGGGGAATGAGTCGCGTCATCGTCAGAGCGGAAAACTTTACCCGGGGACAGGATCTTGATCGGGGGCTTCTTGGCCTCCATGACATGGATCTGGCCTGCTGAGGTCTGTGTTCTGAGAAGATACTCGGGAGACAGATAGAACGTATCCTGCATGTCTCTCGCCGGGTGATCCATGGGAGTGTTCAGAGCCGTGAAATTGTAGTAATCGTTCTCGATCTCTGTTCCCTCATAGATCTCAAAACCCATTCCGGCGAAAATATCGACCATCTGGTTCTTCATCTGTGTGATGGGATGAAGATTGCCGCGGGGATCCTTATCGGCAGGGATCGTAACGTCGATTTTCTCGCTCTCATAGCGGTGCTGCAGCTCGGCCTCTCTGGCCTTCTCTTCCATTTTGGAGAGATTCTCAAGGACCCAGTCCTTAAGAAGGTTAACGTTTTTGCCGAAGTCGGCCTTCTCATCCTTGGGAATGTTGCGCATTTCCTTCATCAGCGCGTTCACTTCGCCCGCTTTGCGGTCCAGATACTTCTTGCGAAGCTCATAGATGCTGCGGGAGTCTGTGCGGCCTTTGGCTTCTTCCAGGAATTTCTCCCGGATCTCATCAAACCTGCTCATAGCTTCTCCTTTTTGATATAAATAATTATTTTGCAAATACAAAGTCCCATATCCGGCTTCGCCTCGCGAAACCGGATATGGGACGAGAAAGGACAAATTCCCGCGGTACCACCCACGTTCAGACGGCTCCCAGCCATCTGCTCTCATTGATCGCTGCTCGTCGCTGCCGCAGCGGCATCCGCTTATCGCCGTTTTTATTAAAGCGCCTCGCGAAGGACTCCCATGCTGAAATTCACGGACTCCCATGCTGAAATTCACAGCGCCGCGCGCACCCCCGTCTCTCAGCCGGTGAACGGGTTCTCTGTCGGTGTACGGGATCGGCCTGCTACTGACACATGTTCAGCGTCCGCCTGTCAGATTTAAAAGTACTCCTTTATAAACCGTAACAAACGCTATTTTAGGCACTTTTCGGGGTGTTGTCAAGAGATTCGCCGTCTATTAACGCTTCCGTTTCCGGCCTGCCTCAGTCTTTCCTCACGCGGATCAGGAATTTCAGAGTGTAATCTTTCTTAGCACTGTACTGATATTCAGGCATTACTCCGGGTCCGCAGGCTCCTGTGCCGATGCCCTGCTGGAAAGCCTGGATCGTCACATAAGTGCCGGTGCGCTTTTCATCTTCGCGGTGTTTCATCCTGCAGAGAGACCAGTCGGAATAAGGCTTGATACCAAGCTCAAAGGGCTTGTCCACAGCCTTGAAAGTGACTGTCACCTTTCCGCTGCTCACACTGGCCTCTGTGCAGTCGCAGCGGTTTCCGCTCTCCTGGGGGCGGATATTGGGTTCTGTCATATCGGCCACTTTGCACTCCACAGTGCGGATGGGGAACTGATCTTTCATATCACAGTAGCTCTCGCCGCATCTTCCCGTGTACCTTACGTTGTCAAAAACGGAGTCCAGTCGGAATGTTTTGCCAAAGCGTGGAATAATATCACCGCCGGAGACACAATGGAGCGTGCTGGTGACCAGGATTCCATCCTCTGTGCCTTCGTAGCTGTCGATCACATTGAACTTGCCGCTCTTGTTGACCAGTTCGCTTTCGACGCGGTACCCGTTGAGGATCCTGCTGCACGAGATCACAGTCTCCTCCTGGTGCATATAGGGTTCCATCGAATTGCTGAACTTCAGGTCCGTGTCGTTGCTTCTGAGCTTTTCCCCGCCCGGCAGTTCCAGTACAAAATGTCCGTTCGGGAAAGTACATTCTTCGGGAAGCAGATGGCCGCCCTCTTCGCCCGGAACACACTGTCTGATCACGATCTGTTCCTCCGACACTATTTTGCCGGTTCGAAGGTCCTTAGCGCTCACGATGACAGAGAGATTTCCCTCTACAGCTTCCGGCCCGGCTCGGGTACTATAACAACAGACTTCTGAAGCGGTCCGGCGTCAGGCGTGATCACGGTCACACTGCCATCGTTCCAGGTAAAGGTCAGTTGATAGCGGCTGCCTTTCGAAAAAGCTGTTGTGTTGAACACCTCGAAGGTACTTCCCGAAATATGTCTGACCCTGATCGGACGATAGATAAATCTGATGATCTTTGCTCCGGCTGAAGGTGTCCTGTCGGGGTAGAAAAGTCCGTCCACACAGAAATTGCCGTCGTGGCTCCACTCGCCGTGATCACCGCCGTAGGTGTAGCTGCCGTCCTCGTGGAGAACCGCGTGGTCCACCATCTCCCAGACGCAGCCGCCGATCAGGTTGTCGTACTTATATATTTCTTCCCAGTATGCCTCAGTATTGCCGGGTCCCACGCCCATGGCGTGCGCATATTCGCACATGAAATAAGGCCTGTCGTTGAGCTGCTTCTGCTTGCGGCAGTGCTCGCCGGCATCATGTACCATCTGTACGGAAGGATACATTTCGCTGCCTACGTCATAAGCGATCCTCTTGCAGTGGATGGCGCTCTCGTAGTGTACGGGCAGATCCGAGCGAAGCTTCAGGTAGTCGTACATCGCGTCTGTATTGTGATAGTTGTCGCGGTGGTAGAGCCGCGATATACGGTCAAGATAGTGAGACTCCCATTTGCGGTCATGGCTGATGGTATTGTAGGTCGCGGGAAGCTGCATCGCGAAAGTTCCGTGTGTCTCCAGATCGTTCTCATCCACTATATAGAGACCGTATTCGTCCGCGAGTTCGAGAAGGAGCGGATCCGGAGGGTAATGGGACGTGCGGATCATATCGATATTGAAGTCCTTGCAGATCTTTACGTCCCGCTCGATCTCGTCGGGTGTCATCGTGTAGCCGTTAGTGCAGCTTGTGTCGTGATGATTAACACCGTGGAACTTGATCTTCCTGCCGTTTACAAGGAAGAGATCGCCCTTTATCGTCACGGTCTTAAATCCGATCTTCTCTTTCACGCAGCAGCTCTCTGTCTCGTAGTAAATGTTATAGAGAACGGGATCCTCCGCGTTCCACTCTGTCACTTCCAGGTCTTCGAAAGTCACGGATACCATGCACTCGGCAGCTGGCACGGTCTTGCTGCGGGAAAGACCGTGTCCCTCAACTGTGAAGGTAACATCAGTGGGCTTGAATGTTTTGGCACTGAGTTTGAGGCTGTAGGTATCTCCGGTCTTCTCCGTCTGCGCGTCGATCTCACAGATGTCGCTGTCGTCGGAGATCCTGAGCAGTCCTCAAGATAAGTTCCGTTGCACCAGCGGTGCACCACGACCACGATTTCGTTGGTTCCGGCGGTGAGCAGGCCGCTGAGGTCAAACTCCGCTGTGTTGTGAGCGCCCTCTGAATAGCCGACAAAGCGGCCGTTCACATAAAGGTCCATACAGCTGGCAACGCCCAGGAAAGAGATCACGTAATTCTTGTCAGGATCGGCGATCTCAAGGTCTCTGCGGTAAATTCCCACAAAGTTGTACTCTTCTCCCGGATCCTTGTAGCGCATAGAGATCTTCTGGTCCACGCCTATCCAGGAGAAGACCCTGCCGACTTTATCGGTCGTGGGAATTACCGGAGGTTTGAAAGGGAACTGATAGCGGATATTGATATAGAACGGCTTATCGTAACCCCTGAACTGCCAGCAGGCGGGTACGTCGATGGTATCGAACTCCGTGTTCTCCGTATCACTTTCATAGAATTTGAAATCCCACCTGCCGTTCAGGCACACCACCTTGGAGGAAAAATATCTCTTCTCCTTAGGCGTCACGGCATCGGCCGAAGCTCTGTCCGGATAAGGGATGAAATAGCTCCTGGCGGGCATTTTGTTGATTTCATAAGTAGAAAAAGTATGATAGTTGTTCTGGTCAATGCGGTATTTCATAGTACCCCCTTACAGTGTGATCAGACGCCCGGAGGCGCCGTCTGCGCAATGCTGCAATTATTATGAACTATTATCCCCCAAAAGTAAATTGAGCCAGGTGGACTATTCCACCTGACTCATTACAACTTGCAATTTCCTTTTTTACTTGATCATTCTCATGACGGCAATGCAGATGCATGCGCCGATCACCGCGACAATGATGTTTCCGATCGTGCCGTAACTGTAGATCCCTACGAACCTCAGTACAGTGCTGCCGACGAATCCGCCGACTACGCCGATGATGATATTTCCCAGTACGGAAAATTTGCTTCCCATGATCTGACCTGCAAGCCAGCCTGCGATTCCGCCGACAATAATTCCAATAATGATATTCATTTTAAATCCTCCTTAAAATTCGCTGTCCTCAGCGCCACACACAGTGTAGCACGCGAGGATAACATGTGTAAAGTGAACATGTTTACAGATCCGCTGCCTGCGGTTCACATGTTCCCTCTGCCTGTCATAATAACAGAACGCAGTTTTTCTGATTTTCTTACATATGAGCCCGGGCATTCCCCTCCTTGACTCATCCCCGAAAAGAAGTAAAGTATTTATATAACACAAATGCTCACAACTTGGAAAGGCATGCATTATGAATACATCAAAATATCCCCTGATCTGGGGGCATCGGGGAGCCAGCGGGTACGCCCCTGAAAATACACTTCCCGCTTTTAAAATGGCAGCCGACATGGGCGCCGACGGTGTCGAACTGGACATCCAGATGACCAAAGACGGCGAGATCGTGGTCTGCCACGACGAGACCATTGACCGCACAAGCAGCGGCAAAGGCTGGCTCAAAGACTTTACTTTCGAGGAGCTCCGCAGGCTGGATTTCAGCAGCGGAAGCTCAGCTTACGAGGGCGTAAAGATCCCGACAATGGAAGAGGTTTTCGATCTTCTTGAGCCCACCGGGCTGCTGATCAACATCGAGATCAAGACAGGCATCGTCTTTTATGAGAAGATCGAGGAAAAGATCCTGGAACTTACAAAGCGCAAGCACTGGGAAGACCGTGTTATCTACTCTTCCTTCAATCACTATACGGTACGCACGATCAAAGAGCTGAATCCCGAAGCGAAGACAGGCCTTCTCTACGGAGACGGTCCCATTGACATGCCCGGTTACGGACACAGACTTGGCGCGGACGCTTTGCACCCCGCTTTCTACAATCTCCAGTATCCTGATTTCATGGAGGACTGCCGCAAGTATGGCCTTGATGTCAATGTCTGGACCGTCAACTCCGCAGCCGAGCTTCGGGCCTGCAGGGAGTACGGCGTAAATGCGGTCATCACTAATTATCCGGCAAAAGCCAGAGAACTGTACGAGGCAGAATCATGATCGAGCACAAGATTCATTTCCTTGGAGAAAAGGATTATATTCCCGTAATGGAGACTCAAAACCGGCTCTGGCGGGAGCAGCATGTAAAGAACGGTAAAATCACCACCAGGGACGGGATCAGGCTCAACTACTATCACGCGGAACATCCTCATCCCAAGGCAGTTGTGGTCATACTGCACGGTTACTGCGGGTTCTGGGGCAAATACCACGAATTTGCCTGGTATTTGTGGCAGGCAGGCTATACGGTTTTCTTTCTGGAGCAGCGCTGCCACGGTTATTCCGGCGGTAAACTTCCCGAATATGATGTGGTCCACATCGACACCTTTGACACTTATGTTAAGGACCTGCGCGAATTTATGGACCGGGTGGTCGCGCCCGCTTCCGGGGATCTCCCCCGTCTTCTTTTGGCTCACTCCATGGGAGGCGCTGTCGGCGCTCTCTTCCTCGGAACCTATCCAAAGACTTTTAGCGGAGCTGTCCTCACTTCCCCTATGCTCAAACTCCATACCGGAAAGATGACTCCCCGCAGGATCGAAGCTTTGCGGACCTACATGAAGATTACCCGCAGCCAGAAAAGGCTGTGCTTCGGACAGCATCACTTTGATCCCGAGCCCGAATTTCCCAATAGCAGCACGCTCTCGAGGGCGCGCTACATGTACTTTTTCAGGCAGAGGATCTTCGACTCCCATTATCGCACTTCCGCCCCATCCTTTGGCTGGGTGATGGCGGCTGTCGATGTGACCGGACTCATTATGAAGCGCGCGCACAGAATAAAGATCCCGATTACGCTGATGCAGTCAGGGATCGACACACTGGTGGATGCGGCCGGCTTCAGCGAGTTCATGAAGAGAGTTCCCCAGGCCAGACTGATACGTTATGAGAATGCCAAACATGAGCTCTTCAACGCTGCGTCAAAAGAGAGAAAGCAATATTTTGCCGATGTGATAGCCGAGTTCGACCGGATGAGCGGACATTAAAAAAACAGCAGGTGACAAGTCACCTGCTGTTTTTTTAATTCATTATTATTTTGCCAGCGGCTGCTTATCCGAGAGTCTCAGGAAAACGAACCCCAGCAGGAAGAATACAGCCAGGGAAGCGACCGCGATGTTGATCGTGCCGCCTGCCAGCTTGACCCATGCGATTACCGCAGAGCCGAGGAAAGACGCTCCTTTGGCAAAAATATCATAGATGCCGAAGTATTCTCCGGAGTTCTCCGCGGGAATGATCTTGGAGAAGTAACTTCTGGAGAGGGACTGGATCGATCCCTGGAAGCATCCGACGCCAAATGCGAGGATGCCGAAATCGATCAGTGTGTGCAGCGTCAGCGCGTAGAGACAGACACAGAAGTATCCGACAATACAGG
This sequence comes from uncultured Lachnospiraceae bacterium, assembly GCA_902781325.1. Lineage (GTDB taxonomy): Bacteria > Bacillota > Clostridia > Lachnospirales > Lachnospiraceae > CAG-791. The sequence goes on from CACZJD010000009.1 coordinate 45,320, forward strand.
CCAGGATCAGCGGCACAGTATCAAATTTCTTGGAAAGCTGCGCAAACACAAGCGATCCGCCAAAAGCCACGACCTGTGTAGCCAGAAGGAAAACGACCTGTCCGACGGTGGGAAGCCCC
>CACZJD010000010.1 GCA_902781325.1 uncultured Lachnospiraceae bacterium
GTAAGGCGTCGCGTCCAGACGAATGATATCCACGCCGTGGTTGCAGAGGTTGAGCATGTCAGCCGTCATGTCGTTGAAAACGACCGGATTCGCATAGTTCAGATCCCACTGATAGGGCCAGAATGTGGTCATGACAACCTTGTTCACTTCCGGGCACCAGGAGAAGTTGCCGGGCGCTGTCTGAGGGAATACCTGAGGAACAGTCTTCTCGAACTCGTTCGGAATGGTCCAGTCATCGTAGAAGAAGAAACGGTCCTGATACTCCTTCTCTCCTGCCTTCGCGCGCATAGCCCACTCGTGGTCCTCACTGGTGTGGTTCATGACGAAGTCAAGGCACACGCACATGCCGCGGGTGTGGCAGTCGTCAGCCAGCTCGGCCAGGTCTTCCATGGTTCCCAGCTCGGGCTGAACCTTGCGGAAGTTGGAAACAGCATATCCGCCGTCGCTTCTGTCCTTGGGGCTCTCCAGCAGGGGCATCAGGTGCAGATAGTTGACGCCGCACTCCTGGATGTAATCCAGATGGCTCTTCACACCTTTTAGATTGCCGGCGAAGCAGTTCGTGTACATGAGCATACCGAGCATGTCATTTCCCTTGTACCAGTCGGGAGACGCCTCACGCGCTTCGTCCCACTCACGAAGCATGGGGCTTCTCTTCTCGTAGTACTCGTACATCATGTCGCAGAAGTAGTTAAAAGCCTGCTGGTCGTTGTGGTACAACTCGCTGTAGAGCCATTTCAGTTCATCGTAGTGCTTGGCAAGACGGTTTTTAAACGTCTTGTCCCATTTTTTGTCTTCAAACATATAACCCTCCTATATAGTTATTCAACAAATTGTAATCGATTTCATTATAAATTATTGTGCATTACTGCGCAATTTTGATAACGACGAATCTGTAACGACGAATCTGCAGTTGTGTTTTTGTGCATATTGCCACGGGACGTTTTCCAAGCATTTTCAGGGCTTCCTGGCATAAAAAAGGCGCTGTGCTTACTGAATGATCAGCAAGTACAGCGCTCTCTTCTCTTATTTCACAAGAACCGCTGCCGATTCCGGCGTCAGTTCGATCTCCAATATGCCGTCTTCTACGCGGTAAACCGTTCTGGGATAAGCCAGAAAACCGCTCATATTCGTCAGAAATCTCAGTTTCATATGACATTCGGCAGGTACGCCGGCGTATATGACGGGAATCCTGATCTTCACAGGATCGTTTCCGTTGTTGACCGCCACTACCACGGCGGTTTCTCTGTCAAATCTGCCATAGGAAAGAACATGGGGCTCGTCAGCGAGCCGGATCAGCGAACCGTTGCGAAGGCAGCTGTATTCCTTGTGCATCCTGATCAGTTCCCTGTGGAAGCGGATCATCTCACGGTCCTCCCTGCCCCAGGGGTAGGTTCTCCGGTTGTCCGGGTCCGTGAAACCGCACAGTCCCGCCTCGTCCCCGTAGTAGAGAGTCGGCGCGCCGGGCCAGGTCAGCTGGATGACCGCCGCCTCGCGGTAGACGCTCTCCCGCACGTCTTCTGCCGCAGCCTCGGTTCCCAGGAGCGATACTCTTCCCACTTTCAGGCCGGTCCTTGTCAAAAAGCGCGAGTGGTCGTGGTTGGAGAGCTGGTTCATGCTGCACATGAGCGGCGCCTGGGGCATATCCTCCTGCCCCTTCCACTTCATGGCCGCCCAAAATCTCTCCGGATCGCCGATATAACTCGGATGGTAGGCGTCGTTGTGCTTCTCCATGCCCGTCAGGAACCACGTGACAGGGTCCATGAAGCCCTCGTAGTTCATGATGGTGTCCCACTCTCTGCCGCCCAGCCAGTGCGCCGAGTTCATGTAGTTCTCAGCGAGAATGAGGGCATCGGGGTTTGCTTTTTTGACCACTTTGCGGAAGCGCTGCCAGAAGTAGTGGTTGAAGACCTCGGAATGTCCCAAGTCCGCCGCCACGTCCAGTCTCCAGCCGTCCGCGTTGTAGGGGGGCGATACCCATTTGGCTGCCACCCGAAGGATCTCGTCGCGCAGCTGCATGGACTGTTCATAGTTGAGTTTGGGAAGGGATGAGAAGCCCCACCAGCTCTCGTAGGAGTCGTTGTCCGGCCACTCGTCTTTCTGGAAGTCAAAATATTGCCGGTATCCCGAATCTTTCCTTCCATAGGCGCCCGGCGGGTAATTGCCGGTGTTGAGATAGATCTTCTCGCGGTCCAGCCAGCGGTGGAAGGAGCCGCAGTGGTTGAATACGCCATCGAGGATCACGCGGATCCCGCGCATATGAGCCTCGCGGACAAGGTTCGCGAAGAGCCTGTCGCTGGCCTCGAGGTTGGCGGGGTCTGTCACACGCGCCTTGTATTTCTCCGCTTCGCGGTTGTCCAGAGAACCTCTGGGCAGGACCTTGCCGCGGTCGTGCACTATTTTGCCGAAGTGGGGATCAATATGATCGTAATCCTGGGTGTCGTACTTGTGATTGGAAGGCGAGACGAAGATCGGATTAAGGTAGATGACCTCTATGCCGAGCTCCTCGAGGTAATCGAGCTTGTCCATGATGCCCTGCAGGTCGCCGCCGTAGTGCTCCCGGGTGTCATCGGCCGCGGGCGGACAGTACCAGTCCTCGATCTGCAGGACCTGGCCGCCGTTGTAGGCGTACTCGCCGGTCAGCACATCGTTGTCAGGGTCACCGTTGCAGAAGCGGTCCGTGAAGATCTGGTACATCACCGCGCCGTTGGCCCAGTCGGGGATCCTGAATTCCGGTGCATAGTACCACCAGCCCTCTGTGCCGCTCTTACCCTCGCGGGACTCGCCGGGTTCCGCGCCTTCTCCGTGCTCTTTCGCACGGGCGGATTCCGCGTCTTTTTCGTCTCCCCACTCGATGCCGGTGCGCTTGTACAGGAACTCTTCGCCGGTCGCGGCCAGCCGGATCCTGAAAGCATACCGCACAGGGGTGCCGTCGCTCATCACTTCCGCTGAGAAATAGATGAAATGTGCGTTTTCTTTCTCTACGCGCATGGGGATCTCGCCCGAATCTGTCAGCAGCACGCATTTGTCCGCGTCTCCCGCAGCAGTGCGGAGGCGGATGCGGATCGCGTATGTTTTCCTGCCGTTCCTTCTAAGAGGCTTTATAGTCTGGACTTTTAAAAACTCAGGCGTCTGGTCCGAAAACAACGCCTTTATATTCAGTGCCTCATGCTGCATAACAACTCCCCTTTTTTCGGACAACGTAAAAAAGACAGCGCTTGGGGGACTGTCTTTTTTAGAGAAGGTATTCTTCTAAATGGGGTATAGCAAAAACTTATAATGTATTGGGGGGTTACAAGTGTATAGTAGCAAATCACTCCGAAAAGATAAATTCGCAGAATTCACAAAGTTCACAAAAGCAGAAAAAGTGATTTGTGCATTATCGCCAATATCCTTCATTGGCTCTATAAGTTCAAGCTCCCCTTGTCCTCGAATGCCGTTATTCCCTCTTTTGTCGGGAAAGCAGGCAGTACAGCCGGCCCCCACCGGCTGTCCCCTCTCTTTAAAAGTGTTTTATATTTGACCTGTTTCCAGATCTGCCGGTCCGTCTGTCCTTACGAACAGCGCGTCAAACTCCTCGCCTGTGATCTTCTCTTTCTCGATCAGGAGGTCGGCCGCCCTGTAGAGGATGTCCTCGTTGGCCTTAATGATCTCTTTGGCTTTCGCATAGCAGTCGCTGATGATGCGGCGCACTTCCTTGTCGATCTCACCTCGGACATACTCGCTGTGCTTATTCTCATGGCCCAGGTCATAGCCCAGGAAGACGTCGTCCGTCTCCTGCTCGTAATTGATGGTTCCGATCTTATCCGACATGCCGTAGCGCATGACCATGTGCCTTGCGATGTTGGTCGCCTGGCGGATATCCGCGGAAGCGCCTGTCGTGATGTCGTCGAGCACCAGTTCCTCCGCGATCCTGCCGCCGAGGCTCACCATGATCTCCTCGAGCATTCTGCCCTTGGTCATGTACATCATATCCTGTTCGGGAAGCTGCATCGTATAGCCGCCGGCTCCCATTCCCGTGGGAATGATGGAAACCGTATAGACGCGCCCCACCTTGGGAAGCTCGTGGAAGAGGATCGCGTGGCCGGTCTCGTGGAACGCGGTGATCTTCTTCTCCTCGGGCGTGATGACATGGCTCTTCTTCTCCTTGCCGATGCCGACCCGGATAAAGGCGTCTTTAATATCAGACTGCATGATGTATGCGCGGTTAACTCTCGCGGCGCCTATGGCAGCCTCGTTCATGAGGTTCTCCAGATCCGCTCCGGAGAATCCTGCCGTCGTGCGGGCGATCTCTTTCAGATCCACATCCTCACCAAGAGGTTTATTCCTGGAATGGACTTTGAGGATATCCTCGCGGCCCTTCACATCAGGCCTTCCCACAGAAATCTTTCTGTCAAAACGGCCCGGGCGCAGGATCGCGGGATCCAGAACGTCCACCCTGTTGGTGGCCGCCATGACGATGATGCCCTCGTTGACGCCGAATCCGTCCATTTCCACCAGCAGCTGGTTCAGTGTCTGCTCGCGCTCGTCGTGGGAGCCGCCGAGGCCCGTGCCTCTGCGCCTTGCTACCGCGTCGATCTCGTCGATAAAGACGATGCAGGGCGAATTCTTCTTGGCGTCGTCAAACATGTCCCTGACGCGGGACGCGCCCACGCCGACGAACATCTCGACGAAATCCGAGCCGGAAATGCTGAAGAAGGGCACGCCTGCCTCGCCGGCGACGGCCTTGGCCAGCAATGTTTTGCCCGTGCCGGGCGCGCCTTCGAGCAGCACGCCTTTCGGTATGCGGGCGCCTACCTTCGTGTATTTGCCGGGGTCCTTAAGGAAATCGATGATCTCCTCGAGGTCCTCCTTCTCTTCCTGCAGACCTGCGACGTCATCCAGCGTCACACCGCTGTTTCTGGCCAGTCTCGCCTTACTCTTGCCAAAATTCATCATCTTGGCGTTGGAGCCGCCCCCCATGTTCTGCGCGTTCATCATGTAGAAGAAGAACAGGCAGACCACAACGATCAGGATCGTGGGCAGTACGCTGACCATAAACAGATTATCTGAGGGGATGTCCCTCACTACAGGTACGACCCCTGCCTCTCTCGCGGTCTGCTCGATCACGGCGATCTGCGTCGCGTACAGGGTGTGCCGGGTGTTATCCTTAAGCGTCACCACCGCGTAGCCCGTGTCATTGTCGCGGTTGGGCGTGATCGTCACGCTCTCGACATTTCCGCCCCTCAGGTCTTCCTGAAACTTCTCCAGCGTATAACTCTCCTGACCTGCGGAAAACGATCCTCTCACCATCGGCGAGAACACGAAGATGAACAACATCAGGACCAATACCGGGATCAGAAGACTATTGTATGTTCTCGGTCTCTGTTTATTATCCAAAGCACTACCTCAGTTATCATTGCAGCAAAGTCAAAATATTACTCCTCGGAGAACTCAACCACCCCGATAAAAGGAAGATCTCTGTATCTCTGGTCGTAATCCATACCATATCCGACCACAAACTGGTCCGGAATCTCAAAACCTGTGTAATCCACATCCAGATCCACCACGCGGCGCTCGGGCTTGTCAAGCAATGTGCAGGTGCGCACGCTCGCGCATCCTCTCTGTTTGAAAACCTCTTCAAGATAAAAGAGAGTGCGCCCGGAGTCCACGATATCCTCCACAATAAGGACATCAAGTCCGTCGATCGGATCATCCAGATCCTTCCTGATCCTGACAATACCGCTGGACTTGGTCCCGCTGCCATAACTGGACACGGTCATAAAGTCCATGGATACAGGCACCGTGATCCTCTTGGCAAGCTCACACATGAAGATGCACGCGCCCTTCAAAATACATACCAAATGAACGGACTTTCCTTCATAATCCTTGGAAATCTGAGCCCCAAGTTCTCTGATCTTAGCATTTACTTCTTCTTCACTGATAAGTTCTCTGATAGTCTCGCGCATAATACTCCTCATCCCCTGTGTGTTGTGTTGATACTGTCTTTCAGTGATCCCTCTCCGGCGCGGTCAAAGACCGCCTGCCGGTTTCCAACTAATCTCCAGAATCCTGCGTGTGTGACCGCTCACCATATAGGAAGCACTGATCCTGCCGCTGTCTGAAGAGCGGACCGCTTCCGCAGTCAGCCCCGCCGGTACCCACAGGATCTCTTTGCCTGCAGCAGGCAGCACGATCCTGCCCCGCAGCTCCGCAGGTATCTTGGCGTCGATCATATATCTGGCGATCGACTTGGATCTTCCGCTCTCATCGATCGTGATGCGGTCCCCTTCGCGCCTGGTCCGAAAACTTGGAAACGCCCCTATTTTATCATAATCGAACCATTTCGTATACTGCTTTCGGGACACTGCAGCCAGATTGCCGTCAAAGTCAAAGACTCTGCAGCTGTATTCCCCGGCGTCCATCGGCCATCTTCGGGAGGCTGCGGGAGCCGGGCTTGCGGCCTGACGCAATCCTTCTGGAGCTGCGAAGAAGATCAGTCTGTCATATGACTTCTCCACCGATACACCTGCAAAAACATCCAGACGCCCGTTTCCATTTTTCTGCGCCAGCCTGAGCACATCCTGCACATGCACATCCCGCAAATCTTTCTTCCTGCCGGCTGCCTCCGCGATCGCTTCATAGACAACTCTTCTGCGGATCAGGGGCGGTTCTTTAAGAAGAATCGGAATTGAAATGATGATCGGAGACTGCCGGTTTTCAATGTTTTGGCTGTCATGCACTGCTCGGGCGCGGCTGTCTTCCTGCGTTTCACGGCACGCCTTCACAGCCTTTTCGGTCTCAATCCTCAGAAACTCTTCCGTTTCCGCGGCTTCTTCAGCCGCCTTTGCGATGTGCTGCGCGGCTCCCGAGTTGATCCTCTCCAAAAGGGGCATCACTTCGCGCCGCAGAAGATTTCTCGCATAGCGGACATCCTCATTGGTCTCGTCCTCTCTCCAGGCAATTCCCCTCTCACGGAGAAATTCCTCGATCTCCCCCCTGCTGCATTCCAGCAGCGGCCTGATGATCCTCCCGTTCACCGGGAGCATCCCGCGAAGCCCTCTCAGCCTGCTGCCGCGGACCAGATTGAAGAGCACCGTCTCCGCCTGATCCTCCAGATGATGGGCGACTGCGATTCGGCAGTGTATGTCTTCGGTTTGTTGTGAGCTTTCGCTGTCGGATTTAGGCTTATTCTCGCAATCCCAGCGCTCCGCCGCGCTCTCAAGGGCTTCGTAGCGCAAGTGTCTGGCAGCTTCTTCCACACTCATTCCTGCCTCCGCGGCGTATCCGGCCGCATCTACTCTCACAGCCTCAAAGGGAATGCCCGAAGCCGCGCAATATCCGGCCACATACTCAAGATCTCCCTCCGCGCTCTCCCTCAGCCCGTGATGGACGTGCAGCACCCTCAGTTGAAACCCTGCCTTCGCCTGCAATTCCCGCAGAATTTCCAAAAGACACATGGAATCAGCTCCGCCCGATACCGCGGCAAGGATGCATCCGCCTTCTTCGATCATTTTGTTGTGAATCATATAATCATGAATCCGGTTGATCATTGATTACCTCTGTATTTCCGGGAGAATGGGGCTGTTTTCGATCAGTTGGGGCTTGTCAGGCACAAGCTCTACATCCATTTACGGCCTCGACAGAATCCGATGGTATGAAAAAAGCTTGTCTGGCACTTGCTCTACATCCATTTGCGGCCTGAACAGAATTCGATGGTATGAAAAAGTTTGTCTGGCACTTGCTCTACATCCGATTTCGGTCTCGACAGTATCCGATGGTATGAAAAAAGCTTGTCTGGCAGGAGCTCTACATCCGATTACGTCTTCAGCCATATCCGATGGTGTGCCTGCCCAGAAACGTTCAAATTTACTACATCCATCTACTCTTTCGATCAAATCCGATGGTGTACCTGCCAGAAATGTTCGAGTTCACTACATCCAATCACGCCATCGGCCAATTCCGATGGTACATTTGCAACTGAACGCCTTTTTTCGGCCCATCCGATTTAAAGAATTTCTTAGGAGGATGGAGCCAGCTCCGCCGCAGCCCAATGGAGATGCCGAATTAGTGACAACTAACCGAAGAAAACCTCTGCAAGCCCCAACAACCACCCCTCCGTCACACTCAAAAAGCCGCCGCCAACCGGCGACAGCCTTTCAATACGATCCTTCTTCTTTGAAGATCACTTCACCCTCATAGACCAGCCCGAGTTTCTCTCTGGCTACTTCCTCGATGTACTCTCTGGACTTTGTATATTGCTTATATTCCTCGATTTCTTCCGATCGCTGTTCTTCCTTCACGATCTCGTTCCTGAGTTCTTCGATCCTCTCCCTGTTTGAGTGGAGACGGCGGTAGAGGCCTGCACAAGTTACCAGCACCACCATGATCAGAGCACCGACGACCAGGGCAGCGATCCACATACTGAGTCTGTTCTGCTCTCTTGTCTTTGCAGATCTCTCAATTGCCATCGATCTCCTCCTGCTCTTATCTTCATTAAATGTCCAAGGGCTGCCGCCGCAGCCCGCAAATTCCAACCGGCAATCCCGGGGTTGCTCTCATCTTACCCCTCTTTTTCGGGCTCCGTCAATGCGATGCGCCATAAGTTTAGAAAGAGTTCAGAAATCCCGTTAAGCCTCCTCAGGAGCCTCAGACTCCGGCTCCGGCGCAGGAAGATAGCGGAAGAGGTCCGCGGCCGCTTCCTTGCGTACGTTTTCCTGTACTGTGAGGACTTCGACTCTGGTCTCACGGTTTCCGAAGGAGATGCCGATGATGTCGCCGGGCTTTACTTCCGCGGATGCCCTGGCTATCCGGCCGTTCAGAGTGACTCTTCCGTTGTCGCAGGCCTCGTTGGCGACGGTGCGCCTTTTGATCAGTCTGGAGATCTTAAGATATTTGTCTAGTCGCATAATGCGTTCCCTTTCGCAAAAGTAAAGCCCGGAGAATGCACTCCGGGCTGTCAGTAACTCAACGATACTGAATATCAGTTGATCACATCCTTAAGAACATGCAGATCAGTTGATCGCATCCTTCAGAGCCTTGCCGCCCTTGAACTTAGGGGTCTTGGAAGCCTCGATGGTGAGGGGCTGGCGTGTGTGAGGGTTGATACCGACTCTTGCTGCTCTCTCGCTGACTTCAAAAGTGCCAAAGCCAACCAGCTGAACCTTGCCGCCCTTAGCGAGCTCTTCAGCTACTGTATCTGTGAAAGCCTTAAGTGCCTTCTCAGCGTCTTTCTTTGTAAGTCCGGCTTTATCAGCGATAGCTGCGATCATTTCTGTCTTATTCATCTTATTCAATTCCTCCTGATAGTTGTCGAGAGCTTCACTCCCACGAATTTCCTAATAATTATATAATAGGTTTCCTAAGGTTTGTCAACAATTGAACGAATTCATTGCCATTTATTACCCAAGGGGCCGCTCAGGCAGTTACAAACCGGCTGAGCAGGTATTCTTTGTCATTGTGCTCCGGCACATTCAGCACCTCTTCAAACATCCCGGCCAAAATATTGCCCACTTCGCGTCCCGGCTTGACGCCCGCTGCGATGAGGTCCGAGCCGTTCACCGCAAGCTCCTTGAGGCTCAGGCAGTCGCCGCGCTCCACGATTCTCTTGTATATATCGCACAGTGTGTCGAATTTCTCCTGCTTTTCTCCCCTCTGGAAAGTGCTCTGGGACAGAAAATCTGCCTGCTTTACTTCCAGAAGAAGCGGGAAGAGGTCAGTTCCGGTATTCACCACGGCTTTGCGGACTGCAGGTTCCGTCAGACGGATCTGGGTGTCGTGATATTTAACCAGTGTAGTCACCTTCCGGATCGTCGCATTGTCATATTTGAGCCGCTGCAGGATGGACTTTGAAAGGCTGACGCCTACTTCCGCATGGCCGCGGAAATGGTCAATTCCTTCCTCATCTACCGTGTGACAGACCGGTTTCGCTATGTCGTGTAAAAACATAGTGAGCCTCAGGATCCGGTCCCTGCGGACCAGGCTGACTCCCTTGAGGATGTGCTCTCCCACTGTATAGCAGTGGTGGGGATTGATCTGGTCAGTTTCCATACACCTGTCAAATTCGGGGATGAATTCTTTGGTAATGCCCGCCGCCCAGGCGGTCCTCAAAAGGTCCGGCCTGTCGGAGAGAAGCGTTTTTTCCAGTTCTTCGCGGATCCGCTCGCTGCTGATCCTTCTAAGATTCGGTGCCAGAGCTGATGCGGCCTTAAGAGTCTCAGGATCGATCTCGTAGCCGAGCTGAGCGCTGAAACGGATCGCTCTCATGATCCTGAGCGCGTCCTCTGTAAACCTCTGCACGGGGTCTCCCACCGCGCGGATGATCCCGTTCTCAAGGTCCTGTCTGCCTCCGAAGAGATCGACCAGCCCGCGCTCATTGTTGTAGGCCATCGCGTTGATGGTAAAGTCTCTTCTCCTGAGGTCCTCCTTAAGGCTGGGCGTAAAGGTCACCTCTTTGGGATGGCGGCCGTCCTCATAGACGCCGTCCACCCTGAAAGTGGTAACTTCATACCCTGTTCCGCCGCACAGGACAGTCACTGTCCCGTGCTGCAGTCCCGTATCGACGGTCCTGGGGAACACGCTCTTTACTTCCATCGGCAGAGCCGACGTGGTGATGTCCCAGTCATGGGGCTCCCTGCCCAAAAGGGCGTCGCGCACGCAGCCGCCGACCACATAGGCCTCATATCCGGCCTTCTGAAGACTTTCCAGGATGCTATTTACTTGTTCCGGTATTACAATCTGCACCTGCACGCATTCACCTCGGATCTGCTCTGTTTTGACTGGTGAGCCGCCAGGGATCAATACGCTTCGGACCTTCAGGCACTGCCGATCAATACGTTTCGAGCCTTAGAGCACTGCCGATCAATACGCCCTGCCCCAGTAAACCATCTTAGTGGCGGGCTTTCCGCAGCAGACGCATACGTCGCTGAGCTGCTCCTGTTTGTAAGGGATGCAGCGGCTTGTCACGGAGTAGTCTTCCTTGATCTTCTCCTCGCACTCCCTGCTTCCGCACCACATGGCTTTTACAAAGCCCTTGGTGTCCTCGAAGAGGCTCTCGAAGGTCGCTTTGTCGGGCGCTTCAAAGGTGTGCTCCTCAAGGTGCTTCTTTGCTCTCTCGTACATATCCTTCTGGATCTGCGGAAGGAGCTCTCCGATCTTCTCGGGAAGAGAAGCGATGTCGCAGGTGATCTTCTCGCGGGTGTCGCGGCGCACTACGACGCACTTGCCCTCGGCGATATCTCTGGGTCCGATCTCGACGCGGAGCGGAATACCTCTCATCTCCTGCTCGGCGAACTTGAATCCCGGGCTCTTGTCGGTCTCGTCGACCTTGACGCGGAAATCTTTCAGCATTTCCCTGATCTCAGCCGCTTTCTCAAGAACGCCGGCCTTTCTCTGCTGGATCGGAATGATCATGACCTGGGTGGGCGCGATCTTGGGAGGCAGCACGAGACCGGAATTGTCGCCGTGCACCATGATCAGAGCGCCGATGATTCTTGTGGAAAGTCCCCAGGAGGTCTGGAAAGCATATTTAAGTTTGTTATCTTTGTCCGTAAACTGGATGCCGTAAGCCCTGGCAAAATCATCGCCGAAGTTGTGGCTGGTGCCAGACTGCAGGGCTCTGCCGTCGTGCATCAGAGCTTCGATGGTGTAAGTGGCGATCGCACCCGCGAATTTTTCCTTATCGGTCTTGCGGCCCTTGATGGTGGGGATCGCAAGGTCTTCCGCGCAGAAGTCCGCGTAGACGTCGAGCATCAGTTTCGTTCTCTCCTCAGCCTCTTCCATAGTGGCGTGGACAGTGTGTCCCTCCTGCCACATGAACTCTCTCGAGCGCAGGAAAGGCCTGGTCTCCTTCTCCCAGCGGACAACGCTGCACCACTGGTTGTAGTTCTTGGGAAGGTCTCTGTAGGAGTGGACTTCATCCTTATAGAAGTCGCTGAACAGTGTCTCGGAAGTGGGACGCACACAGATCCTCTCCTGCAGCTCTTCCTGACCGCCGTGGGTCACCCATGCCACCTCGGGAGCAAAACCGTTGACCAGGTCGCTCTCCTTGCTGAGCAGGTTCTCCGGGATCATCATGGGAAGATACACGTTCTCAACGCCGACTGCCTTGAAGCGGGCGTCCAGATGTTTCTGAACCGCTTCCCACAGCGCGTATCCCGCGGGTTTGTAGACCATAAATCCCTTGATATTGGAATAAGCGATAAGTCCTGCTTTAATTACAACGTCCGTATACCATTGTGTGAAATCCTCATCCATGGATGTGATCTCTGCCACCAGTTTCTTCTGATCTGCCATTTATACCGGCTCCTCTCTAGTTTTGTTGTTTCTTCTATATTTTGACCAAGTCAGGCCTGCTCAGAAACTGTCTGAGGTTCCCTGTCTGAGATCGCCCAGCTGAAGTCTGTTCAGCGCGGAGAAAATAGCGCGCACCGAAGCTCTCGTGATGTTGGAGCTGACGCCCACGCCGTAGGTGATCCTGCCGCTCTCGCCATCCATGAGATGGATGTAGGCCGCCGCCTGGGAATCGGAGCCCGACTTGAGAGCGTGCTCCTCGTAGTCCAGAATGCGGACGTTGAAGCCGTACTTGAGCGAAAGTCCGCGCAGAACCGCGTCCAGAGGTCCGTTTCCGACCGCCTCGACTCTCTCCATCTTGCCGTGATCCGTAAATACGACCATGATCTTGGTGTCGAAGTCTGTCTTGGTGTCGCTGCTGAGGTCTGTCACCTGGAGCTTTCTGAAGTGCAGCGGCTCGTTCTTGTACAGATACTCGCTGCGGAAAGCGTCCATGATCTGCTCCGGCGGGACCTCTCCCTGCCTCTCGGACATCTTCTGTACGACGTCCGCGAACTCCCTGTGCATTCCCTTGGGAAGCTTGAAGCCGTAGTAGGTGCTCATCACGAAGGCTACGCCGCCCTTGCCGGACTGGGAATTGATGCGGACCACAGGCTCGTAAACTCTTCCGATGTCCGCGGGATCGATGGGAAGATAAGGGACCTCCCAGATCTCCGATTTCCTGGTCTTCATCGCCGCGATGCCCTTGTTGATGGCATCCTGGTGAGAGCCGGAGAAGGCGGTGAACACGAGCTTGCCCGCGTAGGGGTGACGCTCGTCGACGCCCATCTTGGTGCATTTCTCGCAGACCTCGACGATCTCATTGATATCTTCGAGGTTCAGCTCGGGATCGATGCCCTGGGAGAACATGTTGTAAGCGACCGTGAGGATGTCGACATTGCCGGTCCTCTCGCCGTTGCCCAGAAGCGTTCCTTCAACACGCTGCGCGCCCGCAAGAAGCGCCAGCTCTGTAGCCGCTACGCCGCAGCCTCTGTCGTTGTGCGGGTGGACGCTGAGGATGATGCTGTCCCTGTTCTTGAAATGGCGGCTCATCCACTCTATTTGGTCCGCATACACGTTGGGAGTTGTCATCTCCACTGTGGACGGCAGGTTGAAGATCATGGGATCCTCAGGTGTAGGCTGCCATACATCCTGGACTGCTGTGCAGATCTCCAGGGCAAAATCCAGCTCTGTGCCGGTAAAGCTCTCGGGGGAGTATTCAAAATAGATCTTGCCGGGGAACTTCTCAGCTCTCTCCTTGACCCATTTCGTTCCTTCTACAGCGATATCGATGATCGCCTGTCTGTCTTTTCCGAACACCACATCCCTCTGAAGGGTGGAGGTGGAGTTGTAGATATGGACCACAGCCTGTTTACAGCCCTCGATGGACTCGAAAGTCTTCTCAATCTGATCCTCTCTGCACTGGGAGAGAACCTGAACAATGACGTCATCCGGGATCAGGTCCTTCTCGATCAGTTCCCTGAGAAAGTCGTACTCAAGCTGGCTGGCAGCCGGAAAACCGATCTCGATCTCCTTGAAGCCGAGCTTGACCAGGAGCTTGAACATCTCCATCTTCTCGCTTACGACCATCGGATCGACCAGCGCCTGATTGCCGTCCCGCAGATCCACGCTGACCCAGGCGGGCGCCTTTTCGATCTGCTTATTCGGCCATTCTCTCTCCGGATAATTGATCACAGGTGTTCTCCTGTACCTCTTGTACCCTTTCATAACATGCTCCCCTTTCTGTATTTCCTGAAAGCCCGATCATTCCTCTTCGGTCGGAACGATTTCCACTGTAACCCTTACAGTGTCCAGTTCGCCTTCCGCCAGCTGCACTCCGTCAGGGAGGTAGTTGGCAATAATGAATGTCTTGGCAAGACTCTTGTTCCTTCCGGTGACATTGAGTTCCGAGGAAGGAATGCTGACTTCCGTCACATTCTCAAGCACGGATTTCTTGCCGGCAACCGTGATCCTTCCGGGCTCCACCGTGGTCTCTCCCGTGAGCCTGTATCCATCCGCAGGCGTTCCGGAGATCGCGATCTTAACAGGGATCTCCTTCTGCGCAAGGACTTCGACGTTCACCATGACCTTATCGATGTTCAGTGTCAGATTCTTATCGATATCAATGTCCACACCGTCCTCGTCATAGAGGTGGATCTCCGCGTTTGTGCTGATGGAACTCTCCACGTCTGAAACATCCACGGAGACACCCGCGCTCTTGACCCTCTCGACTTCAGAAGCCGGTCCCTTCACGCGCACCTGATTCTGTTCCATCGAGATATTGCCGATCTGATAGCCTTCCGCCACATTTCCGGTGACAGCCGCTTCGATCGTGAAGCTTGCCTGCTGCTCATCCTCTATGCTCAGGAGCACATTTCTTGAGGATCCGACGATGCTCGTAATGCTGTCGCTGTACTTGTTGGTGGTCAATATGATCGGAACCGTGTTGTCCGTCGCGATATCCGCAACATCCGCAGTGGCGACAATATTTTCGGCTCCCAGCGAGTCGACGACTGATCTTGGGGCGGTCACTGTCACGACCGGGATCATGTCACTGTCATTAAGGACGATGCAGACCTTCCCGTCCTGCGTCACCGCATCTGTGTGCAGGAGTTTGACCGGAACATTGTTCACGGTCAGGACCGTCTCCGGATCCTGGTAATTGGTCACAAAAAACCACAGACATGTCGCGAAAACCAGCGAGATGAGTTTGAGCCCCCAGTTATGGAAGAGTCTCAGTATCTGCATCTTTATTCTTTTCTTTTCCCTTTCTGGAGAGAAGTCTAGCATATCTGGCCTCCTGGACCTCCTTGTTCTGCAATGTCACCAATCTTTCTCTTAGCATTTCCTCGGTAACGCTTCTTGTCAGCACGCCGCGATACGCCAGCGAGATCTCGCCGGTCTCCTCCGATACGATGATCGTGAGGGAATCCGTCACTTCGGAAATACCTACACCGGCTCTGTGCCTGGTTCCCAGGTTCTTATCCATGCGGTTCTCGGACAGAGGCAGGTAACAGGTCGCTGCGATGACTCTGTTCTTGCGGATGATCACCGCCCCGTCGTGAAGCGGCGTATTCTTTTCAAAAATATTGATGAGCAGCTGGCTTGTGACCAGCGCGTCCATATCGATTCCCGTGCGGGCGTATTCCTGAAGCGGAGTCGTCTGTTCGATGACGATCAGCGCGCCGGTGTTGACCTTAGACATCTGAAGAGAAGCCCTGACGATCTCATTGACCGTCTTGTCGGAGAATCTCCCCTCCGGTGTCCTGGTATAGTCCACATTAAATAAAGAACTGAGGAAATTGGTCTGCCCCAGTTCTTCCATAGCACTGCGCAGTTCCGGCTGTAAGAGGATCACGACGGCTGTTACGGCCAGTCCCGTGACGTGCTGCACGATCCACAGGATCGTACTCATGTTGAATACCGCCGCGATCGCCACAAAGGCGCCTATGACAAGGAGTCCCTTCAGGAGGGACCACGCGCGTGTATTCTTGATCCACAGCAGAATGTGATAGATCAGAAAAGCGAGAATCAGTATCTCGAGAATATCTGTCCAGCGCAAGTTCGGCATATGTATTTGATTCAGATAATTTTGAAGTATCGTCCAAAAACGCTGCATCTTCTACTTCTTCCGTCCTGTATGTATAACCCCTCCGTCTTCGGCGGGTTCCTGCCGTTATTCCTCGGATTCCGCGCTCTTTCCGCCCAGCCGCTTCGCCACCTGGTCGCGGAAGCTTACACCGTCGGTCTCAGATGTGCTGAATGTCTTGACTGTGCGCAGGGAATCCGAAACTGTCACTTTCGGGACCGCCTTGACATAGTAATAGTAATCGTCGTCTTCAAACTGTACACTCTCGATCCTCGTGTAATCCACCATAAAGCAGAAAAACTCCACCAGCAGTTCCACTAAAACAGAGAGAAATACTCCCATAAAAACCTTGGTCAGATCGATATTGGTGTCGTACTGCATGTCGCCGAACAGAAGTACAAAAAGTTCGATCACAGTACCGGCAATGATCGCGATCGTCCATGAATGAGCTGTCTCCAGACGCCTGATGAAAAACACCACGATCGCAGCCGCGGCAAAGGCCGCCGCCATGATCCACATAGCCTTATTCTGAAGCAGCGCGTCGACAATGTTCCTGAAATTGTCTACTGTCGCGGGACCGATCTCACTGTTTCCCAGAACCGCCTTGTTCTGCTCCACATACCCCAGATACTTGGTGATGATCACACCGAAAGCGACGCCTACCGCGCTGCCGGGCGTAAAGAGAAGACCCGCTATGATCGGGACAGCGTACTCAATATGGCATGTGAATGCCAGAGGCAGAAGGAGGATAATGCCTGTATCCTTGGGTGAAAACCTGAAATACAGCAGGAACATCAAAAGGAAGATCACTGCTGCCACGATCATCGTCTCGAGAGACAGCGTATACAGATGCGCCAGCACCAGCATCATCAGGATGCCGGCAATAAAGTTGACCGGTACCAGGGAACAGATCAGGGCGATGATGACGCCGAGAAGCTTGTTGGTCAGCCCGGCGTTGAAGCCGATGTGGTTATCGATCTCCAGGATCAGCAGAAAGGCCAGGCAGAACTTCAGTGCCGGTATAATGATATACTCGTACTGCCCATAGGCCTCAATTATCTTCTTTCTTATCTCAAATACGGTTGTCAGCATGTTTATCTTCCTTTTCGTAACTGTCCTTCAGATGGTTCAATCTTCGGTTATATCTCTCAATCCTGCCCTCCGTGGCGTTGTATCTCCAGAAATAAACGAAAAACGAAACAGCGAGGAAAAAGATCATAAAGGCGGTGTAAAGCGTCAGGAATGTCCTGGCCAGATCTCCGAGGTCATTTTCGAAAAGCCGGAGCATCAGCGTGTCGTAGTAATAACAGCAGTATACGAACACAATCAAAAGGCAGGCAATCGTACCGCTTACGAAAGAACCTACCATATGGCCGACAATATAATCATTCTTAAAGTAACCATTCATCTTGTCGTCCGCAACTCCCTGCCCTTCCTCGTAAATGGCAAGTCTGGTCATCGTGCGGACCCTGTCTTTGTTGATCATAAATCGTTCTCTCCGATCGCGAGCGTCAGAAAACTGACCTCCTTCGCTCCCGCTTCCAGCAGGGCTCCGGCACATGCGTCGATCGTAGCGCCGGTGGTGTAGATATCATCAATGAGCATAATCGACTTTAATCTTACACTATTTCCATATGCATGGAAAGCCTTTTTCAAATTTTTCTGACGCTCCGAAGCGCTCATATTGCGCATCGCCTGCGTGTCTTTTGACCTCGCCAGAGCGTCTTCCGCAACCGGAATTCCCGATATTTCCGCCAGTTTCCGCGCCAGGATGGCCGCCTGGTTATACCCTCTCTTTCTCATTCTCTGCGCCGAACAGGGGACCGGCACCAATAACTGCGGGGCATGTCCGCTTCCCAGCTGTGCCAGAAAGCTGTCCAGCGTGCGCGCCATCTCCCGCCCGTAATAGTCGGCGTATTCCCTGCGTCCCTCGTATTTGAACCGGTACAGGGAGCCCGAGATGCTCCTGTAGCGGAAGGACGCCGCCCCTTTGTAGTACATATGTCTGTGCCGTCTGCAGTCGGTGCAGTACTCCTCCTCCGGCTCCACGGGCTTGCCGCACTTGCAGCATGCGCTCATGCCCACCGGCCGGGGAACTTCCGCGCAGTCCCTGCAGATCAACGCCCCGTATGGCTTAACGGGCCTGTCACAGACCGGGCATCTCCTGGGAAAGAAGAGATCCATCACCGGTGTCGGTGACTCCAAATATCTCATGTATCCTCTCCTTCAGTCCCGTATATCGTCTGTTCTCCCTGACATTGGCCGTCATCGACTCCACTGTCTGCCTGCTCCCCAGGATCATGACGCAGTCCCGGGCCCTGGTCACCGCCGTATACAGAAGATTTCTGCTGAACAGTCCCGAAGGCCCGCTGAGCAGCGGCAGGATCACCGCCGGGTACTCCGATCCCTGGGATTTGTGCACAGTGACCGCGTAGGCCGGCTCGAGGTCATCGAGCTCGGAGAACGGATACTCCACCAGTTTCTCCTCGTCAAAACATACCGTCACGATCTCCGCGTCATTATCTATATTTTGGATGATGCCCGCGTCTCCGTTGAAGACGCCGGTCCCGCTGTCGATCTTGAGGCCGTAATTGCCCCGGATCTCCCACTCGATCTGGTAATTGTTGCGGGTCTGCATGACTTTGTCTCCCTCGCGGAAGATCACGTCCTGCCTCTGCACCTCCCGCTTGTTCTTCGCGGGCGGATTGAGGACGCTCTGCAGCACCTCGTTGAGGCGGTTGACTCCCAAGGGGCCCTTCCGCATGGGTGTCAGCACCTGGATCTCACCGATATCGCAGTGCAGATACCCCGGCAGTTTGTCTCTCATCAGCTCCACTGTGTGCTTGTAGATGACCGGCGCGCTGTCCCTCTCAAGGAAGAAGAAATCGCGGCTCTTATTGCTCATTTCCGGCATCTCGCCATTCAGGATCCTGTGGGCGTTGGTCACAATATCGCTTTCCATGGCCTGCCGGAAGATCTTGCGCAGCATGACCGTCCTGAAGACCCCTGAGGAGATCAGGTCCTGCAGGACCTTGCCGGGCCCTACGCTCGGCAGCTGGTTCACATCTCCCACCAGGATCAGCCTCGTTCCCGGCATGACCGCTTTGAGGAGCGAGCAGAACAGGTGCATGTCCACCATCGACATCTCGTCGATGATGATGGCATCCGCTTCGAGCGGGTTGTCACTGCCTTTTTCAAAATAGGAATAGCTCCCGCTTCGGCGTCCGGCAAAGCCCGGATCCGGCGCGAAGGCGTCGTCTCCCTCTTCAACCACCGCGCGCACGCCCAGAAGGCGGTGGATCGTCATTGCCTCACTGCCCGTGGCTTCTGTCATCCTCTTCGCGGCCCGCCCGGTAGGCGCGGCAAGAAGGACCTCCAGGTTCTCCTTTCTCAAATAGCGGATGATCGTGTTGATCGTAGTTGTCTTTCCGGTCCCCGGTCCGCCCGAGATGATGAGTATGGCGTGTTCCGCCGCCATGAGAACAGCCTCCCGCTGCAGCTGATCAAGTTCCAGATTCTCTTCTTTTTCCAGCTCTGCCAGGACTTTCTCCGGGTCCCTTGCTCCGTGGCGGACGGGCTCCGATTCCAGATCCGCCAGCATCCTGGCGATCTGCTGTTCCTCCCGCCAGGCGGCATTGGAATAGACCTGGACTTCACTGCCCTTCCTGCATATTTTGACCTGGCGCTCCACGACGAGATTGTCAAGCTGCAGGCCGATCAGTTCATCCGGCACCTTCAAGAGCTCCGCCGCCCTGCTCAGCAGGATCTCCCTGGGCAGGTAGCTGCTGCCCTCAGACAGCGTAACGGACAGTGTGTACAGGATCCCGCTGCGGATCCGGAACTCGGACTGCGTGCTGATCCCGACTCTGCCCGCGATCTCATCCGCTGTGGCAAAGCCGATGCCGTAGATATCCTCCGCCAGCTGGTAGGGGTTCTGCCTGAGCACCTCGTACATTCTCGCGCCGTAGGTCTTCCAGATCTTGAGGGCCACCCGGTTGGTCACTCCGTACTGCTGCAGGAACAGCATCGCGTCCCTGAGTTCTCTCTTCTCCGCCATGTAAGCGGCGATCTCTCTCGCCTTCCGCTCGCTGATCCCCTTGATCTCGGCGAGGCGCTCCGGCTCCTCGTCCATAACCCGCAGAGTGTCATCGCCGAATTTCTTCACGATCCTTGCCGCCAGCGCCTGGCCGATGCCCTTTACCGCTCCCGAGGCCAGATACCGCAGCATAGCCTGGGAGTTCTCCGGAGGAATCACCCGATAGATGTCCACTTTGAACTGCTCGCCGTACACAGCGTGCTGCACCTTCTCGCCCGACACGATGCAGCTCTCGCCCTCGCTGATGGCCGGCGGAAAGCCGGTGCAGGTCACAAGGCCGTCCTCGCACTGCACCTCGAACACGGTATATGTATTCTCTTCATTTCTGTAGATGATGTGCTCTACATATCCCTTTAATTCTTCCATTCCGCCGCTTGTTTCCTCATCCGGCCTTACCTCGGCCGGTCCCTCAGGCGCCTTACGCAGGCTCTTACCTGTCTCTCCGCGCCCTGTCTCTCTCCAGCATCTTATTCACATAATATCCCGTGTAGGAGGAGTGCACCTTGGCCACTTCCTCCGGCGTTCCCGTGGCAACCACCGTGCCGCCTCCGTCTCCGCCCTCGGGTCCCATGTCGATGATGTAGTCCGCCGTCTTGATCACATCCAGGTTGTGCTCGATGACGACCACCGTGTTGCCCCCCTCCACCAGCTGGTGAAGGATCACATTGAGCTTGGCGACGTCTTCGAAATGAAGTCCCGTCGTCGGCTCGTCCAAAATATA
This sequence comes from uncultured Lachnospiraceae bacterium, assembly GCA_902781325.1. Lineage (GTDB taxonomy): Bacteria > Bacillota > Clostridia > Lachnospirales > Lachnospiraceae > CAG-791. The sequence continues at coordinate 20,713 of CACZJD010000010.1, forward strand.
GATCGTCTTGCCGGTGCTCTTCCTGGACAGCTCCGTCGCGAGCTTGATCCTCTGCGCCTCGCCTCCCGACAGCTCTGTGGAGGGCTGTCCAAGCTTCACGTAGCCGAGTCCCACATCGTAGAGCGTCTGGATCTTGCGCCTTATGGAGGGCACATTCTCGAAGAAAGTGACGGCTTCCTCGACGGTCATATCCAATACGTCGTAAATATTCTTGCCCTTGTAGCGCACTTCCAGCGTTTCGCGGTTGTAGCGCTTGCCGTGGCAGACCTCGCAGGGCACGTAGACATCCGGCAGGAAGTGCATCTCGATCTTGAGAATGCCGTCTCCTCCGCAGGCCTCGCATCTGCCGCCCTTGACGTTAAAAGAGAATCTTCCCTTGCTGTAACCCTTCGCCTTGGCGTCCGGAGTGCCCGCGAACAGCGCGCGGATCATGTCAAAGACGCCCGTATAGGTCGCCGGGTTGGACCTGGGGGTCCTTCCGATCGGGGACTGGTCGATGGCGATGACCTTGTCCAGGTTCTCGAGCCCGTCGATCCCGTCATGCTCTCCCGCGATAGTCCTGGCCCTGTTCAAAGTTTTGGCCAGGTGTTTGTAAAGGATCTCGTTTACCAATGAGCTCTTGCCCGAGCCCGAAACGCCGGTTACTACCGTCATGACCCCCAGCGGGATCTCCACATCGATATTCTTGAGATTGTTGACGCGCGCGCCGCGCACCTTGATCCATCCGGAGGGCTCTCTGCGGTCTTCCGGTACCGGAATGGCCTTCTTCCCGCTCAGGTACTGCCCCGTGATGGACTCCGGAACCGCCATGATCTCCTCCGCGGTGCCCTGCGCCACTACTTTGCCGCCGTGGGAGCCCGCGCCAGGCCCGATGTCTACGATGTAGTCCGCCGCCAGCATTGTGTCTTCGTCGTGTTCCACCACAATGACCGTATTCCACAGATCTCTCAGGTTCTTGAGGGTCCGCAGGAGCTTGTCGTTGTCTCTCTGGTGAAGGCCGATGCTCGGCTCGTCCAAAATATAGCACACCCCGACCAGTCCCGAGCCGATCTGCGTCGCCAGCCTGATTCTCTGGGCCTCTCCGCCGGACAGCGTCGCTGTCGCTCTCGCCAGTGTCAGGTAGTCCAGCCCCACGTCGATCAAAAAGCCCACTCTGGCCTTGATCTCCTTGAGGACCTGGTGGCCGATCTTCTGCTGGGTGGATGTCAGTTCCAGATTGTCCAGAAAATCCTGCAGCGTCCTGATGGACATGCAGGTGAGGTCATAGATATCGATGCCGCCGACTGTGACCGCCAGGGATTCCTTGCGAAGGCGCTTTCCGCCGCAGGTCCCGCAGGGCGTAATGCGCATGAAGGACTCATATTCTGCCTTCATAGTATCGGAGCCCGTCTCGCGGTAGCGCTGCTCCGTGTTGCGGATCAGTCCGTCGAAAGTTACGGGATAAACGCCCTTTCCCCTCTGTCCCTCGTAGTAGACGTCGACACTCTGGTCCGTGCCGTACATCAGCATCTTCTTGACTTCGGGCTTAAGGTCTTTATACGGCGTATCCATACTGAAGCCGAACTTCTCCGACAGGGCCAGCAGGATCGCGTTGGCGAAGCTCCCCTTGTTCATGCAGGACTGCCATCCGAGCACGGCGATCGCGCCCTCATTGATGGACCTGGTCTCATCGGGGACGATCAGTTCCGGGGCAAATTCCATCCTGTAGCCGAGGCCCGCGCAGTTCGGGCAGGCGCCGAAAGGATTGTTGAAGGAGAAGCTCCTGGGCTCGATCTCCGGCACACTGATACCGCAGTCCGGGCAGGCAAAACTCTGGGAGAACTGCATCAGCTCTCCGTCCACGACGTCCACCTGCAGAAGGCCGTCCGCCAGCTGCAGCGCGTTCTCCACAGAATCCGTCAGTCTCCTCTCAATGCCTTCCTTCACCACAAGGCGGTCGACGATCACCTCGATATTGTGCTTGATATTCTTCTCCAGTTTAATGTCCTCGGACACGTCGTAGAGATTGCCGTCGATGCGCAGGCGCACATAACCGGCCTTTCTCGCCCGGTCGATGACCTTCTGGTGCTCGCCCTTCCTGCCGCGGACCACCGGCGCGAGAATCTGGATCCTTGTGCGCTCGGGCAGTTCCATGATTCGGTCCACCATCTGGTCCACTGTCTGCCTCGCGATCTCCCTGCCGCAGTTCGGGCAGTGGGGAATGCCGATCCTGGCATACAGAAGGCGGAAATAGTCATAGATCTCCGTCACAGTGCCCACCGTAGACCTGGGGTTTCTGTTGGTCGACTTCTGGTCTATGGAGATCGCGGGGGACAATCCCTCGATCTTCTCCACATCCGGCTTCTCCATCTGTCCCAGGAACTGCCTCGCATAGGAGGACAGGGACTCCATATATCTTCTCTGCCCCTCGGCATAGATCGTGTCAAAAGCCAGCGACGACTTGCCCGATCCCGACAGTCCGGTCAGTACCACCAGCTCATTGCGCGGGATCTCCAGCGTCAGGTTCTTGAGATTGTGCTCATTGGCGCCTCTGATGCGGATGCAGTCTTCCTTATTGATGATGCTCCGTCTGCGGGCATCGCGCTCTCTCTGGATCCCGGCCATTCTCTCTCCCTCTTCGAGGGCGGGCCAGTAATCCGGTTTCTTCATCTTCACAGCCATGCGTTTACTATCCGTTTCTATGGTAAATTGATCAATATTTTGACAAACCGGTTTGTTCCGGCTCATTTCTGACATACCGGTCTGTTCCGGCTCATTTCCGGCAAGCGGGTCACTTGCCTCCGGTCAGCTCCAGCTCATGCTTCTTGAGTTCCAGCATCTGGTCACGCAGCTCTGCCGCCGCCTCGAAATTGAGGTCCGCCGCCGCTCTGCGCATCTTCTTCTCGACTTCCGCGATCAGCTTCCTCAATTCGCCCAGGTTCATGGACTCCGGGTCCTTCTCGAAGCGGGCCTGCTCCTTCGTGATCTCCTTGGAGATCGAGATCAGGTCGCGCACCGCCTTTCGGATCGTCTGCGGCGTGATGCCGTGCTCCTCGTTGTACTTCATCTGCACTTTCCTGCGTCGCTCGGTCTCGTCGATCGCCTTGCGCATGGAATCCGTCATATTGTCGGCATACATGACCACATGGCCGTCCGCGTTTCTCGCCGCGCGCCCGATGGTCTGCACCAGCGAGGTCTCGGACCTCAGGAATCCTTCCTTGTCCGCGTCCAGTATCGCCACCAGCGCGATCTCCGGGATATCCAGACCCTCTCTGAGCAGGTTGATGCCCACCAGCACGTCGAATACGTCCAGTCTCATGTCCCTGATGATCTGGGAGCGCTCCAGCGTGTCAATGTCCGAGTGCAGGTACTTGACGCGGATGCCCGCGCCCGCCAGATAGTCGGTCAGGTCCTCCGCCATCTTCTTGGTCAAAGTAGTGACCAGCACCTTGTTCCCGTCCTTCACGGTCTTCCTGATCTCTCCGATCAGGTCGTCGATCTGCCCGTGCACCGGCCTCACATCGATCTTGGGATCCAGAAGTCCCGTCGGCCGGATGATCTGCTCGGTCCTCATCAGCTCGTGCGCCTCCTCATAAGGGCCCGGCGTCGCGCTCACGAACATCATCTGGTCGATGTGCCCCTCGAACTCCTCAAAGTTGAGCGGCCTGTTGTCCAGCGCCGACGGCAGGCGGAAGCCGTACTCCACCAGCGTCTCCTTCCTGGACCGGTCGCCGTGGTACATCGCGCCGATCTGGGGGATCGTCATGTGGGACTCATCCACGATGATCAGCAGGTCCTCCGGGAAGAAGTCCATCAGCGTCAGCGGCGGCTCCCCCGGCTTGCCAAAATTCAGATGCCTCGAATAGTTCTCGATCCCGCTGCAGAATCCCGTCTCTCTCATCATCTCGACGTCAAAGTTTGTTCTCTCGGAGATCCTCTGCGCCTCGATGAGCTTGTCCTGAGACTTAAAATACTTCACCTGCTCCCGCATCTCGGCCTCGATATTCTCGCAGGCCCTGTTGATCTTCTCCTGGGGCACCACATAATGGGAGGCCGGCCAGATCATCACATGGTTCAGGCTCGCGTGCACTCTTCCCGTCAGCTGCTCCACCTCACAGATCCTGTCGATCTCATCTCCGAACCACTCGACCCGGATCAGATACTCGCCGCCCTGAGCCGGATAGATCTCCACCGTGTCCCCTCTGACCCTGAAATTGCAGCGCTCCAGAGACAGATCATTCCTTGTATACTGGATTGCAATAAGATCCCTGATCACCTCGTCCCGGTCCTTCTCCATCCCGGGCCGCAGGGAGATCGACATTCCCTTGAACTCATCCGGACTTCCCAGTCCGTAAATACAGGACACACTGGCCACGACCACAACATCCCGCCTCTCCGCCAGCGATGCCGTCGCCGACAGCCTCAGCTTGTCGATCTCATCGTTGATCATAGAATCCTTGGCAATATAAGTATCGCTGGAAGGTATATAAGCCTCCGGCTGATAATAATCATAATAAGAGACAAAATACTCCACGGCGTTTTCCGGAAAGAATTCCTTCATTTCACCGTAGAGCTGTCCGGCAAGCGTCTTGTTATGCGAGATGATCAATGTCGGCCTGTTCAGGGCCTGGATCACATTGGCCATCGTAAATGTCTTGCCGGATCCGGTCACGCCCAGCAGGGTCTGGAACTGATTTCCTTCCTTAAACCCCTTCACCAGGTCCTCAATAGCCTGCGGCTGATCGCCCGTAGGCTGATATTCAGAATGCAGTACGAAATGATCCATGGAAATAGGGTCCTTTCACTGGATTTCACTGGTTTTCAGTAGCATTTCTCTGGCCGGCGGCCTGTTTTGTGCCAGTCAGGCTACACTACTACTTGTTTCATGCCTCATGCTGCTCACTCTTTTTCATTTCGATGAGTCTGATGAGGCTATTAATGAAGTATATCACATGATTTTTATAAAGAACAGATGATTTTTAGAACGAATGTTCTTGATTTGTTTGTGGTTTTTGGTCCCTTTGGGTTCCCGGATAGCTTCGGATAGCTTCGGTTGATTCGCCGATTGAGTGCTGGTCGACTGCAGACGTTTTGACGCCGTTTTAGCATTCAGAACGGCGCCGGATCGGCGCCAGGCACACATTTCTTACTTCACAGACGTTTTGACGCCGTTTTAGCACTCAGAACGGCGCCGAATCGGCGTCAGGCTAAAAAACAACAAAAAAGCTGTGGCACAACACACAGTTCATGTCACAGCCATTGCAAATTTAATTATCTTCTCGGCCCTCCAGGCTGCCCATGTCCACCAGGCTGCCCATGTCCACCGGGCTGCCCATGTCCACCAGGCCTGCCAGGCCCGCCAGCCCCGCCGGAACCGGACCCTCCGGAATTCTGCACCTGCCTTCTCGTCTCGGTGGTGCGCACAAAGCGGTCGTCGTGCCGCGTAAGCTGCAGGGCCCCGCCTTCAGAGATGTAGGCGCCGGCCGAGTGGCTCTTGGCAACCGGTTTCATGCTGCTGTTCATGACCGCGCCGGTGATGGCCGCCACAATGAAAGCAACTGCACCGCTGATCAGGAGGCTGTCGCCCTGCTGTTTGAGGATCAGGAAATGCATGAGCGCAAAAACAGCTGCGAATACACCCACAACCCAGGCAGCAAGCTTAGGTTTCGATACCGGCAGGTCGCCGATCATCTTGCCGCTCTGGCCGTTCATGGCGAAGAGGTATGTTTTGCCCTCCCAGTTGGAACTCAGGAGCCATACCGGGAGCATTCCGTATTCCGCCTTGCCGGGCTTGATCTTCTCGCTCTGCTGGCGGACATTGACGCTGTCGTAGTTTTTGACAGAGCCCTGGAGCGCGGTGCGGAAAGAACCTACTGCTCTGTCGTCTGCGCGTTTGCGGCTTTCTTCCTTGCTGACGTCGTACTTGTTGGCCAGGTAGCCGGGCATGTATTCCATGCCGAAGGGCCGCATCTCCTTGTAATTGAAGGGCTCGATGGAGTCCATCAGGTCGTCGGGCATCTTTGTGGAGGCGTCGACAGGAATCTTGCTGAAGCTCATTGTGCCTTCCCTGTACACGTCATAGTGTTCCTGCCGGACGATCTCTTCATTGCCCGCGCGGCGCCGGTCTTCTTTGACGGCCTCATACTGCGCGCGGCCCTCCACTACGCCGGAGAACATCCAGAAGGGCACATAAACGCCCTTGATCTCCTCGATGTGGTTGTCAGACTCGAAGGATTTGGGAAGAAGAAGTCTTCCTTTGTAGTATTCCTTGAAGGAGCTGACTGCCTGCTTCTTGTCCACTTTGAAGGGAATCACATAGTCAGGGCGGTCCACGCCCGCGAACTTTCCGGGAATGACCGAGGGATTCCCGCAGTAAGGGCATTTCGTCGCCGCTGTCGTCTCGTCGCAGATGAGTTCCGCGCCGCAGGTCGTGCAGTTGTAAGCGCGCATGTGAGCCGCGTCACTCCCCCAGCCGGAAGCCTCGGAAGCACCGGAAGCCCCGGAGGCACCAAAAGCCGCCGCTGTCGCTGACGCCTCTGCCTCGTCCGCCTTCTTCTGTGCCGCCGCGTCCGCAGCCGCTGCGCTCTTATTCTTGTCCGCGTAGAGCGCTTCGATCTCCTGTGTGGTATAAGTGGTGCCGCAGTAATCGCATTTCAGCTTTCCTATTTTCCCGTCAAAACTCAGAGGCCCTGTACAGGCCGGGCACTGGTAAACTGTGATCTTCTCTGCCATGTTCATCCTCCATTCCGCTCAAACATCAAAGAAGGGCGCACAACATCCGCTGCACGCCCGCCGTAAATATCAGTTCTTCAGATCGGAGAAATCTGCTCAGGGCTTGGGAGTTCCGCACTCGCCGCAGAATTTGCCCTTGTTGCCTGCATGGCCGCACTTAGGGCAGGTCCATGTGCCGTCGTCCGCGGGCTTGGGAGCTCCGCACTCGAAGCAGAACTTACCCTTGTTGCCTTCCGTACCGCACTTAGGGCACTTCCAGCCTTCCGCGGGCTTGGGAGTTCCGCACTCGCCGCAGAACTTGCCGGTGTTGCCTTCCTTGCCGCACTTAGGGCACTTCCAGCCGGATCCGGCCTGCATCTTGGCCGCCTGCTGCTGCTGACCCATAGCATACAGGGAAGCTGCGTCTGTTCCGCCGCCTGCTGCCTGCTGTGCCATATTCATTCCGAAGAAGCCCATAGCCGCTCCGTTGGGGTTCTTGGCCGCGTCCATCATAGCCTGCGCCTCTGCGTTGACCTTCATGGCACCTGCCATGTTGCCGTCTCTGAAGACTGCGGTCTTCTGCAGTTCCTTGATCATCTTCTCGTCTTCCTCAGAAGCCTTGAGGCTGCTGATGCCGAAAGCGGTGATGACGATGCCGTACTTGGCGCCCCAGCTGTCGGAGAGAACTTCGTTCAGAGCGTTCGCCATATCGGTGGTGTGATTGACAACAGAGCTGTAGCGGATGCCCATATCGGAGATCTTGCCGAACGCGGGCTGAAGAGCTGTCAGGAGCTCCGTGCGAAGCTGGTTCTCGATGCGGTCCCTGGTGTAATCGGTATTGACATTGCCGCAGATATTCTTGTAGAACAGGATCGGATCGCTGATTCTGTAAGCATATTCGCCGAAGCAGCGGATCGCGATGTCTACATCGAGGCCGATATTCTTGTCGACAACACGGAAAGGAACCGGATTGGCCGTGCCGTACTTATTGCCGATGATGTCCTTGGTATTGAAATAGTAGATCCTCTGATCGTGCGCCGTTACGCCGCCGTAGGTAAAACGCGCCTTGAACTGCTCAAAGCTTGCCGCAAGACCTGCGCCGAGGCCGCCGGTGAACACGCTGGGCTCTGTGGAGGAGTCATAGGTGTAAGCGCCGGGCTGCGCGCAGACGTCCACGATCGCGCCCTGATCCACAATGATCATGCACTGGCCCTCGTTTACAACGATCGTAGAGCCGTTCGTGATGACATTCTCGCTGCCGCCTCTGTTAAGAAGGCCGGATTTACCGGTGTGATGCTGGCCCTTCCTTACAAGAACGTCCGTGTCCATCTCCGAGCAGTAGAAATACTCTTTCCACTGATCTCCCAGTACAGATGCCAGTGATGCGCCTGCTGCTGTGATAAGTCCCATAGTTTACCTCCTTAATTTTACATCTGACTGCGAACGACCAGATACTCATCCCCGTTGCGGTAATAAGGGCACTGGGAGTGGTGGTCCGACAAAAAGCGGATGTAATCATCCTCATCCATGTCTATGTCGCACACATATTCCCCGTAGTCCTCATCGTAGCCACAGTATGCGCAGGTGTCGCAGCTGTTTGTATTAGCCAATTTTTCTCTCCGTCTGTTGCAGATGTCCCTACAATTGCGGTAACTGCTCAGCATTTCCGCCGGACAGTTATCATTTATATTCTAACATATAATACGTAAATGCCGCAAAAAATAGTACACAGGACACACTATTTTTACAAATTTGTCACTGCCCGCGCCACATACCTGCGGCCGTCAGTCCTTGCTCCCCATCTCTTCGAGGATCATCTCCACAGCCTTGTCGAGCTGTGTGTCCGTCTTATCCTCGAGGTAGGCGTCCGCATCCAGTTCAACCTCCACGTCAGGCTCGATCCCCTTTAGGTGGATATCGTTGCCGCCTCTTGTGTAGTAGTTGGCGATCGTCAATTTGATCGCGGAGCCGTCCTGAAGCGAGATGACATCCTGTACGATGCCCTTTCCGAAAGTCTTCTTGCCGACCAGTTTGCCGATGCCCGAATCCTTGATCGCACCCGAGAGGATCTCTGCTGCGCTGGCACTGTATTCGTTCACGAGGACCACCAGCGGCAGGTCAAAATCTGCCCCCTCGCAGGTATACTCGGTCCTGTTTCCGTCCTTATCCTCCATATAGAAGATCAGGCCTTCCGGCAGCAGATGTTCTGCCACCGCGCACACCGAAGTGACGCTTCCGCCCGGGTTGCCCCTGAGGTCGATGATCAGGCCCTTCATCCCCTGCTCTTTGAGCTGCTCAAAGTTCTCGGCGAACTGTCCCACTGTCACATCGTCGAATTCCGTGATCTGCAGATAGCCGATCCCGTCGTCACGCATCTCGGATTCCACCGTAGGCGTATCGACCTTGCCCCTCGTGAGCACGACCTCTATCTCCTCTCCGTCCCGGACCAGGGTCAGTGTGACCTCCGATCCCTCATCGCCTCTGATATGGCTGACGACTTCGTCGAGTTCAAGGCCTGACATATCCTCTCCGTCGACCTTATAGATGAGATCGCCTTCCATCAGTCCGGCCGCCTCAGCCGGTGAATTCCTTATGACGCCGGAAATGGCGCAGATGCCGGTCTCGACATCCTGGCTCACATAGGCGCCGATGCCGTAATAGACGCCCTGCGTCTGCTCTGCCAGGCTCTTGTATTCCTCCGGCGTGTAGTAGCAGGAGTAAACATCTCCCAGGGACTCGAAGAGGCCCTTGTAGATGCCGGTCTCCTTGTCCTCCCTGGTGATCTCGGAAGATTTATAGTAGTAGTGGTCCAGATACTGCTCGAGGACGCTCAGTTTGTTGACGGACTCTCTGTTGACCGCGGAATCGGCCCCGGAAGACTGCACTGCGATCTGTCCGCTTCCTCCTGTCAGGGCAAAAAATATCCCGACAGCAATGACCGCCACCAGGATACCCGTCAGCATACCGGGCAAAAAGCCCCTTAACCTGTTCCGATTCTCTTTCCGTTCTTCCATTTCGCCTTTCTCAGAAACAAGCGCCCGAAGGGGCGCTTGTTTCGAATTCCTTTCTGAATAGGGCCGATCCGCTCAGCCTCAGTATTCGAATTGCTTCATATACTTCATGTACTTGACGACCATCAGCGCGATCTTGAATGTGATGGCATCCTCAAATACGCGAAGATCGAGTCCCGAACTCTTCTGAAGCTTGTCCAGACGGTAAACCAGTGTATTTCTGTGAATGAACAGCTGTCTCGATGTCTCGGAGACGTTAAGGCTGTTCTCAAAGAACTTGTTGATCGTGGCGAGCGTTTCCTGATCGAACTCCTCGGGATTCTTGCCCTTGAAGATCTCTCTGATGAACATCTTGCACAGCGGGATGGGAAGCTGATAGATCAGCCTGCCGATGCCGAGCTCATTGTACGCGATCACGGTGCGGTCCTCAAAGAAGATCTTGCTGACGTCCAGCGCCATCTTGGCTTCCTTGTAGGAGCGGCTGACTTCCTTGATCTCGCCCACGACTGTGCCGTACGCGATGCGCACGCCGGTGATGCCGCACTTTTTCAGGTACGCGTCTATGGCGTTCGCCGTCTTCTCGATGTCCTTGTTCCTGCTTCCGTCCGTGAGATCCTTGACCACCACGACATTGCTCTCATCCACCGCGGTGACAAAATCCGTCGTCGTAGTGCCGATGAATTCCTGTACCACTTCCAGCACGTTTCTGTCGCGCTCAAGGCCCGTCTCCACGATCATGACAACTCTCTGGGCGTCAGACGCGATGTGCAGCTTCTTGGCGCGGCTGTAAATATCGATCAGAAGGAGGTTGTCCAGGAGCAGGTTCTTCATAAAGCTGTCCTTGTCGTAGCGCTCCTTGAAAGCGCTCATCAGTCCCTTGAGCTGGAAAGCCGCCATGCGCCCGATCAGCAGGGAACTGTCCGTATCGCCGTAGACCACGATGACATATTCCAGCTGCTGCTCGTCCATCACCTTAAAGAACTGGTAAGGTCCCGCTGACTGGCTGTCCGCAGGTGAATTCGCGAAATCCGGGATCGCGCCCGCCGCATTCGCGAACACCGGTGCAGTGACCGCAACCTCTCTTCCCTCAGAATCCATGATCCCGAGTCCGAGTTCAACGTGCGATATTTCCTTGATGCCTTCTATTGTATTCTGTAATACCTGATTTGAAACCATGTCCCCCTCACGCTTTCGTAATCAACCCCACAGTTAACGATTCCAAAAAATTTACCGTCTATTATATTTTAGACTATAAGCGCATAAAAATCCATAAAAAATAGTGTGAAATTTGTGTATATTTGATAAATTTCTACAAAAAAGCCATGCGGAACCCGCATAGCTTTTGTTCTTACTCTTTCACTCTTTTACGCCTTTTTCATCCGGATGCTGTCCGGGCCGATCTCTATTTTGCCGAGTTTGAGCAGATGGCCGACCGCTCTCTTGAACTCGTTCTTGCTCATCTGCATCTCATCGCGGATGATCTCGGGCGCCACCCTGTCGTTAAAGGGAAGGATGCCTCCGTTCGCGCTCATCCTGGCGATGATGCGGTCCATATCCCGGTCCATCTGAAGAGGCGCTTTCTCGCGGATGCTCAGATCCAGTTTGCCGTCCGGCTTGACCGCTGTTACTCTTGCGGACACCACATCGCCGACACGAAGGTCTCTCACCAGTTCCCTTTTGGGGATCAGCGCGGAGAACATACTGTCCACTGCGACGAAAGCCCCGAAGTTGCGGCTGGTCTCATAGACAACGCCCGTCACCTGGTCGCCCGTCCTGTAGGGGCTCTCTTTGCTGAGATAAGGATAGACGTTCATCGTGGCGCACAGCCTCTCGCTCTTGTCAAGATATACGGCCACCAGGACTTCCTGTCCCTCTTTGACCCTCTCTCTGGGCTGCTCGTGGAATGGCAGCAGCAGGTCCTTATCGAGTCCCCAATCCAGAAAAGCGCCGATCTTTCCGACCTGAAGCACGGTCAGATAGCCCACCTGGTGAAGCATGAGCTTAGGCTTTCTGCGGGTCGCGATCATTCTGTCCTCGGAATCCTTGTAGAGGAAGACCTCCAGTTTATCCCCCTCGGATACCCCCTCAGGCACCTGGGAGCGGGGCAGAAGAACCCGTCCCTCCTCCGGATCTTCATCTTTGAGATAAATGCCGAACGGCACTGTCTTTTCAACTGTCAGTGTCTGAAGTTCGCCCAGTTTCATTTTCCCACCTCTTTGCGCAGTTTCATTTCCACCACTGCATACGGTTTGCCGTCTTCACTGTTCATGCTCACCAGATATACATCCGCGGCGGTCCGATGCACCACGGGAATAATGCGGTCACCCAGCACCGCCTGGCGCCGGTATTCCACCCGCAGTTCCCCGATCTCGCTGTCCGCGGGAAGATACATCACCGCGAAGTGCACATACTGCGCATTGTTCATGTGTTGATTAGTATCAAGATGGTGCATTCTCACCACAACATCTTCTTTTCTCTCACCGCCCTCTTTCGGGACGGCGATCTTTCTCGGACTGTATTTCATGTCCAGTTTCGGACCGAGCACATACTTCTCTGTGATCTCTGCCGGAACCCTGACCGGATACATCTTCTCCATGTCCAGCAATGTCCATACGGAGTTGGCAACTGCCAGCCTCTCGCCCTGCTGTGTCTCCATCATGAAATTTCGTAGTCCCATGAGTCCCTTGAACTCGTAGGGCTGCGTGCCGATCCTCACGGCCTCCCCCATGACAGGGCGTCTCATAAACTGGATCTCCCAGTAATTGATCACCCACGCGATCCCCCGTCCGGCCATGTAATCGAGCCCGATCCCAAGGTCTTCCGACTGAAAGGAAGTGCTGTCCTGGAAGTAGTCGATCATCTTCTCCGCCGTCAGTTTCCGGCTTCTGTCGACTTCGCTGTATCTGATCCGTCCGTCAAATGTGTACATTCTCTTCTTCCCGCTTCTGTCAATGTTTTGACCTGTCTCAGTCGATCAGGACGCCCTCGGAATTAAAATTGTAGGTCCTGCCGCTGATCTGCCAGCTGCCGGTAGCTGCTCTGCCGCCTGCGGAGGGGCTGAAGAAATACTTCTTGCCGCCTGTATTGACCCATCCGAGCGTTTTCTGTCCATTGGAGCCAAAATAGTACTTCATACCGTCTATCGTGCAAAGCCCGGTCTTCATCCTGCAGTCGCCGCCAAAGTAATAAGTCTTCCCGTTGATGTCTCTCCAGCCGGTGATGGCATGTCCGTCATCCGCCATATAATACCAGTCACCGTCGTCTTTGACCCAGCCGGTCTTCATAGCGCCCTGGTCAGACATGTAATACCAGGCGGAACCCACCTTGATCCAGCCGGTCTTCATAACTCCGGCAGCGGTGAAATAGTACCAGGATCCGCCGATTCTCGCCCATCCGGTCGCCATGGAGCCGTTTGAGCAGAGGTAATAATACCCGTTCTGATATTTGATCCAGCTTCCCTTGAGCATCTCTCCGTCCGCTGAATAGAAATGCCAGACACCGCTCTCTTTCTTCCAGCTGCCGCCTTCCGCGGTCGTCGTGCTGCTGCCGCTTACGGAACCGCTGCCCCGCAGCTGGATCGTAGCTCTTGTGCCGTTGCTGCCGAGCGTCCACGTAGCGTGATAGTGATCACCTGTATGCGCGTCGATGATCGGAGTGCCTGAACTGTTCTTGCCGACACAGATCGCAGTGTGGTCATAGACACCGTTGCTGTTCCAGTCGTAATATACCGGATTGCCCCTGAGGACATTTCCGTTGTTGGCGCTCATAAATGAGCCGTAATTCTTGAAATTGTCGATGGCGCCGCTGCAGTTGATCCACGCGTAGGACGCGGGATACCAGGCGCTGTTCTTGGGCATTCCGCCCGCATACAGGCACTGGGAGACAAAGTTGCAGCAGTCCACACCGGGGTACTGTCTGTACTCGGGATTCCTGGAGGTCGCCCACTTGTCGGCATACGCGATCGCGTTGTCGATGTTGTAGGAGTACCTGCCGTCGCCATAGGTCTTAAGGCTCGCGGTCTTCATGCCGCTCCTGCCCTGGAAATCCGCACTGTTCTGCAGGTCCGCGCTGTTCTCCGTGCTGCTCTGAAGATCCGCTTCGGTCTGCTCCGCGGATTCCTCGAGCATCTGCTGCTGAACTTCCGCGTCCTCAAGCCATGCAAAGTTCCTGTCTGTATTGATCACAGAAACCACTTCCCAGTTTCCGCCTGCGCTCTCTTCCAGAACTGCTGTGTAATAATAGCGGTAAGCCGAGACATTCTCTGTTTCCTGCTCTCCCTCTGTGTAACCTTCCGTCATCCACTCGTCGACATCGATCAGAACGCGGCCGTCCTCTTTCTCACAGGAAGTCACCGTATAACCGGGGATCAGTCTTGTCAGCTTCTGGGAACCGGAGATCCCCATCTGCGTATAAGCCTTCTGTCTGTCCCACTCCGCCGCCAGCGATTCGTCTGCTTTCACATCTGTATCAGCCAGCAGATAAGAAGCCTTCTGTTCCTCATAGTCAGAAAGCGTCGCGATTATTCTATTGGCCTGCGCCTCGCCGAGCTCATTGGCCACGGCGGTGCAGTCAGGTTTCATTTTACGGGCAATTTCGAGAATTTCCTGATCTGAAATAGATGTGCTGCGCGCATAGAGATCCGCGATCGCGTCCTCATAAGAAATACCGGCGCTCTCTCCGGACCCGGCAGTACTCTCCTGCTCGTCCCGGGATACACTCGTCAGATTCACCGCGGATAAGGTTCCTGCAGTGATTGCGATGGCCGATACTAATGCGATAACGGTATGCTTTTTCATGGTCTCCTCCGATCTTTAGTGATGACGGTAATCATTTCCGCAATGAGTTGTAACATCTACAATTAGAATGTTAACATTTATTTAACATTTTGTCACTAATTATTTATACAATTTTATTATTTGTCAGATGTGCACAACTATTTGCGGTCAAAATTGGAGACTTTTTCGTTGTTTCTTAGTCAAGTCCACCGGATTCGGCTGTATATATGCGGGCGTTCCATCGAATATGGCTGAAGGCGTGATTGGATGTAGTGAATTTTCCAGATACGAAAAAGACAAAAAAAAGGCTTCCATCCCGTAAGATGGAAGCCTCAATTTGAAGCAGGGCTAGAAGGATTCGAACCTTCAAAATGACGGAGTCAGAGTCCGCTGCCTTACCGTTTGGCTATAGCCCTATAATATATGTAAACGACATATCTGTCGGCTACGAATTATGATTATAGAGGATGCTTTCCGTTTTGGCAAGTCTTTTTTTTATTTTTCCATAAAAAAGAGCCGGCTGGCAAATGCTCTCCGGCTCAATGAATTAAATCTTACGCATTCTTCCACACTGCCGGTGTCAGCAGCATCAGCATCGGATACAGCTCGAGGCGGCCTGCAAGCATATCAAACATGAGGATATACTTGGTGACCGGCTGCATAAATCCGAAGTTGCAGGTCGGGCCGACCTTGGAGAGGCCGGGTCCGATGTTGTTGAATGTACAGGCTACTGAAGTGAACACTGTCTCGAGATCAAGGTTCTCAAAGAGCGTGATCGCGATCACGGACACTGAGAACAGCAGCATGTAGGTGGACAGGTAGACGCTGACGCTGTGCAGTGTGCTTCTGTCCATTGTCTTGCCGTCCATGGTGACGTTCGTCACCGCGCGGGGATGCAGGTACTTGCGGATCTCGCGGTACACGGTCTTGAACATGAGCATGATTCGGGAGACCTTCATACCGCCGCCGGTACTGCCTGCGCAGGCGCCGACAAACATGATCATTACCAGCAGGGCTCTGGAGTACTGCGGCCACTGATCGAAGTCCGCCGTAGCGAAACCCGTGGTCGTGATGATCGACGCGACCTGGAATGCCGAGTGATGGAACGCCTGAAACAGCGACGGGAACATATGCCGCACATTGATCGTGATCGTGATGATCGAGAATGCGACGATGCCAAAATATCCCTTCAGCTCGCTCATCTTGAACACTTCGTCAAATTTCCTTCTCAGAATGAAGAAGTAAGCGTTGAAATTGACGCCGAACATGAGGATGAACACTGTGATGATTCCCTGCATCAGAGTTGTATAACTTCCGCAGCTGTCGTTGCGCACACCGAAACCTCCCGTTCCGGCACTGCCGAAAGAAATACAGAGCGCGTCAAACAGCGGCATTCCGGCAATGATGAGGGCGATGATCTCGGCTACGGTGATTCCCAGGTAGATGGAATACAATATTTTGGCAGTGTCTTTCATGCGCGGGACCAGCTTGCCGACCGTAGGGCCCGGGCTCTCCGCCCGCATGAGGTTCATGTTGTAAGAAGAGTCCCGTGTGGCTCAGGGCTTCGACGTCGCTCAGGATACTGGATCCCGTCGTCGTAAAGCCGGAGACCGTCTCGAACAGCGCGTCCGTAAAACTCGGGATGTCCTTCGTGATCACCAGCGGGATCGCGCCCAGGATACTGATGACGATCCAGCTCATGCCTACGATCACAAGGCCTTCCCTCGCGTAGTAGGCGTGGCTGCTCAGTTTGAAACCGGAGATGATCCTTCCGATCACGAAATAGGCGATGGAAAGAACTATGTAGACGATCGCCTGTTTCTCCCCGTAGAACAGTCCGCAGACAGCCGGGAGAGCCAGGAAAGCACCGGTGAACTGAATGACGACACCGAGTATTTTCCGAATAATGGAATAATTCATAATCGCCTCCTGTCCGTCACTTGAGAATATCCCTGATATCCCTGAATCCGAGAAGGGAGGTGACTACGACCACGCTGTCGCCCACGCGGATGATGGAATTACCGTTCGGGATACTGATCCTGCCACCGTGACTGATGCATGCGACCAGGACATTCGGCTTGATTTTGAGCTGGGAAAGCGGGATCCCAACTACGGGGGAATCGGTCTGGATCTTGAATTCCAGAGCTTCCACCTTATTTTCGATGATCTTGTAGAGACTCTCCACGTTACTGCCGATGGAGTTCTGCAGCGCGCGCACATAGCGCAGAATATTGTCCGCCGTAATATTCTTGGGATGCAGGAGTGTTCCCAGATCGAGGCGCTTGATGATCTCGTCAAAATCCAGACGGTCCACCTTAGTGATGACCTTGGCCCTGGAGCTCTCCTGGGCGAACAGGGACAGGAACAGGTTCTCCTCGTCCATGCCCGTCAGCGTGACAAAGGACTCGCACTCCCTGATACCCTCCTCCATGAGGATATTCTGGTTGGCGGCGTCGGCATTGATGATGGTCGCCTTGGGAAGCAGGTCGCACAGCTCCTCGCAGCGGTCTCTGTCCTTCTCTATGATCTTGACGCGGATGCCGGTATCGATCAGCTGCTGCGCGAGATAAAAGGCGATCTTGCCGCCGCCTATGATCATGCAGTCCCTGACTCTGCGGCTCTTGAGACCGATCCTGGCCACAAAGTCTCTGGTGTTCTCCTTGGACGCCACGATACTGATCGTGTCTCCGGCCTTGAGCACGAAGGAGCCGTTGGGGATCTCCACCTGATCGCCTCTCTCCACCGTGCAGATCAGCACGTCCGTGCCGGTCCTCTTGTGGATCTGGGCGAGGGGGCAGCCGTCCAGGACGGACCCTTCAGGGATCCTCACCTTGATGATCTCCACCTTTCCCTTGGCAAAAGTCTCGATCTGAACTGCGGAAGGAAACCGGAGCACTCTCGCCGCTTCCGTCGCCGCCGCGTACTCGGGGTTTACGGTGAGGGACAGGCCCAGCTCTTCTTTGATAAAGTCGATCTCGCTGTTATAAACGGGATTTCGTACTCTCGCTACAGTATTGCATCCGCCGGCTTTCTTCGCGATGAGGCAGCACAGGAGATTCAGTTCGTCGGAATCCGTCGCAGCTACCAAAAGGTCAGCTTTCTCGATCCCGGCCTCCATCTGTACGGAATGACTCGCGCCGTTTCCGACAAGTCCGAGCACATCGTAATTGTTGGAGATGTCAGTGACCACTCTGCTGTCCAAGTCAATGACGGCAATGTCGTGCCCCTCCTGGCTCAGCTGAGCCGTGAGGGCCGCGCCGACCTTGCCGCAGCCAACCACTATGATTTTCATTCTCTCTTCCCCTTTTTTGCATCAATTATTCCGCTTCAGCCTTGTCGGCGACAACCACTCTCAAAATGTCGCCCGTTTCAATCTCCGCAGCCAAAGACGGATCAGCGGCATTCACCACTTCAAGATCGATGATCTCTTTAGGGTGCGGCGCGCTGTCTACACTCTCTCCATTCTGATTATACATTGATTTTACGATAATCGGAATATCTCTTCCGTCAGGTTTCATAATCTCTATGCGGTCTCCGACGCAGAATTTGTTCCTCTGCATGATGCGCGCCCTTCTCTCCGGCGTGATCTCCTCCACAATTCCGAGGAAAACCGCTTCATTGACATAGGTATTGCTGTCGTAGACCATGGCCTCCTCATCCGGCCTGCCATAGTAAAACCCGGTGGTGAACCTTCTGTAAGTACACTTTCGGATCGCGTCCTGATACTCCGGGATCCTGGACTGATAGAGTTCTTCGCTCTTATCATAGTCATCGAGCGCCTGCCTGTAGGCCCTGGCCACCGACGCCACATAGAGCGCCGTCTTCATGCGGCCCTCGATCTTGAGGCTGTCCACGCCTGCCCTCAGCAGGTCCGGGATGTGCTCGATCATGCACAGGTCCCTGGAGTTGAAGACGAAGGTTCCTCTCTCATTTTCCTCGACCGGAAGATAGACGCCCGGCCTGGACTCCTCCATGACTGCGTACTTCCATCTGCAGGGGTGCGTGCAGGCGCCGTGATTGGCGTCTCTGCCCGTGAAATAGTTGGACAGAAGGCATCTTCCCGAATAGGAGATGCACATCGCCCCGTGCACGAAAGCCTCGATCTCCCTGTCCTCCGGAATATTCCTGCGGATCTGCGCGATCTCCACAAGGCTCAGTTCCCTCGCGCAGACCACTCTCTCCGCTCCCAGATCGAACCAGAAATTGAAGGTCCCGTAGTTGGTGTTGTTGGCCTGGGTCGAAATGTGCAGCGGAATCTCCGGGCACGCTTTCTTCGCCAGCATGAACATTCCGGGGTCCGCCACCAGGATCGCGTCTGGCTTCATCTCCGCCAGCTGGCCAAAATATTGCTCAGCCCCCGCGAGGTCACTGTTGTGAGCGAGAATATTGGCGGTGACATACACCTTCACCCCTCTCTCGTGTGCGTATCGTATTCCCTCGGCCATCTCCGCCGGCGAGAAGTTCCTCGCCTTGGCGCGCAACCCGTAGGCCTCTCCCCCGATGTAGACCGCGTCCGCGCCGTAGCGCACGGCGGTTTTGAGCACTTCCAGATCCTTGGCAGGGAGAAGAAGTTCCGTCTTTCTCTTTTTTGCATCCTGTGTCATATCATTCCTCATCGCCGGAGATCTCCGGTCTCAATAGTTTCTTCCCTGCTGCGCCGGCGCACGGAAAGCGCCGCTCCGTCGCCCGTCTCAAGCAGTATGGTCCGCAGGCGCGGGTCCTCCGAGACCTCTGCCAGGTACTCCCGCATTCTTTTGTGGATCGTGCGGTTGCGGCGCGTCACCGAGAACTTCGACTCCAGGATCTCGCCCTCCTTGAGGACGTTGTCGGACAGCAGCACGCCGCCCTCCGGGAGGAGCCTGATCACCTCCGGCAGGAAGCGGATATACTGGCCCTTCGCCGCGTCCATGAAGATCAGGTCGAATGTACCCTCCAGTTCCGGCAGGATCGCAGCCGCGTCCCCCTCAAGCAGCGTGATCCTCTCCGCTCCGAATCTGTCAAAATTCAGCCGCGCCTCGGCCGCTCTCTTTTCATCCCGTTCTATGGTGATGATCTCGCAAGCTTCAGGCGCATAGGTGTACATGACCAGCGCCGAGTACCCTACCGCCGTTCCGATCTCCAGGATCCTGCGGGGCGCCAGCATTTCCAAAAGACACTGAATAAGGCCCCGGGTGTGGGGCCGAATGATCGGTACGCCTTCCTCCAGGGCCTTTTTTTCCAATATTCTCAGTTCGGGGGACTGTTCCGCGAGCAGAGACTCCGCGAATACGCTGATCCGCTCCCCGATCTCTCTCTGCGCCGCAAATTTTTCCAAATAGTCTGTCATACTCTCATGACCGGTATTCCCGGCCACCCTCTCAGCCCTCTTCGCCTTCGCCTTCAGTCTCCTCAGCGGACTCTTCCTCAACAGGCTGCTCTTCGGCGGGCTGCTCTTCGGCGGGCGCCTGCTCCGCGGGAGCCGCCTCCTCAGCAGCCGGTGCCTCAGGTGCAGCCTCGGCAGGCAGTTCATAGGGAGAAGCCTCTTTCGCGGAGATCACTCTCATGATCTCCTCTGTCGTCATCTCCGAGGAGAGCGCGTAAGTTCCCGCGACATACATCCCGGCGTAATCGGACACTCTCTCCTGGATCAGAAAGAGCCTGGCGGACTCTATGATCCCCTGCTCTTCGAGCTGCTCCGCGAGTTTGGGTGCCTTGATGCCCTCTTCCACAGTGAAAGCCACGACCTTGCCGGTCCCCCTGGCGTCCTTTCCCTGCTGGGAAAATACGCCGTAGCCTACGTCATAGTAGTGCTTGGCCTGTCCTGCCATGAAAAGGATCGCCAGGGCGATCACCGCGTAAATGATGATACTTCCGAGGGTATCGATCACGATCCCGATCGTAGTGCGCATTTTTCTCACTATACGCCTCCCGTACTGCCGTCCGCTGTACTCATTTTGTGATGATTAATAGTTGTCTCTGCCGATCTCCGTGATGATCGGAAGGATCATAGGTCTTCTCTGGGTCTTCTTCCAGAAATAATCGCTCAGATTGTCCCTGACCACCGCCTTGATGCGGTTGCGGTCGATGGTCCCCTTCTCCTGGCAGGCAAAGAGCGCGCCCTGCGCCACGAGATTCGCGCCGTTCATCAGAACGTCCGCTTCCTTGATATATACAAAGCCCCTGGAAGTAATCTCCGGAGCTGATACGATCTTCTCTGTACCGCTCTCCATGGCGAATGTCACGATGACAATGCCGTCCTCTGCCAGGTGCTGGCGGTCTCTGAGGACGATGTTGCCCACATCTCCCACGCCGAGTCCGTCAACCAGGATGTTGCCGACCGGAACACTGTCCGTCACCTTCGCGCTGTCAGGGGTCAGTTCAAGCACGTCTCCCGACTGCAGGATGAAAATGTTCTCCTTGTCGATTCCCAGCTCCCTGACCAGCTTGGCCTGCGCCTTGAGATGGCGGTATTCGCCGTGTACTGGCACGGAATATTTGGGCTGGACCAAAGTATAGATCAGCTTGATGTCTTCCTGACAGGGGTGGCCCGAGACATGGACGTCCTGGAATATGACGTCCGCTCCCTTTAAGAGGAGCTTGTTGATCACGTTGGTGACCGCTTTCTCATTGCCCGGAATGGGACTGGAGGAGAAGATAACGGTATCTCCCTGTCCGATCGATATCTTCCTGTGAATGCTCTCCGCCATGCGGCTGAGGGCCGCCATGCTCTCGCCCTGGCTTCCCGTCGTGATAATGACGGTCTGCTCTCCGGGGTAGTTCTTGAGCTCGTCTACGCTGATCAGGGTATTGGCAGGTACGTCCAGGCAGCCCAGTTCGGAAGCCGTCGCGATGATATTGACCATGCTGCGGCCTTCCACGACTACCTTCCTGCCGTACTTGTAGGCGGAATTGATGATCTGCTGCACTCTGTCCACGTTGGAAGCGAATGTCGCGATGATGATCCTCGTGTCGCTGTGCTCCTGGAAGAGCTGGTCGATGGTCTTTCCGACCGTTCTCTCCGAAGGCGTAAAGCCGGGTCTCTCCGCGTTGGTGGAGTCGCACAGAAGCGCCAGGACTCCCTTTCTCCCCAGTTCAGCGAATCTCTGCAGATCGATCGCGTCGCCGTATACTGGCGTGTAGTCGACCTTGAAGTCGCCCGTGTGCACCACGATCCCCGCCGGTGTGTAGATCGCGAGCGCCGCGGCGTCGACGATGCTGTGGTTGGTCTTGATAAATTCCACCCTGAAGCATCCGAGCGTCACGGAGGAGCCGAAAGAGATGACCTTTCTCTGGGTCGTCTCCATCATGCCCCGCTCTTTAAGTTTGTTCTCTATGATGCCCATGGTGAGCCTTGTGGCGAACACCGGGACATTGATCTTCTGAAGAACATAGGGCAGCGCGCCTATGTGGTCCTCGTGCCCGTGGGTTATGACAAAGCCCTTGACCTTGTCGATATTGTTCTCAAGATAAGTGGTGTCCGGAATGACAAGATCGATTCCGAACATGTCGTCCTCCGGAAACGCCAGTCCGCAGTCCACAATAATAATACTGTCTCCATACTCGAAGGCAGTGATATTCATTCCGATCTGCTCAAGCCCTCCGAGAGGAATGATCCTGAGCGCCGGCTGTCTCTGTTCCTTTTCTGTATTTCTCTTCAAGTTGTATCCTCTTATTCCTCGATCAGAATCCCCATCTCTTCGAGCTTGTCGCTGAAGAGAAGAAGCGCTGCCGAGAGTTCGTTGTCGTCTTCCACGACAGCATAAAGGCTCTCGTCGGATCCTTCCTCGGCGTCATCTCTCAGGATCAGGGCCATTCCGTCCCCTTCTTCCTCATCTGTGACGAGCAGATACATCTTCCCGCCGAGTTTGACCTGCTCCAGCACATAAAACTCCTCCGGCTCCGCCGAGTCGGTCGGTACCAATCTGATCTTTTCCATTACTTTTCGTTCCTCATCTGTTCCAGTTCGCCGCGGTGGTTCTCCATGTACTCCCGAAGAATGATGCTGGCCGCGATCATGTCCACATATCGGCCCCTGTCTTCCCGGCGAATCTCCATTTTATCCATAATTTCATAGGCCTCCACAGTCGTGAGCCTTTCATCTGACATCACAACCGGCAGACCTGTCCTGCGCTCCACATCCTCGCGGAACGCCAATGTATCTTCGGCTCTAAACCCGGCGGAATCGTCCATGTTGAGGGGCAGGCCCAGCACGATCAGCTTAACATCGTTCTGCGTGCACAGTTCCTCGATCCTGGTCAATGTCTTGCGAAGTTTGTTCGCTCTGTCGCGCCTTATGATCTCCAGCGGATGGGAGGTCACAAACAGTTCGTCGCTGAGCGCCACGCCGCATGTCCTGGAGCCAAAATCCAGTCCCATAAGTCTCATGGCGGATTATTTCTTCTTCCAGTGGTTGAACTCGATGTAGTAGTTGGTGATATAGGTCGGATCTCCTGACATGATATAGCCGACGATCTGATTGACGGGATCGTATCCCTTCTCCAGCAGCGCCTCATAGACGACGGAGAGAATCTTCTTGACGCCCGTCTCCTGATCCGGCTGCACCTTGAAATACTGTGTGTTCCCCAAGTCCATTCCGGACTTTCTGTTATTGTTCTGATCCATAAAATTACAATCAACCTCGTCCTATACTGTTAGTATTTCCTATGCAAACGCGTTCCGCAAAAAGAACGCCCGTTTACATCTCTTTATCTTACCCTATTTTACCGCCTCTTTCAACTAGAGGCGCAAACATAAGACCCTGCGCATGCTCCGCGGCACCTGTAAATATGCCCGAAACCAGCTGTCCCTCCTCCATTTCGGCGCCGGAATCGGCTCCGCAGAGGATATAGCCCTCCACATAGCGCTTTGTATGGCCTCTCCAGCAGAGCCCGAAGGGCATCTCGGCCTTCTCCTCTAACAGCAGTTCATCCTGTTTTCCTATGAACTGCGCCCGGAACTGCTCCGACTGCCGCCCGGTCATCTCCAGCAAAACATCGCTGCGCGCGCTCTTTACCGGCTCAGGAATCTGCACCGGCATCTTCGCGGCAGCTGTCCCCTTCCGCACCGAGTACTTGAAGACGTGCATCTCATAGAAGTTCACTTCCTCAAGGAACTTCACGGTCTCCTCGAATTCCGCGTTGGATTCTCCGGGGAAGCCGACGATCACATCGGTCGTTACAGCGGGGTTTTCATAATATCTCCGCAGAAGCTTAACGCTTTCCATAAACTCCTCTGTCGTATAGTGGCGATTCATCCTGCGCAGCGTCGCGTTGCAGCCGCTCTGCAGGGAGAGGTGGAAGTGCGGGCACACTTCGGGCATCGCCGCGATCCCTTTGACAAAAGATTCCGTCATGATCCTGGGCTCGAGGGAACTGAGGCGGATCCTCTCAATACCATCTATTCTGCGGATCCGGTCCATCAGATCCAGCAGGTAAGCCCCCGACTTCTCGGGGTCAAACTTCACGGCGTCCGTCTCCGCGTCCCACTCAAGACCATAGGAACTGACATGGATCCCGGTCAGGACCACTTCCCGGATCCCCTTGTCCGCAATGGTCTGAATCTCTCTCAGGATCTCGCCCGGCCTTCTGCTCCTGATCCTTCCCCTCGCGTAGGGAATAATGCAGTAGGTGCAGAACTGATTGCAGCCGTCCTGTATTTTGACAAAGGCCCTGGTGTGTCCCGGGTCCTCGAGCTGCATATCCTCGTAGTCCGGCCGGTGCGTCAGGTCGGTCATGGTCCTGCCGCCCAGGGTGCGTCTTTCAAGGCTTCCGGCTTCTTCGCCCTGCGCTTCGCTGCCTGCGCTCTCTTTCCCGCCGCCGATCTCCGCCAGGAATTCGTCCAGAAGTTCAGCGATCTTCGCTTTCTTGTTATTACCTATGGCCAGGTCGATGGAACTGTCCGTTCCGACCCGGGCCGGATCCGTCTCCACGTAGCATCCCACCGCGATGACCACCGCTTCGGGGTTTCTCTTTTTTGCCTTGTGGATCATCTGGCGGCTCTTTCTGTCGGCGATGTTGGTGACGGTACAGGTGTTGATCACATATACTTCCGCCTCTTCCTCAAAAGGGACAGAAATATACCCGTGTTCCTCCATTTTTTGCCGCATTATGTCCAGTTCGTAACTGTTTACTTTACACCCGAGATTGTGAAATGCTACACGTTTCAAGCTTCTTCCTCTTCCAAATTGTATTTATACGACATTGACTTTTCACCGACCAGAATTTACTATAAAACTAACGCAAAGGAATGCAATAAGGAGGCAAATACCTATGAAAACCGTAATGATCTCATTAAATTCTATCGATAAAGTTAAGTCCTTCGTCAATGATATTTCCCGTTTCGACTATGACTTCGACCTGGTATCCGGCCGTTATGTTATTGACGCCAAGTCCATCATGGGCATCTTTTCCCTGGACCTGAGCAAGCCCATCGAGCTCAACATTCACGCCGAGGAGGGCGCTGACGCGGTTCTTGAGACCCTCAAGCCCTATATCGTCTAAGTTTATCTGATTATTATGAAAGCCCCGAAGCCTTACCGGTTTCGGGGCTTTTTTTGCGTGTTTTGTCAGATCTGCAGTTCTCCGTCTCTCTGCTTGACGATCCTGGTCTCGTCCTTGCCCACGATCATGATCTCATCTGTGGCGATCGCCCGCTCCACCATCTCGTCGATCTTCTCGTCGAGGTTTCTCTCGTGGCGCTTGATGACGTCAAGACGCGGCTTTGTCACGGGGTGCTTAGCCACAAAGATCGTGCAGCAGTCCTCGTAAGGGAGAATGGACGTCTCAAACGTGCCGATCTTCTTGGAGACCTTGACGATCTCCTCCTTATCAAAACCGATCAGCGGCCTGAAAACGGGTAGTGTGCACACTTCGTTGGTGACGCCCAGCGCCGTCATAGTCTGGGAAGCGACCTGGCCGATGCTCTCGCCCGTGATCAGGGCCAGGCACTCCGACTCCTTTGCGAGTCTCTCCGCGATGCGCATCATGAACCTGCGCATGATAATGGTGAGCTCATCGTGCGGGCACTTCTCATAGATGTAGAGCTGGATCTCCGTGAAGTTGATGTTGTGCAGCCAGATCGGACCCGTGTAGGCAGCTACCTGGCTTGCCAGGTCGACGACCTTCTGCAGCGCTCTCTCACTTGTATAAGGCGGCGCGTTAAAATATACCGCGTCCAGTTTCACGCCCCTCTTGGCGATCATGTAGCCCGCCACTGGTGAATCGATTCCGCCGGAGAGAAGGAGCATGGCCTTTCCGCCGACGCCGACAGGAAGTCCGCCCGGTCCGGGGATGATCGTCGAGTAGATGTATATTTTCTCCCTGATCTCCACATGGAGCATGATCTCGGGCTTATGTACGTCCACCGTGAGGTTGGGGCAGGCGTCTAGAACAGCCTCTCCCAGCTCCTCGTTGACCTTCATGGAGTCGAGAGGATATTCCTTGTTCAGCCTTCTGGCGTGGACCTTGAAAGTCGCCTCCCTCTCAGGGTACTCCTCCTTCATGAAGTCTGCCGCCGCCTTCCGCAGCTCCTCAATGGGAACCACCGGAGTTTCCACAATGGGGCAGATGCCGGAGATACCGAACACGCGGCTCAGGGCTTCGGTGACCTCGCTGTAGTCATAGTCCGACAGGCACTCCACAAAAACTCTTCCGTAGGTCCTGTGAACGGCAAAGTTACCCTCGCAAGGCTTGAGGGCGTGCTTGATCTGGCGGACCAGGGCCTCCTCAAATATATGGCGGTTCTTGCCCTTGATGCCGATCTCGGCGTACTTGATCAAAAAAGACTGATATTTCATAATTCCTCCGTCGCGTTACCAAAAGGGTGTGAGGGGTACGGCAGCCACTATGTCCCTTCAGGCTCCGCCCTACTTACGAGATGAGTCGCCTGAAGGGACATAGTGGCTGCCTTAACCGCTTACATCCTTTCGGGTACGATCCAATTCAATGTCTGGTATATTTTCTCAAGAAGGGGATGATCTCATGCAAGGCCGTAGAAGCCTGAAGGATGTCCTCTTCGGTGGTCATTTCAGAAAAACTGATTCTAATGGTGTTGTCGAGGTAGGCTCTGGGGAGTTTGATCGCTTCCAAAGTCGCCGATGTGTGGGGCTTGTTGGATGCGCAGGCGCTTCCCGATGAGACGTAAACGCCCTTCTCCTCCAGCGCGTGCAGCAGCACTTCCGCGCGCACGCCGGGCACTGTAAGGCTGATGATGTGCGGCGCGCACTTTCTTCCCCTGGGGCCGTTCACCCGAAGGTCCGGGATGTCCGAGATCTCGCCGAGGAATTTCTCCCGCAGTCCGTACAGTCTGTCGATACTGCCGTCAAAATCCTGATACAGCATCTTCGCCGCGAGGCCCATAGCCGCGATGCCGGCCACATTTTCCGTGCCGGAGCGCATACCGCCCTGCTGCCCGCCGCCGAACATCAGGTTCTTCACCTTCACCTTGTCGCCGATATAGAGGAAACCGGTCCCCTTGGGCGCGTGGATCTTGTGCCCGCTGACTGACAGAAGGTCAACTCCCCACTTTTTGGGATAGATCTGCGCTTTGCCAAAACCCTGCACGGCGTCCACATGAAAGAGCGCCGAGGGATTTTTCTCATTGATGCGCTTCGCGATCTCCCGGATCGGCTCCACCGCGCCGATCTCATTGTTGGTGTGCATGACGGACACCAGGATCGTGTCATCCCTTACGGCCTGCTCCACCAGATCCGGAGAAACGATTCCGTATTCGTCCACAGGAAGATAGGTCACCTCAAAGTCCAGGGATTCCAGATATTTCATAGATTCCAGGACCGCGGGGTGCTCGATATTCGTCGTGATCAGGTGGCGTCCCCTTCTCATGTTGGCCATAGCGCCGCCGATAATGGCGAGATTGTCGGATTCCGTGCCGCAGGATGTGAAAATGAGGTTCTTCTCATTCACTTTCAGGATCTGCGCCAGAGTCCTCTTCGCCTCGGTGATCTGCCTCTCAGCCTCCACGCCCTTATGGTGCATGCTGGAGGGATTGCCGTATTCTTCCAGATATATTTTGTTCATCAGCTCGACTACTTCCGGAAAGCACCGGGTCGTAGCAGAATTGTCCAGATACGCTTCTCTCATGTTTCCTCTCAACTCTATACTTGCGGGATATTTTGCCGTACCCAGCATGATAACACATCATTTTGCCGATTACAAACTGTTCGCCTGTGGATCAGCAGGTTTCAAAGCGGTAGATCAGCCAGGAGAGCACCACCAGTGCCGCCGTCTCGGTGCGAAGGATCCTTCTGCCGAGAGAGATCGGCAGAATACCCGCCGCCTTTGCCAGTTCCACTTCGCCGGGCTCGAAGCCGCCCTCCGGTCCGATAAATATGGAGACGGCGCTTCCCTCTTCGATCCCCTCGATGAGGCTCCTGGTACTTCCGTCCTCTTCCTGCAATTCATAGGGAAGAAGACGCGTCTGCGTGTTCTCCTTAGCGAATCGGACGGCTTCCTCCATCGTCATGGGCTCGCGCACCAGCGGGACTACGGCTCTGCGGCTCTGTTTGGCCGCTGACTCCGCTATGGTCTGCCAGCGCTGTGTCTTCTTCGCTATTTTGGCGCCTTCGAGTTTGGCGACGCTGCGGCGCATCTGCACCGGGATGATCTCGGCCGCGCCCAGTTCCACCGCCTTCTGTACGATCAGGTCCATCTTGTCGGACTTGGGAAGCCCCTGGAAGAGATATACCTTCACGGGGAGTTCCACGTCGGACTCCTTGACAAAGCGCAGGCGGCACACCACCTCCGAGTCCGTGAACTCCTCGATGCCGTAGCGGTATTCGCGCTCGTCCTGTCCCGTCCGCACGCTGATCTCGTCGCCGGGTTTCATGCGCAGCACGTTCTTAATATGGTTGACGTCCCTGCCCGTCACGTACAGGAGCTCCCCCTGCATCTGCGCGGGGTCTACAAAGATATGCAGCATTTGCTCGTCTCCTTATGCCAGCGGCTTGCGGCCGACTACGCAGCGCCACTCGCCCTGCGCGGTCACACTGATTACCTCCAGGCCGGCTTCTCTCATCGCCTCGGCGACGCTGTCTTCCCGCCCCTCCAGGATTCCTGATGTGATGTAATAGGCGCCGGGTTTCATTGTCGGCACCACATGGGGTGTCAGCGGGATCAGCACATCCGCCAGAATGTTGGCAGCCACAATGTCGTATTTCTCAGTTCCCACTTCCGTCTGCACCTTCTCGTCGTCGATCAGGTTGCCGAGGATCACGTGGAACTTGTCGGGGTCAACGCCGTTGGTGCGCAGGTTGTCCTCGATCGCAGGGGGCGCGCAGGGATCCAGATCCGTTCCCACGGCGCTCTTAATGCCGAACATCAGAGCCAAAATAGCGAGGATTCCGCTTCCGGTGCCTACATCCAGCATAACTGTCTCAGGAGTCAGGTACTTGCGGATCTGCCTGATGCAGAGCTGCGTGGTCTCGTGCATGCCCGTTCCGAAAGCTGTTCCGGGATCGATATGGAAGACCAGCGCGGGCTTCTTGTCGGTGATTTCCGGCTTCTCCCAGGAAGGAATTGCCAGAATATCGTCGATCCAGAACTGGTGGAAATACTGCTTCCAATTGTTGATCCAGTCCACGTCTTCGGTCTCCTCAATAGTAACTGTGCCGTCTCCGATCTCCGTATAGGTCCTGAGCTCGGCCAGTTCCTCCAGGATGGAAGCCTTCACCTCTTCGGGCGTCTTCGGCTCGTCGTCCACAAGGACGCGGCCGTCTTCGGTCTCCTCCAAAAAGAAACTGAGTACCGCTGACCCGTCGTCCTCCCCGGCGTCGGGCAGTATGTCAACGAACATCTGCTCCTTCTCCGCGGCCGTGAGCGGCACATGGTCCTCGATCTGCGCGCCGTACAGGCCGATATCCTGCATGGAACTGATGATTATGTCCTCCGCCTCTGCTTTTGTGCGGACTCTGAATGCCATCCATTTCATATGCTGTCCCTCTGTTTTTATATATAAGTAATAACGCACCAAAGCCGGCAGCGCATAATAACGCTGCCGGCTGACTGTATTTAGTCTCCTCTGCCCCGTTTATTCCCGGGGTCAGGCACTGAACTGCTCAGTTCTTCCAGAATTTCTTCTTTTTATTCGATTCTTTCTTGGGCGCGTCCTTCTTGTCCGCGGTCTCGCGCTCCGCCTGATTGAGGGAATCCCCTGTCAGGGCGTCAAACTGTCTGAGCAGATCCTTTGCTTCCTTGCTGAGTTTGGTGGGTGTCTCCACTACCAGCGTTACATAGTGATCGCCCCGGATCTGCTGGTTGCGGATCGTGGGAATACCCTTATTCTTGAGCCTTATTCTCGTGTCGCTCTGCGTGCCGGGCTTGACATCGTAAATCACCTTGCCGTCCACGGTGTTGATGACTATGCTTCCGCCCAGGGCCGCCATCGCGTAGGAAATGTTCACTGTGGAGAAAACATTGTAGTCCTGACGCATGAACTCGGGATGCGGTTCTACGATCACTTCTACAAGAAGATCTCCTCTGGGCCCTCCGTTGACGCCGGGCTCACCCTTATCGCGGATGCGGACGCTCTGTCCGTTGTCGATTCCGGCCGGAATGGATACTTTGATGGTCTTCTTGCTGCTGATATAACCCGTGCCGCTGCAGTTCGTGCACTTATCCTTGATGATCTTTCCGCTTCCTCCGCAGTCCGGGCATGTCTGCACATTTCGAACTGTTCCGAAGAAGGACTGCTGCGTGAACACCACCTGGCCCTTGCCGCCGCACTTGGGGCACATCTGCGGGGTTGTCCCCGGCTTCGCGCCTGTGCCCGAGCAGGTCGGGCAGGGATCCTTGAGATTAAGTGTGATCTCTTTCTCGACACCGGTAACCGCTTCGAGGAATGTGATCCGCACGCTGGTGCGGACATTGGTCCCCTTCATGGGACCGTTAGCCGGTCCCCGCCTGCCGCCGCCGAAAAAGTCTCCGAACAGGTCTCCGAAAATATCGCCAAAATCAGCCGAATTGAAATCAAAGCCGCCAAAACCGCTGCTTCCGTCGAACGCTGCAAAGCCAAACTGGTCGTACTGCGAACGCTTCTCCGCGTCGCTCAGGACCGCATAGGCCTCTGAGGCCTCCTTGAATTTAGCTTCCGCATTCTTGTCGCCGGGGTTCATGTCCGGATGGTATTTTTTGGCCAGTTTCCTGTAAGCCTTCTTGATATCTTCCTCAGACGCGTCCTTGGCAACTCCAAGCACTTCATAGTAATCACGTTTCTGTTCAGCCATAATACTTTCGTTCTCTCACGTATTTTTCTCTGTTTACAAGGGAGTTGCCCAAGCCGCGTGCTAAGCGCGACCTGGGCACTCACTAAACTATATCATTTTCCTGTTTATTTCAATACTAATCTGATGTCTTACCGAATTTCAATAACCCGGAAGGATTGGCTTCAGCCAATCCTTCTGGTTCAAAAAAGTGCCGCTGCACTTTTTTGAACTTTTACACCTCGCGGTAATCGCCGTCAACTACGTCGTCGTCATTACCTGCGCTTCCGCCTGCGTTCTGGCCGCCCATGTTGGGACCTGCGCCCTGGTTCTGCATGTTCTGATACATCTGAGTGAACAGCTGCTGGGAGTCGTTCATCAGTTTCTCCTTGCCGGACTTGAGGGCGTCAATATCAGCGTCGCTGATGTCAGTCTGATCCTTGGTTCTCTCAAGGACTGCCTTGAGGTCCGCGATCTCAGCTTCAACAGTTGCCTTTGCGGACGCGTCGATCTTGTCGCCGACTTCCTTCAGAGCCTTCTCGGTCTGGAATACGATGGAGTCAGCTTCATTTCTGGCGTCTACAGCTTCCTTGCGCTTTCTGTCCTCTGCCTCGAACTGAGCAGCTTCCTTGATCGCCTTCTCGATATCCGCGTCGGACATATTGGATCCGGCAGTGATGGTAATGTGCTGCTCTTTGCCTGTGCCCAGGTCCTTAGCGGAAACATTTACGATACCGTTCGCGTCGATGTCGAAAGTAACCTCGATCTGCGGTACACCGCGCATTGCGGGCGGGATTCCGTCCAGTCTGAACTGGCCGAGGGACTTGTTGTCTCTCGCGAACTTTCTCTCGCCCTGAAGGACGTTGATGTCAACAGCGGTCTGGTTGTCAGCTGCTGTGGAGAACACCTGGCTCTTCTTGGTAGGGATAGTTGTATTTCTCTCGATCAGAGGGGTAGCGATGCCGCCCATGGTCTCGATGGAAAGTGTCAGAGGTGTGACATCCAGAAGAAGGATGTCGCCTGCGCCTGCATCGCCTGCAAGCTTGCCGCCCTGGATCGCAGCGCCGATAGCAACGCACTCATCGGGGTTGAGGGTCTTGCTGGGCTCATGGCCTGTCAGCTGCTGAACCTTTTCCTGTACGCAGGGGATTCTTGTGGAACCGCCTACCAGCAGGACTTTGCCGAGGTCGGAGTTGTTGAGGCCGGCGTCTCTCATAGCGTTCTGAACCGGGATAGCGGTCTTCTCTACGAGGTCGCTGATCAGCTCTTCGAATTTAGCCCTTGTGAGGTTCTTGTCGAAGTGCTTGGGGCCTTCCGCTGTAGCTGTGATGAAAGGAAGGTTGATGTTGGTCGTGATCGCGCTGGACAGCTCTTTCTTAGCCTTCTCAGCTGCTTCCTTCATTCTCTGCAGAGCCATCTTGTCGCCAGAGAGGTCGATGCCCTCTGCTGCCTTGAACTCACGGATGATCCAGTCAATGATCCTCTGGTCGAAGTCATCGCCGCCCAGACGTGTGTCGCCGTTGGTGGACAGAACTTCGATAACGCCGTCGCCAATCTCGATGATGGAAACATCGAATGTGCCGCCGCCCAGGTCATAGACCATGATCTTCTGCTCTTTCTCGTTGTCCAGGCCGTAAGCCAGAGCTGCCGCTGTGGGCTCGTTGATGATTCTCTTGACATCAAGGCCTGCGATCTTGCCGGCATCCTTTGTAGCCTGTCTCTGTGCGTCGTTGAAGTATGCGGGAACAGTGATGACTGCCTCTGTGACCTTCTCGCCCAGATAGCTCTCTGCGTCAGCTTTCAGCTTCTGCAGGATCATAGCGGAGATCTGCTGAGGGGAATACTTCTTGCCGTCGATGGTGCGGCCGCGGTCTGTTCCCATGTCTCTC
Source organism: uncultured Lachnospiraceae bacterium (assembly GCA_902781325.1). Lineage (GTDB taxonomy): Bacteria > Bacillota > Clostridia > Lachnospirales > Lachnospiraceae > CAG-791. The sequence continues at coordinate 53,270 of CACZJD010000010.1, forward strand.
TTAATAGAAGAGATTGTGTTGTCAGCGTTTGTAACTGCCTGACGCTTAGCGGGCTCACCTACCAGTCTCTCGCCGTTCTTTGTGAAAGCAACGACGGAAGGTGTGGTCCTTGCGCCCTCTGTATTTGCGATAACTGTAGGCTTTCCGCCTTCCATAACTGCTACGCAGCTGTTTGTTGTACCAAGGTCGATACCGATAATCTTACTCATTATTTCCTCCTTTTTCGCGCCTTTCGCGCTCTATCTGTAATAGTGGATTATTTTCCAAAATATATACGTCTCGGTTGTGTCTTTTACAGGCACAGAGCCGTAATTTTCACTGTTTTGTCAAAAATCTGTTTATCCGGGATCTTTCCCCGTCAGATCTGTTTATGTCCTTGTCAGGCGACTACGCCCACCATTGAGTGGCGGATCACCATGTCGTGGTAGGTATAGCCCTTCTGGAATTCCTGCGCCACAATGCCGGACTCAAACTCGTCGCTCGCCACCTGCGTTACCGCGTTGTGGAAGTTCGGGTCGAATTCCTTGCCGACCGCCTCGATGGGCTTTACTCCCAGATCTTCCAGCTGCTTCATGAGCTGCTTGTAGACCATTTCCATACCGCTGACGATCGCGCTGTCCTTCTCGCTCTCGGGAACCGCCGCCAGGCCTCTCTCGAAGTTGTCCACAATGGGAAGCATCTTCTCGATCACACTCTTCTCTCCCATGGAGAACATCTGCTCCTTCTCCTTGGCTGTGCGCTTGCGGAAGTTGTCGAACTCCGCCATCTGGCGCTTCACCTTGTCTTCAAGAGCAGCTACCTTTTCCTGGACCGCTTTCTCCTTACTGCCCGCAGGTGCCTGTGCCCCAGGCTCTGCTGCGCCTTCCGGATCGGGCGTCTCCTCTGCAGCTTCCTCCGCCCCGGTCTCATCCACGGTTTCGTCTACAGTTTCATCTGCGGCCTTATCGACTGTCTCGTCTGTGGTCTCTTCGACTGTCTCGTCCATGATCTCTTCGGGTTCGGTGCCGGGCTGTTCATTCATTTTGTTCTCAGCTTCTGCCATATATTCCTTTCCGCACCGCACTCTCTGTGTCCAGAACCGGCAAGGTGCTCATTCCTGCTCTCTTATTGTTTATACAGATCGTCGAGCTGCTCCATCATATGCCGGAGCACATCGACAACTCTCTCATAGTCCATTCTCCGGGGTCCGATGATTCCCACCGTCCCCTTCATGCCGTCACCCAGATCATAAGTGGCGGTAACAACACTGCAGTCCCTCATGCTGGCCACCGGCATCTCTTCGCCGATGTAAACCTGAATTCCGGTCTCGCTGCTGCCTGACAGAGATTCCTGTACAATACTCCCCAGTGCCTGCTTCTCCTCGAAGTCACTGATGATCTCGCTCGCTTTGTTGTGATCGGCGAGCTCCGGATACCTGAAAATATTCTTGGCTCCGCTCGTGTAGATCTTCAGATCTTCCTCTTTCCGAACGATCTCCGCCGCCGCGTCAAAAACGTCATTGACGATCTGCGTGTGAATACCGGCGTCTCTCTTGATGGACTCAATCAGCCCCAGCGTGATCTCCTCGATGGGAAGCCCGCACAGATTCGTGTTGAGCAGCATGTTAAGTCTCAGCATCTGCTCCGCGTCCAGCGGCATATCCACCGGAATCACCCTGTTCCTGATCAGGTTCCCCTCAAGCACGATCACCGCAAGAATGTTGCTGTCATCCAGCTGCGAGAGCTGTATGAACTTGATCTTGTTCCTGCGCATCACCGGCGATGAGATCATCGACGCGTATTGAGTGTTCGCGGCCAGAAGCTTGGCGACCTGCTGCAAAAGATTCTCCAGCCTGTCCTGCTTCTGCAGGGCATGTTGTCCACGTAGAGGCGGTAACCCGCATCAGTAGGAATACGTCCGGCCGACGTGTGCGGCTGCATGATCAGTCCCATCTCTTCAAGGTCAGCCATCTCATTCCTGATCGTTGCACTGCTCAGTTTGAGATCGGTGTACTTGGAAATCGTCCTGCTGCCTACCGGCTCGCCGGTCTCCAGGTAATTGCGGATGATAGCCTGCAATATTTTCATCTTGCGATCTTGCAGTTCCATAATATCCTCCGTATCGGGATCGGCGAATTTCTAAAATGTTTATTAAGGAATCACCCCATCACAGCACTCATTTAACAGGCACCTTCCCCTGCACCTAAAAAGAGGCAGCACCCTGCGGTGCTGCCCCTCGGCAATTCATTATCCAGACAATAGCTCCTGATCAGATATTGAAGCTTCCTGTCTCAGTTCCGTTGATCACGTAGTAAGCCTTTGCTTCCTCGGGCTTAACGTACAGCTGAACTTCCTTGAAATCAGCGGGATCCTTCTTAAGATCGAATTCCCACACATCCTTGGCGATCTTGACAAGCTGCTCTGTTGTGTATTCCTTGCCTGCGAACTGGATGGAGATGTTCTCCTTGACGGCCGCTGCCTTCTTGTTCGTCTTAGCAGCTGCGGTTTTTGTTGTTGTCTTCTTTGCTGCTGTAGTCTTGGTTTCTGTAGCCTTAGCAGTTGTCTTCTTGGCTGTTGTCTCTGCAGCTGCCTTCTTGGCTGTTGTCTCTGCTGCCTTTGCTACAGGCTTCTTAACGGTTGCCTTTGCTGTTTTCTTTGCTTCTGCCATGGTTCAAATTCTCCTTAAAATTAAAAATACAGCCCCCCGCAGTACGCAAATATAGTTAATCCCCAAAAACTTCATATAAAATAGCGCAGTTATCTGATTTTGTCAACTTTTTCGACAATTTCGTCAATATACCGGCGCTTTGATCACCAAAAAGTACAGAAGAACCAGTATGCCGAGGATGATCCGGTACCAGCCAAAGACCCTGAAGTCGTGCTTTCTGATGTAGTTCATCAGGAAGGCGATGATCACCATGGATACCAGGAATGCGACCAGCATGCCTGTGCCGAGAAGGATCAGTTCGCCGCCGGAGAAACGGAAGCCGTACTTGACGATCTTGAGAAGGCTCGCGCCTGCCATGACCGGGATCGCCAGGATGAAGGTGAACTTGGCAGCCACCGTGCGGGAGACGCCGATCATAAGTCCGCCGACGATGGTGGCTCCGGAGCGGGAGGTTCCGGGGAAGACCGCCGCGATCAGCTGGAAAATTCCGATGAGGAAGGCGTCCTTGAAGGTCAGGTCCCTGAGTCTGTCGACCCGGGGCACTCTGTTCTTGTTCACGCTCTCAATAATAATGAAGGCAATACCCACGACGATCAGCGCGATGCCTACGACGATCGCATTGTAGAGGTGCGCGTCCAGCCAGTCGTCCGCCAGGACGCCTACGACGCCGGCGGGGATGCAGGCCACCAGGGCCTTGAGCCAGAGCATGATCGTCGGTTTCCTCACTATGATCTTGGAGCCGCCCGACTTTGTCGTCACTTTTTTGAAAGGCCAGATGGTCTTCCAGTAGAGGATGACCACCGCGAGGATCGCGCCGAGCTGAATGACCACCAGAAACAGGTTCCAGAACTCAGGGGAGACGTCCAGCTTCACGAACTCGTTGAGCAGGATCATATGTCCGGTGCTGCTGATCGGGAGCCACTCAGTGACGCCTTCCACGATACCGAACAAAATAGCTTTGAGTATTTCAATTACAGATATCTGCATTCAGGATTCTCCTTTCCATCACTTTCCCGCGTACTCGGCCTGCACGAATTCGCGTATCCTGGGCAGCGCTCTCTCCACCTTCTCTGTGTCGATGCAGTAAGCGACGCGGAAGAAGCCGGGTGCCCCGAAGCCGTCCGCCGGGACAAAGATCAGGTCATACTTCAGCGCCTTTTGGCAGAATGCCACGGCATCTTCCTCCAGGGCCTTGGGCATGATATAGAAAGTACCGCCGGGCCTCACAACGGTGAAGCCGAGTTCCTTGAAGGTATCGTAGAGCAGGTTCATGTTCGTCTCATAGACGGAGAGATCCGCTGTGTCGTCCACTGTCTCCGCCATAGCCAGCATGATCAGCGAGGACGGGCAGTTGTGGCCGATGCCTCTGGAGATCTGTCCGAACATGGGCACCAGGTCTTCGGCGTGCTCGCAGGCAGGATTGACTGCCACGTAGCCGATACGCTCTCCGGGCACGGAGAGGGACTTGGAGAAGGAATAGCAGGTCAGGGTGTGAGGATAGAACTTCGCCACATACGGCGCTTTTTTGCCGTCGAAGATGATCTCCCTGTAAGGCTCGTCCGAGATCAGGAACACGTTGTGGCCAAATTCCGCGGACTTCCTTGTCAAAAGATCGGCGAGCTTCTCCAGCGTCTCCTCACTGTACAGCACTCCCGAAGGGTTGTTGGGGGTGTTGATCAGGACCGCTGCCACATTCTCGGTCAGATACTTCTCCGCCTCTTCAAAATTGATCTGGAAAGTCTCAAGATCAGCGGGAACCACTTTGATCCTGGCTCCTGTGTCGTTGATGTAAGGATTGTATTCCGGGAAATAGGGTGCGAATACGAGCACCTCGTCGCCGGGCTTCGTAACAGCGCGCAGCGCGTGCGCAAGAGCGCCGGCTGCTCCGGATGTGGCAAAAATATGATTGCCGGTATAATTCATTCCGAATCTGCGGTTCAGGGAGGCCGCGACCTTCTCCTTCACCTCGGGAATGCCGAGGGTGGGGCTGTAACCGTGGAGTTTTAAGGGCTCCATTGTCTCGAGGAGCGAGATCGAAACGTCCTTAAAGCTCTGAGGCGCGGGCACAGAGGGGTTTCCGAGGCTGAAGTCGAATACGTTCTCATAGCCGACCTCTTTCCCCCTTGCGGTGGCGTACTCCGAGAGAGTCCGGATCACCGATTTATTGGACAGCATGTTCAGATAATGTTCATTGATCATGTTAATTCCTCCGCTCTATATCTTCTATAATATGAAAATCCATTCATTTTTGTTCAGTATATAATAGCGCTGATCTTCCCTGCGCGCTACCTCTCTGAAGCCAAAAGATCGCAATATTTTGTCGGAAGCGGTATTGGAGAGCGCCGTATCGGCCCCGATCCGCTCAAATCCGAGCTGCGTAAAGCCGTACTCTATGAGCGCCGCACAGACTTCCCGGGCGATTCCTTTCCCCCGCCGGTCCTTTCTGACGAGATAGCCGAAGGACGCGTCCGGCGCCGGTCCGGGCGCGGAACTGTTCGGGAAGGAAAAGCCGATCCTGCCAATAAGTTCCTCCGTCTGTCGGGAGATCACCGCCCAGTGGCCGTATCCGCAGAACCGGTAGACTCTGTCGATATAGGCCTCCAGGATCTTCCTCTCCTTCTCAGTGTCCTCCGAGGGCGCTTCGAGAAACTTCACAGCCTCCTCGTCATAGAGCGCGCGGATCGCTTCAAGATCTTCCGGGACGAACTCCCGCACTTCGCAGCGCGCCGTCTCCAGGATCGTCCAGGGCAGATGCCTCTGCCGCTGCCAGATCTTGACCAGAGAATCCCTGTCCACCCACTGAGGCTCCATCAAAATATAGTCGGCACTTTTGATGGGGGTCAGACCCCCGTTCCCGGGGGTCTGACCCCCATGGGAGTACCCGCAGAACGCGGCTCCCAGATCCTGCAGCTGCCGCAGCAGCCGCTCCGAATCCGCGATGTACAGCGCGTCAAACTCCGGGGCAGGCAGCTCTTCGCCGGCGTCGACCACCCACAGGTCCGATTCGAAGCCGTACCCTCTGTAAGTCCGCACGGCCTCCGCTGCTTCGGGAAGGCTTTCCTTGTACCATTGTTCTTCCAGATAAAAAAATACTTTCTCGACCATACTATGCATCATTATACAAAGACCTGCATCGGAATGCAAAGCGGAAGTAAAGCCGGAGGCGTTCATATTTTGTTCATATTTTATTTTTACATTCTTCAATTTTTACTAAATCTTTGTACACGATTGACATCTATAATACAATCATAGACAACAAACAAGACGATTACCCATTGTTGGTTTACAAATAACTTTTTCATAACATGCCAGGTACTGATGTACCTGGCATCCTCCCTTTTACGGGAGTTTTTTTGTTTTTGGAGCTTTTTCCCCGCATGTATAAAAAAACCGGCCCGCTGCCAGGACTTCCCTGACAGCGATGCCGGTCTTTTTACTCCCTATTCATTATTGTAAACTCTGCGCCGGATCCCCTGCGCGTCTTTAATAAGATAGTCAGCTCACAAGATTGAGCTTGTCCTTGAGAAAGCTCTGGATCTCCTGCATCGCGCCTTCCTCATCATTCCCATCTGCCGATACGGTGAGCAGATCACCGTTCGCGAGATTCAAAGACATCATTCCCATGATACTCTTCGCGTTAACGCGCTTCGTATCTGTTTCGAGATAGATCTTGCTCTCATACTTGCTGGCCACCTGTACCAGCTCGGCGATAGGTCTGGGCTCAAGACCGCCCGGGCATGAGATCTTAATAGATTTCTTCATCATTACACATTCTCCTTGACTGCGCTGTCCGGCCTCTTCTCTAGTCCGGCCCCGGAAGCCTGTTTCCCGCTTCGCGAATCCGATCTGTATTTCTCGGCGATCTCCGTGAGTCTTCTCAGCCTGTGGTTCACCCCCGACTTTCCGATGGGGGGAACGGCCAGATCACCCAGTTCCCGCAGAGGAGTGTCCGGATACTGCAGTCGCAGCTCGGCCATTTTCCTCAGACTCTCCGGGAGTGTCCTGAGAATCCCTGACTCCTCCAGATAGCGGATGTCGCTGATCTGCTTCCTGGACGCGCTCACTGTCTTCCCTATGTTGGCTGTCTCGCAGTTGACGCGCCGGTTGACAGAATTGCGCAGTTCCTTGAGGATTCTCTGATTCTCCATCTCCATCATGCTGATGGGCGCTCCCATCAGGTTCAGAAGATCGACGATGTCCTCGGAGTCCTTAAAATACACAACTTGGACTTTCTTGCGAAGAACAGATTTGGCTTCCTTGCCAAAACTCAGAAGTATTTCCTTCAGCTGTGAAGCCTGCTCTTTCGAGTCGCAGCTCCACTCCAGATGATACTCTTTACGGGGATCACTCACAGATCCGCAGCACAGGAAGAGATCCCTGATGTAATTCCTTCTGCAGCAGCTTCTTCCCAGCAGTTCCGCCGGCACTGTGCAGTCGTCATCTCTTTGCAGATTTCCGGCGCTGTCACACGCCCCGGTCTTCTGCGCGAGCTCTCTCACTGTGTCTGAGGAAAGGTCTGCTTGCAGCCATCCCCTCGGTTCCCGGCCTCCCGTACTGACCGGCGAACACACCATGGTTCTAATATTACTGGTTTTACATACTAAAGTAAAGCACTTTCTAAGGGCTTCACCGTTATCCTGACTCAGCAGAAGCCTGTATTTTCCGTCCGGATCCCTCTCAAATCTGCCGATGCACGCAAGCAGGACCGCCTCAGACGCGATCCGGCAGTGCCTGGCAGAGGGGATATCGGAGGCGATCTCCGCCTTCACTTCAGAAGAAAAAGACATAGTGAACCCCCGTCTGTTCTAGTGCTTCGAATCTCTGTGATAGAGGTTGATCCCGTAGTCGCCGCCCCGAAGCCTCTCGGCCAGCGCGTTGGCGATCGTCACGCTGCGGTGCTGTCCGCCGGTGCATCCGATGGCTATGACCAGCTGGTTCTTGCCCTCTTTGACATAGCCCGGGATCAGAAAGGAGATCATATCCTCAAGTTTCTCCATAAACTGCCCTGCCTCCGGGAAGGACATGACGTAGTCCCGGACAGGTTTATCGTTCCCCGTCAGTTTCTTGAGCCTCTCCACGTAGAAGGGATTGGGCAGGAAGCGGACGTCAAAGACCAGATCCGCGTCGGCCGGAATACCGTTCTTGAAGCCAAAAGACATGATAGAGATCATCAAAGAATTGTAGTTCTCGTCCTTGACGAAGATCTTGATCAATTCCTCCTTGAGAACTCTGGTGAGGAGGCCTGAAGTGTCGATCACATAGTCCGCGTCTTTTTTGATCTGCTCCAGGATCTTTCTCTCCTGCGCGATGCCGTCCTCCACGCGGCCGGACGGGCACACGGGATGCTGGCGCCTGGTCTCCTTGTATCTCTTGATCAGGACCTCGTCGCTGGCGTCCATAAAGAGGATCTCGTACTTATAGCCCTTCTTTTTGAGCGCCGCGAGCACCTGTTCCACATTGTCGAAGGATTTGTCGGCGCGGACATCCAGACCCAGCACGACCTTGTCGACATCGCTGCCGGGCGCGGATACGAGTTCCATAAAGGGGTCGATCAGACGGACCGGGAGATTGTCCACGCAGTAATAGCCCATATCCTCCAGAAAGCGGATCGCGGTAAGCTTTCCTCCTCCGCTCATACCTGTCACTACAACAAATCTCATTTTTGTCCTTTCCGCAGAGCCGCCCTGCGCCGGGAGCCCTGCCCGGGTCCTTAAAATTCTCCCAAAAAGATCACTTCCCTCTCAAGCTGCACGCCGGAATCCTCCAGCACGATCCTCTGCACTTCTTCGATCAGCTGCCTGATCTGCGCCGCGCTGGCGTTCCCCCTGTTGATCACAAAGCCCGCGTGTTTCTCCGACACCTGGGCGTCGCCCACGCTAAAGCCCATAAGGCCCGCGTCCTGGATCAGTTTGCCGGCAAAATATCCTTCCGGCCTCTTGAAAGTGCTGCCCGCGCTGGCATACTCCAAGGGCTGCTTGTCCATGCGCTTCTGCGCAAGTTCTGTGATCTTGTCAATTATTTTCTGCCTGTCGCCGGGCTCCAGCTCTATTTCAGCGCCGAGAACGATTCCTCTCTCCCGTTTCAGGCGGCTGGTGCGATAGCCGAATTCCATCTCTTCTCCGGAAAATTCCCTGATCCCGGAATCCGGGTAAAAGATCCTTACAGACCTCACCACATCCTTCATCTCGCCGCCGTAAGCGCCGGCGTTCATCATGACTGCGCCGCCGAGCGAGCCGGGTATGCCTGCCGCGAATTCAAATCCGGCAAGGGACGCGTCTCTAGCGGCCATCGCTATTTTGAGAAGAGAGGCGCCCGCCCCTGCTCTCAGGCGGCATCCGTCGATCCTCACATCACACAGATCTGACTCCGTTCCTGAAGGAGCGCACATGGTCACGACCGCTCCCCGAAAGCCTCCGTCTCCGATCAGGAGGTTCGTGCCTCTTCCGAGCAGGAACACCTCGATTCCCGATGATCGGAGCAGCTCCATGGTCTTTACCAGTTCCTCCTCCGTACACACCTGAATAAACAGGTCCGCCGGTCCTCCGGTCCTGAAGGAGCAGTGCCCCGACAGAGGTTCGTCTCTTGTCACTCTCTCCGGAGCCGCGATCTTTATAAGTTCACTGACTAATCCTTCTGTAATCACTTAATCGTCCTCATCATCTCTGTTTCCGCCCATGAGATTGGCCTGGACACGCTTGTAGAGCTCCTGAGCCGCGTTATAGCCCATGAGCTTCTGCCTGTGGTTGACAGCCGCTGCCTCGCAGATGATCGCGAGATTCCGGCCCGGACGGATCGGGATCTTGTGGCACACAACGCGGTTGCCGAGGTACTCGATATAATGCTCCTCAAGGCCAAGGCGGTCGAAATCCTTGTCTTTGCTCCATTCCTCCAGTTCTATGACCAGATCGATATTCTGGCTGTTGCGGACGCTGGAGACGCCGAACAGGGTCTTGACATCGATGATGCCGATGCCCCTCAGTTCGATCAAATGCTTCGTGATCTCGGGTGCCGTGCCGATCAGAGTATCCTCGCTCACCTTGCGGATCTCAACAACATCGTCTGATACCAGTCTGTGCCCCCTCTTGATCAGTTCCAGCGCCATCTCGGATTTACCGATGCCGCTCTCGCCTGTGATCAGGACACCGACGCCGTAGACGTCGATCAGGACGCCGTGGATCGTGATGCAGGGCGCCAGCCGGACATTCAGCCAGCGGATGATCTCACCCATAAAGTTGGAAGTGGCATTCTTGGTCATCAGAAGCGCCACCCCGTTTTCCAGGGCGTATTTCATGAAAAGTTCGTCGGGCTCGAGTTCTCTGCAGAATACAACGCAGGGAATATCCATAGAGAGGAACTTCTTGTAGATCTCTTCCTTCCGCTCAGGACTCATCTGCTGCATATAGGAGTACTCCACCAGACCGATGATCTGGATCCTTCCCGCCGCGAAGTGTTCAAAATACCCTGTCATCTGCACTGCGGGCCGGTTGATATCGGGCTGCCGGATCCTGATCTTGGAGACATCGATCTGCGGCGTCAGATTCTCGAGGTTCATTTTGGCGATCACCTCATTTAATCGAACAGTTCCCATATTCTTTCCTCTCTGGCTTATGCGCCGGGATCACTTACTTGTGCCTCTGCCTCCGCCCCCGGATTTCCCGCGGGCGATTCCTTTTTTCTGTGAAAATACTGATAGATCTCCTCCGCTGCGGCCGTCGTGATCTCCGGCACACCGGCGAGCCTCTCGACATCCGCCGCCGCGATCTCCTCTATGGAGCCGAATTCGCGCATCAGCGCTTTCTTCCTGGCAGGTCCGATCCCGGGGATCTCTTCCAGCGCGGAAGATGTCTGCGCCTTGCCCCGGAGCGACCGGTGATACTCGATGGCGAACCTGTGGGCCTCATCCTGGATCCGGGTGATCAGTTTGAAGGCCTCGCTCGAGCGGTCAATAGGGATTTCAACATTATTGTAATACAAACCTCTGGTCCTGTGGTGATCATCCTTCACCATTCCGCAGACCGGGATCTGAAGTCCCAGCTCGTCGAGCACCTGCAGGGCGATATTTACCTGCCCTCTGCCGCCGTCCATCATAAGGACGTCCGGAAATCTTGTGAAACTCCCGAACTCCCTGTCGATCAGTCTCCTGTCCAGTTCCTTCTGCTCGTCCATCCCGTGGCGGAAGCGCCTTGTGAGCACCTCCTTCATGCAGGCGTAGTCATTGGGGCCCGACACTGTTTTGATCCGGAATTTGCGGTAATCGCTGCGCTTGGGTTTTCCCTTCTCGTAGACCACCATGGATCCGACATTTGCGAATCCGCTGATATTGGAGATGTCGAAGGCCTCCATCCGGTCCGCCTTCTTAAGTCCGAGCAGCTGCTCGATCTCCCGCACAGCGCCGATGGTCCTTCCCTCTTCTCTCTTGAGCCGCTCACGGTCCTTATCGAGTACGAGGCCGGCATTGGTATTAGCCAGTTCGACCAGTTTCTCTTTCTGTCCCTTGACGGGCACGCGCAGGACCACCTTGCTTCCCTTGACAGCAGTAAGCCACTGCTCCAGCAGCTCCCGGTCCTCCAGCTCGCAGGGAAGAAAGATCTCTTTGGGGATCGAAGGGGTTCCCCCGTAGAACTGTTTGATGAACTCAGACAGGATCGCCGACTTCTTTCTGCCGGCCACATGGGTCATATAGAAGTGTTCGCGGCCGATCAGCTTTCCGTCCCGAAGGAAGAAAGTCTGCACGACGCCGTCGGAATCGGGGCTGGAATTGTCCACCGCGATGCCCAGGATGTCCCTGTTCTCACCGAGATTCTCGGACATTTTCTGCTTCTGGGCGACCTGCTGCACATCATTTAAAAGATCTCTGTATCGGATCGCCTTCTCAAATTCCATCGCCTCCGACGCTTCCGTCATCTTCTGCGTCAGATCTTTGATAATGGGATCATAGTGCCCGGAAAGGAACTCCAGCGCCATGTCCACCCGCCTTCGCCCGTGCACGGCGCGCAGCAGCGCTCCATGTGAAGGTTCAGGCAGGGTCTTTCCTTCCCGAAATCTCTGGGAAGCACCCTGGAGCAGTCCCGCAGTCCATACATCCTGTTCAGCAGTTCGATGGTGCTCTTCACCGCCGCGGCACTGGTATAGGGGCCAAAATATCTCGCCTTGTCCTTCTGCTGCCTCCTCGCGAAGAGGATCCTGGGATAGGCTTCTCCTACTGTCACCTTGATGTAGGGGTAAGTCTTGTCGTCCTTGAGCATCGTGTTATATTTTGGCCGGTGCTCCTTGATCAGATTGTTCTCCAGGATCAGCGCCTCCAGCTCCGAGTCGGTGACAATGTATTCGAAGCGGGCGATCTGCTTCACCATCTGGTCGATCTGCGGACCTCTCCCTACGATCTTACGAAAATAAGAGCGGACACGATTGTGGAGGTTCACCGCCTTTCCCACATA